>JAIRUS010000164.1 GCA_031254295.1 Streptococcaceae bacterium | reverse complement strand
GAAACGCTTGAAGATCCGCTGATTAAAAAAGCGCGTCAGATTGACAAGGTCGTCGACGAATTAGCAAAAGGCAAATCAATCGAAAAGATTAAACGCAGTTAGAATTGATAAAGTCTGAGTAATATGCTATAATTCTCCCACGAGCCGATATATCTTCTAGTCTTGCCAATTGGCGAAAGCCAAATGACTAGAAACGGTGGGAATTCTGGGCTGTTAGGTCAGCCGCGAAGGAATCGTGAGGATTTGTTCACAGGTGTGAACCCTGTGAACACGGCGAAAGTCGCCCAAAATAAAAAATCTCTATATTATAATAGAGGTTTTTTATTTTATTATGCACTAATGTTTACAAGCGCAGAAATACCCTAATTTAGGGAAATCTTAAAGTCAAAAATCAACACTTTTCTTGTGAAATTTGTTAATATTAAATTATCAAATAATTGAAAGGATTTCTCATAAAATGAAGAAATTTATGTTCATCTATCGTGCTGATATGAAAACAGCAGCTGAAATGGGCGCAAATATGACGCCAGAAGACATGGAAAAAATGAATCAAGCATGGATGGCGTGGGGCGGAAAAGTTGGCGCAGCTCTTCTTGATTTCGGTAACCCAACAATGCCTACTGAATTTGCAGTGGATCAAACAGTTGGTGGTTACTCAATCCTTGAAGCTGAATCTGCAGAAGCAGCACATGCTCTGACTGAAGGCCATCCACATATTGCAATGGGTGGTAGCATTGACATCTACGAAATCATGCCAACACCAGGTATGTAATAAAAACTGTAAAGTTTTCCAATAAAAATGTCTGTTTACAGGCATTTTTATTGGCTAAATCAGATTTTCTTTTCTTTCTTTCTTTCTTTGAAAGTTGAATGTTTCAAATGAAAAAGCTAAGTGGCCTTTGAAAAAAATCAATAAAAATGATAAAATAAGATAGTTTTTAACGGCTAAAATTGGATAATTACAAAGAGCCGAGCTTTGCTCATACTAAAAATTTTCCAAATGAATAGAAAGAGATTATATGTCAAAAATTAAAATAATCCCATTGGGCGGAGTACGCGAGTTTGGGAAAAATATGTATTTGGTCGAAGTCGATCAAACTATCTTTGTGCTAGATTGCGGACTTAAATATCCTGAGAATGAAATGCTGGGTGTAGATTGCGTAATCCCAGATATGACCTACTTAGTGGAAAATGCGAGTCGAATTGCTGGTGTTTTCTTAACGCATGGACATGCGGATTCAATCGGTGCATTGCCTTATCTTTTATCAGAAATAGATGTGCCAGTTTTCGGATCTGAGCTAACAGTCGAGCTTGCAAAAATCAATACGAAAAACTATGAGGGATCAAAGAAGTTTGATAATTTCCATGTTGTTTCTGAAATGACTGAAATTGATTTTGGAGAAGCCATCATTTCATTTTTCTCAACAACGCATACAATTCCGGAGAGTTTAGGAATTGTTGTAAGTACCAAGAAAGATGGAAATATTGTCTATACAGGCGACTTCCGCTTTGATCCAGCAGTTTCAGAAGGCTATAAGACAAATATGTCACGTCTAGCTGAAATTGGTCAAAAAGGCGTACTGGCTTTACTTTCAACTTCTGCCAATTCAATGTCTACAATTCAAAATGCGAGCGAAACAGAAATTTATGACAAAATTTATGATGCGATAGATGACTGGGAAGGTCGTGTGATTATTGCCTGTAATTCAGGAAATATTGGACGTATTCAGCAAGTTGTTGATGTGGCAATAGCGCTAGGGCGTCATGTTGCCTTTACAGGTAAAGATATGGAGCAGGTCGTGGATACGGCTACGCGCTTGAAAAAATTGCATATTGATAACCGTAAAATGATTATCCAGCCTAGCGAGATTAAAAAATATCCGGACAACGAACTAGTTATCATAGAAACTGGTCGAATGGGTGAGCCGCTCACTGCATTGGAACTTATGGCAACGAATAAGCACCGTTATGTAAAGATCCATGAGGGAGACATGATTTATTCTGTTACAAGCCCTTCTGTTGCCTTTGAGACGCGAGTTGCCCGCACTGAGAATGCAATTTATCGTGCAGGTGGTATCTTTAAAGCTTTAGCATCAGAACTTCGTGTATCAGGTCATGCCAATGCGCGTGATTTACAGTTTATGCTTGATTTACTTAAACCACAAAATCTGATCCCCGTTCAAGGTGAATATCGTGAACTTAAAGCTCATGCAGATTTAGGGATGGAGATGGGAATTCCTGTAAATCGTATCTTTGTAGCCAAACGTGGTGAAGTTGTAAGCTTCAAAAAAGACAAAATGCAACCAGAAGGCACTATTCCTGCGGATAATGTCATGATTGACGGAGCTGGTATTGGTGATATCGGATCAGTTGTTTTACGTGATCGTAAAGTTCTTTCAGAGGAAGGAATCTTCATTGCTGTCTTAACGATTGATCGTCAAAAGAAAATTATTGTCAGCAAAGCCATGGTCCATACGCGCGGATTTGTCTTTGTCAAAGCTTCACGTGATTTGATGAAAGAAGCTGGAAATATTGCTAATGCAGCCACTGAAAAATATCTTGAAGGTAATGACTTTGACTGGGGAGAGTTGAAAAATGCTATCCGTGATGCACTTGGGAAATTCCTTTATGATCAGACTAAGCGTAAGCCCTCAGTTCTTCCGATTGTTATGGAAGCTAGAGCAAATCAAAAAATGAATCAAAATAAGAAAAAATCCTAAATTTAGGATTTTTTTATAAGCTTCTTCTATTATGAGCAACTTTTCATTTCAAAGTTGCTCTTTTTATACACAAAATAATATGTGACTTGAAACATTTTAGAAAAATTTACGTATAGATAAGTATAGAAAGAATGAGGCCAAGATGGATATGGATAAGGAAGAAATTTTAAAAATTATCAAAGAAAGATGGAAAATTATCGTACTTGTTGTAACGGTTTTAGGAATTCTTATTGGTCTAATTCTGTTTTTAAACTTTTCTCGTGCCACTAATATAAAGCAAAATGAGCCACTAGTAATAACAAGCCAAAGTACTTCCACTAAAAATTTGAAGAAAAAGCTTGAAGAATCTTCCAGTTTGCCAGCAACTGAACCTGAAAAAATAGTAGTAGATGTCAAAGGCGCTGTGAAGAATCCGAAAGTATATACAGTCTCTGCAAATTTACGGGTAAATGACGTTGTACAAATGGCTGGAGGTTTCACAGATGAAGCAGACCAGAAATCAATTAACTTAGCTGAGAAACTAAAAGATGGACAAGTGATCTATGTAGCAACCATTGCAGAGAAAGTACAGAGCGTAATTTCATCATCAAACTCTGATAATAGTTTAGGCACAAGTAAAAGTCCATCAACTTCTACTGGAAAGATTAACATTAATACAGCCGACTTAAGCCAACTTCAAAGTTTGAGTGGAATTGGACAGAAAAAGGCACAGGATATCATTGATTATAGAACTCAAAATGGTCCTTTCAAATCTATTGAAGATCTAGGGAATGTCTCGGGTTTTGGAGAAAAATCTCTTGATAAGATAAAGGACAGTATTACCGTTGATAAATAAGATTAAGTTCAAATTTCCGTCTATTTTTGCGGCTTATCTGTCAATTTTGCTTTATTTTTGCATTTGGAGATTTAGTTGGCTCTTATTAGCTATTCTTGTACTTTCTTGTGGACTGGCACTATACAGAAGATATTTTATTCTCTTTCCAATTTTGCTACTTGTAGGGGGCTTTGTATTCTTAAATAAAGTTGACGAATTACAACATCAGGCTCAATTGCCCACCGAGATTCATAGCATATCTCCCTTGATAGATACGTTGGAAGTAAATGGAGATTTATTAAGCTTCCAAGGGAAATCTGACAATGAAAAATTTCAAGTTTATTACAAACTAAGCTCTGAGAAAGAGAAGCAATATTATCAAAAACTTGCTTCAAATGTCTTATTGAAAATTGAAGCTAATCTTGAAATACCAGAGCAACAAAGAAATTTTAATGGCTTTGATTATCAAAAATATCTGGCAACACAAAATATATATCAGATTGTGACAATTAAGACCATAAAAGCTGTTGAGGCTCGATCCAATTTAGATTTAAGAATTGTTCGACGAAGAGCTATTCTGTGGTGTCAGAGTCATTTTCCATCTCCAATGTCTAGCTATATGACAGGACTATTATTTGGCTATCTAGGGAAAGACTTTGACCAAATGGGAGATATTTATAGTGCGCTTGGTATTATTCATTTGTTTGCCTTATCAGGTATGCAGGTAAATTTTTTCCTAGACTGGCTAAGAAGGTTTTTATTAAGAATAGGCTTTAGAATTGATCAGGTTGATAAATTCCAGCTACCTTTTAGTATTTTCTATGCTTTTCTGACGGGACTCTCAGTGTCAATTCTGAGGGCTTTGGTTCAAAAGAATATTCGTCTTAAAGGATTAGATAACTTTACGCTGACCTTTTTTGTTCTCTTATTACTGTCACCGAAATTCTTGCTAACTGTTGGGGGAGGATTGACACTTTTCTATGCTTTCTTATTGATGATGCTCTCGGGGCATTTCAAGGAGTTGAGTGGAATTAAGAAAATATTACTTGAATCTTCGATTTTATCTCTTGGCGTTTTACCAGTATTAGTCATTAATTTTCATGTCTTTCAGCCCTTATCAATTATATTGACTTTCATTTTTTCAGTAATTTTTGATAGCATCATGTTGCCTGCACTGGTGATAATATTTGCTTTATCTGTATCAATCCATTTGACACTTAATATGAATTTCTTCTTTATTTGCCTTGAATATTTGGTCAGACTTGTTGACGGTTTATTTCATTATCCAATTGTTTTAGGGACACCTAGTCTGTCAATTTTCTTGTTACTTTTATTTGTTACGGGATTATATATAGATAATTTTAAACAAAAGTTGCGAGCTAGTTTATTAATGGCCATAGTTTTTATTTTGTTTTTCATAGTTAAAAATCCAATGACAGAAAGCATTACGATGATTGATATTGGGCAAGGAGATAGCTTTCTATTACAAGATAAATTTAATAAACATACAATACTAATAGATACAGGCGGAAAGGTTTCATTTGCAAGTCCAGCCCCATGGCAAAGACGAGTAGTAGGTTCAAATGCAGACAAAACGCTAATTCCCTATTTGCAATCCATGGGAATTGGGACTATTGATACTTTGATTTTGACACATACAGACACTGATCATGTTAGGGACTTGGTTCCTCTTTCTGAAAAAATTAAAATAAGGCAGATTTTAGTTGATCGCGGAGCTTTGGCGGTTTCCAAGATGGTGAAAGAATTAAGGAAAACAAATACATCTGTCAGGACTATTAAAGTTGGTGAAAAATTTCCGATCTTTGATTCGAGCTTAGAAGTTTTATCAAATGGTTATACTGGAAAAGGTGACAATAACGATTCTATCGTGACTTATGGGGACTTCTATGGAACTAAATTTCTCTTTACAGGGGATTTGGAAAAAGAGGGGGAAAAAGAGTTACTAAAGGATTATCCCAACTTAAAAGCGGATGTATTAAAAGCAGGGCATCATGGGAGTAAAACAGCCTCTAGTCCAGAATTTATAAAAGAAATACAGCCAGAAATTGCTCTTATTTCTGCAGGAAAAAACAATCGCTATCATCATCCTCATCAGGAAATTTTGAATATTTTTGAAGCAGAGGGAGTGAAAGTCTATCGAACAAATCAGCAAGGTGCAATCCGATTTGAGAGAGAAAATGAAAACTGGATAATAAAAACTATGAAATGAAAACTAATGATAAGTTTCAGAAATTTAGAAAATTCGTATAAAAATTTTGACTTTGTCGTGGAATAAGTGTAAAATTTACCAGTAAAAATAAACGCAGCAAATGCTGCAAGAAAGAGGAAATTATGACTGGAAATATTGCAATTCTTGGAGTCGCAATCGCTGCAGCTGCAGCTGCAATCGGTGATGCACTTATCGTGTTTAGCTTTATCAATTCTGCTGCTCGTCAACCTGAAATGGAGTCGCGCTTATTCTCACGTATGATTGTTGGTATCGCCTTTGTTGAGGCAACCTTCTTTATTACTCTGGTTATGGCTTTTGTCCTTAAATAAAGACAGAAAAGCACATAGAAAGGAGGAGTGAATGGAGTCAACTTGGATATTTAAAATTGGACCGATTGCTTTTGATGGGACTATTTTGATGATGACAATTTTAACTGTACTCATCATTTTCCTTTTAGTTTTTTGGGCAAGCCGTAAGATGACAATCGTTCCCAAGGGGAAGCAAAATGTTTTGGAATTTGTTGTAGATTTTGTTAATGGCCTAGGCAAAGACAACCTCGGTTCTGTTGAATCACAGAGATTTTCGCTTTTTACTTTTTCGCTTTTTTCTTTCATTCTTATCTCCAATGAAATTGGTTTGGTAACAAAGATTGAAACACCAGGTGAAATTAGTCTTTGGAAATCACCCACAGCGAATCCTATTGTGACACTCACTCTTGCCGCTACGGTTATTATCCTGTCAAATTCAATGGGCGTAAAGAAGTTTGGTTTTGTGAAATATTTCAAAAATTCCTTCATGCGACCACCTGCTTTTATGCTTCCGTTGAACTTGTTAGAAGAGTTCACAAATACATTGACGCTAGCCCTCCGGCTTTATGGGAACATCTTTGCTGGAGAAATCTTGTTAGGACTTATTGTTACAATGGCAACGACCTTGCCGTATTTATATCCTTTGTCAATTGTATTTGAAATTGTATGGATTGGGTTCTCTCTGTTCATTGGAGCTGTTCAGGCTTATGTTTTCACTCTATTGACAACTATTTATCTCAGCCATAAGGTTTTGGCAGAGCATTAAGGAAAGGGGCATTATTAAGATGTATTTAGCAGAAGCTACTCCAAACACTATTATTGGAAATGTTATTGTCGTTTCTGGCGCTTTTATTTTGCTCGTTGTTTTATTGCGTCTTTTTGCTTGGAAGCAGATTACAGGTATTTTTGAGACACGTGCGAAGAAGATTACGGATGACATTACTGCAGCAGAAGAGGCTCATAAAGAAGCCTCTGACTTGGTAGTGCAACGTCAAGAGGAGCTTTCACATACACAAGAGGAGGCTTCACAGATTGTTGATACGGCTAGGGTTACGGCTGCGCAAACGCGTCAAAATCTAATTGAGGAAACTCTAACTGAGATGACAAAGCAGAAAGCGCACGCCGCAGATGATATTGCTAATGAACGTGCAGCAGCACTAAAAGCTGTTAAAGGGGATGTTGCTAACATCTCTGTTCAAATTGCTGAAAAACTAATTGGCAAATCTTTAAATGCAGAAGCGCAATCAGAATTAATTGATAGCTATCTAAATAAGTTTGGGGAATAATATGACAGAATCAGTTATTTCTAGAAAATATGCTAAAGCCCTACTAGAAGCAGCGAGAGAGCAAAATCAAGTTGAAAATCTGTTAGATGAAAACCTTGAACTTACTAGTTCATTAAATGTTAGTCAAGCAGCGGATTTTTTGATGAATCCAGCTGTACCTGATAAAAAAAAATCAGAACTTTTAGATCAAATTGCTGAAAAAGCTTCAAAATTATTATCAAATTACTTAAGGACGATTGCAAAAAATGGACGCTATTCTCTTTTAATTGATAGTTTAGACGCCTTCAAGATGATGGCAAATAAAGAACTTGGACGCGATGAAGTTGAAATAGTAACAGCCGTTGCGCTTTCTGATAAGCAGAAGCAAAAAATGATTGAGGTCATTAAGGCCAAATTTGAATTAAACAATGTGACGATTCAAAATCGCGTAGATGAAAGCATTCTTGGAGGATTTATTATTCACAACAATGTAAAAGTTCTAGACGCGTCTATTAAGTCACAATTGGCGAAAATCGCCACAGAATTATAAAATAAAATAAACCTGCCCTATATGCAGATTTCGACTTAGTCTTTCTGAGCCGAATATTCAAAAAAGGCAGGAAAATGCTACTGATGAAAGGAGCTTATTAAATTGGCAATTACTGCAAATGAAATCAGCTCGCTGATTAAACAACAAATTGAAAACTTTACACCAGATTTTGAGGTGGCAGAGACTGGTGTTGTTACCTATGTCGGCGATGGAATTGCTCGTGCTTATGGTCTTGAAAATGCAATGAGTGGTGAACTTGTTGAATTTTCAAATGGATCATTTGGTATGGCGCAAAATCTCGATGCGACTGATGTCGGTATCATTATTTTGGGTGATTTCTTATCTATCCGTGAAGGTGATACGGTGAAACGTACAGGCAAAATCATGGAGGTACCAGTTGGCGAAGCTATGATTGGTCGTGTCGTAAATCCACTTGGCTTACCCGTTGATGGCTTGGGAGAAATCAAGACGGATAAAACACGTCCTGTTGAGTTTAAAGCTCCAGGCGTTATGCAACGTAAATCAGTTTCAGAACCTTTGCAAACAGGTATCAAGGCTATTGATGCCTTAGTTCCAATTGGTCGTGGCCAACGTGAATTAATCATTGGTGACCGTCAAACTGGTAAAACTTCTATTGCAATCGATACAATCTTGAACCAAAAAGGTCAAGATATGATTTGTATTTACGTGGCAATTGGTCAAAAAGAATCAACTGTTCGTACTCAAGTTGAGACGCTTCGTTCATACGGTGCGCTTGATTATACAATCGTTGTGACAGCCTCTGCTTCACAACCTTCTCCTTTGTTATATATTGCGCCATATGCTGGTGCTGCAATGGGTGAAGAGTTTATGTACAACGGAAAGCATGTTTTGATTGTCTATGATGATTTGTCAAAACAAGCCGTAGCTTATCGTGAACTTTCACTTTTGCTCCGTCGTCCACCAGGCCGTGAGGCCTTCCCAGGCGATGTTTTCTACTTGCATTCACGTCTTCTTGAGCGTGCAGCTAAGCTCTCAGACGAGCTTGGTGGTGGATCAATGACAGCTCTTCCTTTTATTGAAACACAAGCAGGTGATATCTCAGCCTATATTGCCACAAACGTTATTTCAATCACAGACGGACAAATCTTCCTTGAAAATGATTTGTTCTATTCAGGTGTGCGTCCGGCCATTGATGCGGGACTTTCAGTTTCGCGTGTAGGTGGAGCAGCTCAGATTAAGGCAATGAAGAAGGTTGCAGGTACTTTGCGTCTTGACCTTGCCTCTTATCGTGAACTTGAAGCCTTTACTCAATTTGGTTCTGATTTGGATGCTGCGACTCAATCAAAACTTGAGCGTGGTAAACGTACGGTTGAAGTATTGAAACAACCTCTTCACCGTCCATTGGCCGTAGAGCGACAAGTTGTGATTCTTTACGCGCTAACTCATGGTTTCCTTGATAGTGTACCAGTTGAGAATATTCTTGATTTTGAAAGCAAGTTGTTTGATTACATCAATATTCATCACAAAGATTTGTTCGACACAATTGTGAAAACAAAAGATTTGCCAGAGACTGCAGCACTTGACGTTGCCATTACTGACTTCAAAAAATCAACGAATTACGGAGAGTAAGCCATGGCTGGATCTCTAAATGAAATAAAAACAAAGATTGCCTCGACTCAAAAAACGAGCCAGATTACAGGAGCCATGCAGATGGTTTCTGCGGCAAAATTGCAAAAATCTGAAAAAGTAGCTAAAAAATATCAGATTTACGCTGAAAAAATTAAGCAAGTCACAGTTGATCTCGTATCTCACGATCGTGGCACAAGTAGTAGCCCTTTCTTGGCAGTTCGTCCTGTTAAGAGGACGGGTTATCTTGTCATCACATCTGATCGTGGGCTAGTAGGTGGTTACAATAGCAGTATTTTAAAATCAGTCATGGCGAAACTTAGAAAACACAAAGAAAAGAAAGAAGAATTTGCAGTTCTTGCTCTAGGCACAATGGGAATTGAATTCTTTCAAACTCGTGGTATCGAATTAGCCTATGAGTTACGCGGAATTGCTGAAGATCTATCATTTTCACAAGTTCGTGATATCGTAGTTGAAGCGGTTAGGCTCTTTTCTGATGAAGCTTTTGATGAGCTTTACGTTTGTTATAACCATCATATTAACAGCTTATCTAGTAGTGTACAGATGGAAAAAATGTTACCTATCACGCTTGATAAATCAGACGAAGCAGAGATTAATCAACATAGCTTTGAGTTTGAGTTGGAACCAAATCGAGAAGAAATTCTAGCTGGGCTCCTACCACAATATGCTGAATCAATGATTTATGGCGCTATTGTTGACGCTAAGACAGCTGAACATGCGGCAGGTATGACAGCAATGCGAACTGCGACAGATAATGCTCATACAGTGATTAATGATTTAACAATTGCTTACAATCGCGCACGTCAAGCTTCAATTACGCAAGAAATTACGGAAATCGTTGCTGGTGCAGCTGCAATCTAATAATACAGGAGGAAAAAATTTGAGTTCTGGTAAAATTACACAGGTTATCGGACCTGTCGTAGACGTTGAATTTGGGACAGCTGCAAAACTTCCTGAAATCAATAATGCCCTTATCGTTTACAAAGATGTTAATGGCGTAAAAACAAAGATTACATTAGAAGTTGCTCTTGAACTTGGTGATGGTGCTATTCGCACGATTGCGATGGAATCAACAGATGGCTTGACTCGTGGGCTTGAAGTCCTTGATACGGGTAAAGCAATCAGTGTCCCAGTTGGTAAAGATACACTTGGACGTGTGTTCAATGTGCTCGGTGATGCCATTGATGGCGGTGAGCTTTTCGAAGAGACTGCTGAGCGCAGCCCAATTCATAAAAAAGCCCCAACTTTTGATGAGCTTTCAACAGCCAATGAGATTCTTGTAACAGGTATCAAAGTTGTTGATTTGCTTGCGCCTTATCTTAAAGGAGGTAAAGTTGGATTGTTCGGTGGTGCCGGAGTTGGAAAAACTGTCTTGATTCAAGAGTTGATTCACAATATTGCCCAAGAACACGGCGGTATTTCAGTATTTACAGGTGTTGGCGAGCGTACTCGTGAAGGAAATGACCTTTATTTTGAAATGAAGGGCTCAGGCGTTTTGGAAAAAACTGCCATGGTCTTTGGTCAAATGAATGAGCCGCCTGGTGCACGTATGCGTGTGGCCTTGACTGGTTTGACTATTGCCGAGTATTTCCGTGATGTCGAAGGACAAGACGTCTTGCTCTTTATTGACAATATCTTCCGTTTCACTCAAGCAGGTTCAGAGGTTTCTGCCTTGCTTGGACGTATGCCATCTGCCGTTGGTTATCAACCAACCTTGGCAACTGAAATGGGACAATTGCAAGAGCGTATCACATCAACTAAGAAGGGGTCTGTTACTTCTATCCAAGCCATCTATGTACCAGCCGATGACTATACAGATCCAGCGCCTGCAACAGCTTTTGCCCATTTGGACTCTACGACTAACTTGGAGCGTCGTTTGACACAAATGGGTATCTATCCAGCCGTTGATCCACTTGCCTCATCATCACGTGCTTTGGCGCCAGAGATTGTTGGCCAAGATCACTATGAAGTGGCCATGGAAGTTCAACGTGTGCTTCAACGTTACAAAGAATTGCAAGATATCATTGCCATTCTAGGTATGGATGAGTTGTCTGATGATGAGAAACAATTGGTTGGGCGTGCGCGCCGTATTCAATTCTTCTTGTCACAAAACTTTCACGTAGCCGAAGCCTTCACAGGTCAACCAGGATCTTATGTCCCAGTCGAAAAAACGGTTCAAGATTTTAAAGATATCTTAGCTGGTAAATATGACGAAATTCCAGAAGATGCTTTCTTAAGCTGTGGCCCTATCGAAGATGTGCTTGAAAAGGCTAAGAAAATGGGTTACTGATTATGACTGAAGCAAAGGAAATGACAGTTCAGGTGATCACACCTGATGGCATTACCTATGATCATCACGGGACATATGTGAGTGTTCGCACAGTCTTTGGTGAAATGGGTATTTTGCCAAATATGATTGGGACCATTGCGCGTCTTGAGATTGATGAAGTCAAAATACGCCGTCCCGAAGATAAAAAAGGTCAAGTTGATTATGTTGCGGTAAATGGTGGCATCATTGAGGTAAATCAAAACGTTGTGACGATCATTGCTGACTCGGCAGAACGTGATCGTGATATTGACACGTCTCGTGCAGAGCGTGCCAAGATTAAGGCAGAGCGTGAGCTAGAAGAAGCCAAAGATCAGCATACAATTGATGCGCAACGCCGTGCAGAAATTGCGCTACGTCGTGCTGTAAATCGACTAAATGTTTCTAAACATCTTTAAGATATTTCAAAAAACCAAGTCTAAATTATATGGACTTGGTTTTTTCTATAAATTTGTAATATGAATAATGTCTTAAAAACTTTGAGTTTATTGGTATAATAAGGAAAATATTATCTATTGTTTTTTCTGAGCTTATCAGAGAAGAGAGATAGGCTTTAGTCTGAAAGATATTTAAATATAAAAGAAAATGTTCAAATGATATGAAATGATTAATAAAATTTGTTATAATAATCACATACAAAGAGTAGTAATGTGGTAACGTAGTAAAAGAGTAAGAATGAATAAAAGGAAGCTAAAAATATGAGTTGGCAAACATTTGATAAAAAATACGGGTTTTCAGGACAATTAGGTGCAATTTATAGCCCTAAGGAGACTACTTTTTGTGTTTGGGCGCCAAAAGAAGCAGGGCTGGTGAGTGTGAGCCTAAGGTCTTATGATACTAAGGTGCAGCCAGATGAACAGCTTGTTGAACTTTTCGCTATGGAGTTGGGAGAGGCTTCGGATGATCATGCTAAAAATAAGTCGGCTGTTTGGGAAAAGACGCTAAAAGGTGATCAGTTAGGCTTGGTTTATAGCTATGAAGTTCGCTATGAAAATGGTAAAGTAGTTGAGACACAGGATCCTTATTCAAGGGCGACGATTGTAAATGGGACACGCTCTGTTGTGGCTAAAATTGATGAGGCTGAACTGGGAGAGGCGGATTGGCGTTTAGAAGTTCCAACTGCTGCGATTATTGAGGAAATACACGTCCGAGATTTTAGTATTTCAGAGACAAGCGGTGTTTCTGAAAAAAATCGTGGTAAATTCTTAGGTTTGACTGAATCTGAGACTAAAAATTTTTGGGGAGATCTAACAGGTTTTGACTATTTGAAAAGTCTCGGTGTTAATACAGTCCAACTCATGCCGATTTTTGATTTTGAGACAGTTGATGAAACAAAATCTTCGGATTATAACTGGGGTTATGATCCTCAAAACTATAATGTGCCAGAAGGTTCCTATGCAACGGATCCTTTTGATCCAATGTGCCGTATAAATGAGCTGAAAGAGACAATACAAAAATTTCATGAATCAGGCTTCAATGTTGTGATGGACGTGGTTTATAATCATGTCTATGATCGTGAAAATTCAAGCTTTGAAAAGCTTGCTCCAGGTTATTATTTTCGTTATTCTGATGCAACAGGTTGTGGAAATGACACGGCGAGTGAGCGAGAAATGTTTTCAAAATTTATCGTAGATTCTGTAATTTTTTGGGCGAAAAATTATGGTTTTGACGGTTTTCGATTTGATTTGATGGGCTGTTTAGATGTTGAGACGATGAACAAGTTGCGTAGTGAGCTTGATAAACTGGATAGACGAATTCTTATTTATGGCGAAGGCTGGGACATGCCAACAGATTTGATGATTTTTCAGAAAGCAAACCAGAAGAATCTAGGAAAGATGCCACGTATTGGTGCTTTCAATGACGCGTTGCGAAATACGATAAAAGGTAATGAATTTGAAAAAGTCGAATATGGTTTTGTTGATGGGCTTGAGCTACGTAAAGAAGCGACAAAAGAGTTAGGCTTTGAGAGAAAGCTCTTTGATGTGTTAAAAGGGAGCAAAAAAATTTTTGCAGGGCTAAAAACAGCAGAGCAGATGATTAACTATGTTGAGGCACATGATAATCTGAATCTTAATGATCAGATGCTGAAAAATCATCCTGAAGATAGTGCTGAGATGCATTCGAGGAGAATTGAACTTGCCTGTGCGCTCAATTTGCTTGCTTTTGGAGTTCCATTTATGGAAATTGGGCAGGAATTTGAGCGAACAAAGCTCGTAAAACATGATTGGAAAGCGGCAGAGAATTCTTATCGCTCGGGAGATTTTGTTAATGCTATTGATTGGACTTTGGTAACAGAACATGCGTCAACAATAGAATTCATCAAGTCACTGATAGCTTTTAGAAGAGAAAATCTATTTTTTCAACTAAACGACTTTGAAAAGATCAATCGGACAATGAGCGTGAGAAATATAGGCAGAATGTTACCAGGTATGTTGATTTATACTTTGAGCGATGGAGATAAACACTTTAAAGTTATAATTAATGCATCTGGGAAAGATCTTGAGTTGCAAACATATCATGCAAGGGTTTTGCTGACTAATTCTCGTGGAAATATTTCAAAAGGAGATAGAATCCACTTTGACTTTGAGCTTTCGGATATGTCGATCACGATACTTTCCACTCCGAATCATACCAGCCTAAGATGGCTGGGGCAGTATAATGATACTAAGCTAGGAATTAATTCCTAAAAGCTTTCTTGTTTTCTGTCTGTTTCTGTATAGATGTTTTGTATAGCGCTTTGAATAAATTAAAAATGAAAAATATAAACAAAAGGACTTAGAATATGCTTTGGATTGAAGCTGTACGTGGGCATATCTCGCACTTAAGCGATGACCCCTATGCCTTAGAATTTGTTTGGCGACAAATTCATCATATGACCAAGCTAGAATGGCTGAATCTCATGCAGGAGAAGATTACAGATGAAGATTTTTCAGCCTTAACAGCGATTGCGACACAACTGAGACATCACACTCCCCCTCAATATATTGTCGGTTGGACAGAGTTTTGTGATTTACACTTTAAGGTAGATGCGCGCGTGCTGATTCCTCGGCCGGAGACAGAAGAGTTGGTTCAGATGATTTTGACTGAAAATAAAACAGATGAGTTGTCAGTCCTTGATATTGGGACAGGCTCTGGTGCAATTGCTGTAAGCTTGGGTAAAGCACGTCCCAGTTGGAAGATAACGGCATCTGATATTTCGGCTGCTGCGCTTGACCTAGCACAGGAAAACGCAAAAGCCAATGCTGTGGCAATTGATTTTATCGAATCTGATATTCTAGCAAATCTGACAGGGAGATTCGATCTGATTGTCTCAAATCCGCCTTATATTGACAGAGCCGACATTTCTGAGGTAGATTTATCGGTTAATAGCTATGAGCCACATAGTGCGCTTTATGCCGAAAACCAAGGGCTAGCTATTTATGAAAAAATTGCCATCCAGTCTCCTAAACATCTGACTGAAAAAGGAAAAATTTATCTGGAAATCGGCTATAAGCAGGGAGAAGCCGTGAAGGCTTTATTTGAAGCTAGCTTTCCAGAGAAAAACGTTGAAGTTCACCAAGACTTTGCAGGGAAGGATAGAATGGTGAGTGTGAGATGAAAATTAATCTCATTACAGAAAACAAAATCCAGTTTATGTCGCTTTTGAAACTTGCAGACGAGACGCGCTTTATAGCAAATTATCTTGAACACGGTGAGATGTGGACCTTTGAAAATCGGATAGTTGCCATTGTTCACAATAATGAGCTACTGAATTTTGCTGTTGCTGAACCTGAGCAAGGAAAAGGACTGGGAGGTCAATTTTTATCCACGCTGAAAGAAAAATATCCTTGTTTAATGGTCCGAACAGATGAATTTACTGCAGAGTTTTATGAAAAGTGCGGTTTCAAAGCCTATAAGCGTATCAAAAATTATTTTCCAGATAAATATGGGCGTCCCGTTTTTGATAAAGAGCATGAGCTAAAAGATAATATTTATTTGAAGGTATGTGAGTATTCTGGAAGAGAAAATTAATAATAGGAGGCTTATGTCATCAAATAAAATTGAAATTTATCAAAGGAAGTCACAATTAATCTTATTTTTAATTGCTACGATTTTCTTTTTACCATTTGCTATTGCTTTGCTTTTGAGACGAAATTTATTTTTTGTCAGCCTGGGTACTCTACTGTCATTGCTTTTTATAGTTTTAATTGCCTTGATTATTCGAAGATTGTTGCAGTTTAAACCAGTCTTGACGATTGACGAAAAAGGAATTTTTGACCAGACGAATCACTTAAGATTTCCGCAGATAAAATGGGAAGAAATTGCTGGAATTGAAGAAACCAATCTGATGAGCCAGTCTCTTATCTTGGTTAAGCTTTACCAGCCAGCAGAATTTATCAATCAAGAGAATACAAAATGGCAAAGAGTTTATAGAATGTCTCAAGAAATGTATGGGACACCAGAAAGTATTTCGGCGAGTCCGCTTAAAATCAAGCATCAAGAATTATTCCAGATACTGAAAGAGAGTTTTGAGAAATATGGAAAATCAAATCACTAAAGCTGTTGAATTGCTGAAAGAGGCGGAACTCGTGATTCTCCCAACCGAGACTGTATACGGAATTTTTGCAGACGCCATGAATCAAACGGCTGTGGAGAAGCTTTATGCAGCAAAGGGCAGACCAACAGGAAAAGCGCTCAATCTTAATGTTGCGAATTTTACTACGATATTAAAATTTAGCCAGAATCAACCAGCTTATCTGGAGAAGTTAGTCAAGGCTTTTTTACCAGGCCCATTGACGATTATTTTAGAAGCCTCAGAGGTAGTCCCAGAATGGGTGCATATTGGAAAACAAACAGTTGGCTTTCGTATGCCAGCGGTTGAACTGGCACAAGCGGTGATTCGAGAAGTTGGTGTCTTAGTTGGCCCCTCGGCCAATCTGACAGGGCAAGCAAGTCCTGTCAGATTTAGTGATTTGTCGCCCGAGATTTTAGCTAAAGCCGCTCTAGCTCTCGAAGATGAGAGTATTTCAGGGCTTGACACAACAATTCTTGATCTAACCGTGATACCCGCTCGAATTTTACGCCAGGGGGCAATTTCTTCTGAAGAAATTCTAGAAGAAGTTCCAGAAATTCAAATTATTGAATAATCAATAATTGTCTGAAAAAGTGTTACAATATTGCTAACACTTTTATTTCATGGCTATATAAAGGAGGAAGATATGACATTTGAGAAGAAAGATTATGAAGCGTTTGATCCAGAGCTCTGGTCGGCTGTGCATGCAGAAGAAGAACGTCAACAGCATAATATTGAGTTGATTGCATCTGAGAATATTGTGAGCCCCGCAGTGCTTGCAGCCCAAGGTTCTGTTCTGACGAATAAGTATGCCGAAGGTTATCCTGGCCGACGCTATTATGGTGGCACTGACTGTGTGGATATTGTTGAAAATCTTGCGATTGAGCGAGCGAAGCAGCTCTTTGGCGCTAAATTTGCCAATGTTCAACCTCATTCAGGCTCATCTGCCAATATGGCAGCTTATCGCGCATTAATCTCACCAGGAGATACTGTGCTTGGTATGGACTTGAATGCTGGAGGGCATTTGACACATGGCTCGAAAGTTAATTTTTCTGGGAAAACCTATAACTTTGTCAGTTACGGTGTAGATCCAGTAACTGAGTTGCTTGACTATGATGAAATTTTGAGAATTGCCCGTGAAGCAAAGCCGGCTTTGATTGTAGCAGGCGCTTCGGCTTATCCGCGTCTTATTGACTTTGCTAAGTTTCGTGAAATTGCTGATGAAGTCGGGGCAAAGCTGATGGTGGATATGGCACATATCGCAGGGCTTGTTGCTGTTGGGCTTCATCCATCGCCAATGCCTTATGCAGATGTTGTGACGACAACGACCCATAAGACTTTGCGTGGTCCGCGCGGGGGAATGATCCTCAGCAATGACCCAGAGATTGCCAAGAAAGTCGATTTTAATATCTTCCCAGGGATTCAAGGTGGCCCATTGATGCACGTGATAGCAGCTAAAGCTGTTGCTTTTAAAGAGGCTTTAGAGCCATCATTTAAAGATTACCAAGAGCAAGTTATAAAAAATACAGTTGTCATGGCGGAGGAATTTGTTAAAGCAGGTTTACACGTTATTTCTGGAGGAACAGATAATCATTTGCTCAATATGTCGGTTATTGAGCTTGGAGTTAATGGCTTAGAAGCGCAAAACTTACTTGATAGTGTTCATATCACGTTGAACAAAGAAATGTTACCAAATGATCAGCTTTCTCCTAATAAGACCTCTGGAGTACGGATTGGAGCCGCTGCAATTACGAGTCGTGGAATGAAAGAAGATGAAAGTAGACAAATTGCCAGTTTTGTTGTAAGAGCTCTTAAGGGGCATGAACAGCCATTTGAGCTTGCAAAAGTCAAAGAAGATGTCCGTGCTCTGACAGGCAAATTCCCTATTTATAAGGATTGACAGTATCTGTAAAGCATTTTATTTTTACCTAGAAATTTGTTAAAATGAATGAACATACTTCTAAGTGTTATAACTAAATTTCCAGGTGATAGATAAATTGATAAAAAAAATAATTGGATTACTAGTGGTTGTAGGGATTGCGACTGCTGGCTTTTATGCTTATAGAGCACATCAAGCCGTTAAGAATGTTGAAAGCTACTCAGATATTGTGACAAGTGCGCTCTCGAGAGATGGATTGTCAGAGACAGATAAAAATTTAGTTCTTGCGATCATCTATCAGGAGACAAAGGGCGGAGAGACTGACGTTATGCAATCTTCCGAATCTGTGACAGGTACGACCAATACGACCAGTAATTCGACAGCTTCTATCGAGAATGGCGTGTCCCATCTGGCAGATATGCTGACCTATGCTCAGGAAAAAAATGTTGATGTCTGGACGGGAGTACAGGCCTATAATTTTGGAAAGTCATATATAGATTTTGTTGCTAAAAATGGAGGAAAGAACACACTTGATTTGGCCGCACAGTATTCAAAAGATGTCGTAGCCCCAAGTCTTGGTAATACAACAGGTGAAACCTATCTTCATTTGAATTGGGATTCAATCTTATATAATGGGGGTAAGCTTTATGTAGACGGTGGAAATCTTTTTTATGCTCAAGAAGTTCAAAATAAGATGAATCTGATTGATTGGTTTAAGTAAAAATAAAAATTCTCGTTAATTAAAAGCGAGAATTTTTTGTTTTATTTAGATGACCTTGAAGTCTTTGAAATCTTCAAAGTCACCAGCTTCTACATCAAGATAATTAACGCGTATCCAATGGTTCCCCTCGCGAAGTCGTTTTTGAAAGTTAAACAAAGTTTGTTCATCACATTGAGCGAATATTCCGACTGTCCCATCGTCATTATTCCAGACACGACCAAAGACACCGAGGTGTTTGGCAATTTTTAAGGTATTATAGCGAAAACCAACGCCTTGAACCGTTCCTGCGACAGTAATTTTTACTTTTGTCATATTTTGACCTCCTTAAACTTCGTGGAAATCTTGGAATTCATGCGATTAAACTTTGAGCCCTAGGAATTAACTTGAATAGCAACAAAACTGATATAATATTTCTATGGATAACTCTATTATAACATCTAAGGATAATAACCGTGTCAAAGAGGCACGGAAATTATTGCAAAAAAAATACCGTGATAAATCTGCAAGCTATTTGATTGAAGGTTTTCATTTGTTCGAGGAAGCCGTCAAGTCAGGAGCAGAAATTCGCCAGCTTTTTGTTGAAGAAGGAAAAGAAAATCGACTTCAAGGCTTTGAGTTGGAGTTAGAAAATTGCTTTGTTGTGACAGAAAACGTTTTGAAGTCTCTATCTGAAACAGAAAGTCCTCAAGGGCTTGTAGCAGAGCTTGTCAGAAAAGAATTGCAAGTGGATTTTGAAACAAATCTTGAAGGGAAAATTTTGATTCTTGAAAATGCTCAAGACCCAGGAAATGTTGGAACTTTAATTCGGACGGCAGATGCTGCAGGATTTGATACTGTAATCTGTGTGGGCCAAACGGCAGATATTTATAGTCCGAAAGTGCTACGCTCGGCTCAAGGATCAACCTTTCATTTGTCTATTCAGACATATTCAGAGCTTCC
>JAIRUS010000135.1 GCA_031254295.1 Streptococcaceae bacterium | reverse complement strand
ATTGAACTGGATGAGTCCTGTTCAATATCGTTTAATGCATTCAAAATAACAAAAAAATCAAGTATCAAATACTTGATTTCAAAAGTTTATGTTTTGGGGTGCACATCATTTTGAGAAGTTTTTTATTATCAATCTAAATCGAAATAGTATTTGTTTCAATTATTGTTGATTAAGCTTTACCAGCTGATCCAAATACATCGATACGTTCTTCGACTGAAGCCGTAATCGCATCGAAACCTTTTTTAAGGAATTTACGTGGATCGAAGAGTTTTTTCTTCATGTATTCAGCTTCGTTAGCATCGAATTCATGTACGTACTCACGTTGTGCAGCACAGAAAGCAAGTTGACACTCTGTGTTCACGTTTACTTTAGCAACACCATTGGCAATAGCTGCACGGATTTGATCATCAGGAATACCTGAACCACCATGAAGAACGATTGGTACTTTACGTCCCATTGCAGCTATAAGTGCTTCGTTCAATTTAGTCAAGTGATCAATATGAAGTCCAGTCCAACCTGCTGGGTATGGTCCGTGGATATTACCAATACCTGCTGCAAGGAAATCTACGCCAAGCTTAGCCATAGCTACAGCATCTTCGATTGGGGCTAATTCGCCGTCACCCACGATACCATCTTCTTCGCCACCGATTGTGCCAACTTCACATTCAACAGACATCCCTGCTGCATGAGCCTTTTCAATTACGATAGCGGCTTTTTCAAGATTCTCTGCGATTGGCAGATGTGAACCGTCAAACATAAGTGATGAATAACCCACTTCGATACATTCCATAGCGGCATCGAAATCGCCATGGTCAAGATGAATCGCAACAGGAACCGTGATTCCCATTGACTCAACGAGTGTTTCAATCATGACTTTACAAAGTTTGTATCCACCCATGTATTTAGCAGCACCCATAGAAGTCTGGATAAGTACTGGAGTTTTCTTAGCTTCTGCTGCGCGCAAGATAGCTTGAGTCCACTCAAGATTGTTTGTGTTGAAACCACCGATTGCGTACCCATTATCACGGGCGGCTTGAATGAATTTTTCAGCTGAAACGATTGGCATTTTGTTCTCCTTATTTTTTGCCTTAGCAATTTTTAACATAATAATTATAACATTTTGCGAACTATTTTACAAAGATTTTTTAGTCATTTTACTATTTGATTTATAAAAAAGTTTTCAGAAACTCTTTGAAAACTTTTTTTATGTCAGCCTTGCTTGACTTTGCCGCCCCATTTTACAAGGCCTGTTTTTAAAATATAAATATTCTTAAAGCCAGCCTTTTTCAATTTTGCAGCTGCTGAGGTAGTCAAGCTAATTCTATTATTCTCATAAAGTAGAATATCTTTATCTTTTCTAAAAGACGAAAGAGAATCTTTTATTTGATTCACAGGAATATTACGAGCTCCCATGATATGCTTCTGACGAAAATGAGCCGCTTCTCTAACATCAATCAACTGAGCATTTTCAGAAATCTTTCGATTAAATTCCTGATTATCAATAAGTTTTGCAACCATTCGAGGACGAACAATCGGCCAAACAACCATGTAGCCAATTAAAGCTACAATCACAATCAATTCAAATACTACTAACCAATTCATCTATTACAAAGTCTCCATTTCTTATAAGAAAGTGCCATTATAAAACTTGGCATTAAATCTCAATAAATTTTCTAGCCAAGCTAGCTGCACCAATAATTCCTGCATCATTTCCTAATGTCGCAAGTTTAATTTTTGTGGTTTTCTTAACAGTTGGGAAAGTGAATTTCAGGAAATAATTCTCAACCTGTTTGCGCAAAAACTCTCCTGCTGCCGAAACACCACCGCCAATGACAATAGAATCAGGATTCAAAGTATTTCCAAGATTTCCACAAGCAAGCCCTAGGTACATTGAAACCTTATCAACTACTTTGAGTGCAAAAAGGTCACCAGCTTCCGCCGCTATAAAAATATCTTTTGAACTGACCGCTTCACCATTATCAATCGCCGATTTAATTCCAGAATCTCCTGCAAATTCTTCGGCTAATTGCCGTGCAACACGTACTACACCAGTTGCTGAGGCAACTGTTTCCAAACAACCTTTGGATCCACAAGTACATTCAAATCCACCTTCTGGAACTACTACGATATGACCGATTTCACCCCCAGCACCAGCCACACCATGAATCAAGTTTCCATCGGCTACAATGCCGCCACCGACACCAGTCCCCAATGTGATAAATACAACATCAGGATTATTTTCTCCAGCACCAAGCCAACGCTCACCAAGTGCAGCCACATTTGCATCATTATCAATCGCAAATTTGATACCAGTACCTGCTGTAATCAGAGTGCCGACTTCAACCGTTGACTTCCAATTGAGATTATAAGCACCTGTAACAGTTGCTTTCCCCATATTGACTGAGCCTGGTGATCCCATACCAATACCTGCAAAATCACTCTTATCTAGCTTATATAATTCAAGTCGATGATTAATTGCTTCGATAATATCTGGTACAATATGCTCACCCTCATCAAGAATATTTGTCGCAACAGACCATTTATCTTGAACTTCTCCATCTGCTGTCAAGATACCAAACTTAATTGAAGTACCACCAAGATCAATACCAATAATTTTTTTAGCCATTTTTTCCCTTATTTGAACTTTCTTTTTCTTCCTCAATACGTGCTTCACGACGTAAAATCAAGCTTGCACTAAAAAACTCTGGATCATTTTCTTGTATAATCCCTCGTTTTTTCAACTCTACCAACTCTACTTTCATAAAATAAATCGCATCAAGGCGATTTGATATAAGGTTGACATAACCGAATTTTTTCATCCATTCTTGAACATCGAAAAGGCTTTCCATTTTTTAATTTTACCGTTTTTATCAAATTTTTTCAAGCTTTAAAAAGCTTTCGCAAACAATAATCCCTCCCTCAATATAAAATATAATAAAAAAATCCCACCTTACGACTATCAGAGCAAAGGTAATCAGATAAGAAAATTTAATATTTGTGAAACAAATTTAAATTTTTTCCGCTTTGCGACCATCGAAGCAAAGGTGAATAGATAGGAAATTTCAACATTTGTGAAACAAATTTGAAATTTTTCCGTATATAATAGTATGGATATTATATTTTTTATCGTTGGAACTATTTTAGGTTCGTTTTTTGGCCTCATTATCGATCGACTCCCCAGAGAAGAGTCAATTATATTTGGGCGGTCTCATTGCGAAAATTGTCATCATCCCTTAACTTGGCTGGAGCTATTTCCAATTTTTTCACAGCTTTTTTATCGGTCTCGCTGTAAATATTGTGGGAGTAAAATTCCGTTATGGTACGGAGGACTTGAGTTTTTATCTGGTCTTGTACTGTTACTTACCTGGTTAAATATACTCAGTTTTGGACAAGCCTGCTTTGTTCTAATGAGCCTTGTTTTATCAATTTTTGATCTTAAATATCATGAATTTCCATTTATCGTTTGGCTTATTTTTACTGGTATTATATTTGTATTTGGAAAATTTACATTGCCAGCTATCATTTTTTTAAGTCTTTTATTTCTGCAAAGATTTATTAATTTAAGAATAGGATCTGGCGATATTCTCTGGCTTTTAACAGCTTCTTTTATTCTTAGTCCTTCTCAAGTGCTTGTTCTAATCGAAATAGCTAGTTTAACAGGAATCAGTCAAATTATATATCAAAAAAGACGAGGAGAAATCGCCTTTATACCGCATCTAAGTCTTGGATATCTAGTTCTCCTTGCTGTTCCTCAAATCCTGATACAGTAACTCCAAGCAGGCGAATTTCTTTATCTTCAAGCTCAATTGCTTCTAAAATCTCATTTACAGCTCTTTCTAACTTATCCTCTGAGTCTATTAAATCTGCAAATTTTTTTCGTTTTGTAAAAGTCGAAAAGTCATCATAACGAATTTTTAAAATCACAATATTTCCATTTGTATCATGCCTTTTTAAGCTTTCCGCTACCTTATTACATATTTTTTTTAACTCTTTTTGAATTTCAAATTCATTTTTCAAGAACTGTGAGAAAGTTCGCTCTTTCCCGATGGACTTTCGAATACGTGAATTATGTACTTGTGAATCATGAATTCCGTTGGCCCTGAGATATAAATACCAGCCAAACACACCAAAATGTTGAGACAATACTAACGGATCAGTTTTCTGAATATCTTTTCCTAAATAAATTCCCATCTCATGCAGTTTTGGGGCTGAAGCTTTTCCAACTCCATGAAATTTTTCAATCGGAAGTTTCCCAAGAAATTCAAAAGCGTCTTCTGGTTTGACAACTGTCAAACCATGAGGTTTTTCAAAGTCAGAACCAATCTTAGCCAAAAATTTATTGTAAGAAACCCCAGCCGAACAAGTTAATCCTAGCTCGTGATAAATGTCATATTGAATTAATTTTGCAATTTTAACTGCCGAGGCTGTGCCAATTTTATTTTCTGTAACATCCAGATAAGCTTCATCTACTGAAGCCATTTGGACCTTATCAGTATAACGATAAAAAATCTCTTTTACCTGCCTAGAAACATTCGCATACTTTGCATGATTTCCTGAAATAAAGATTGCTTGAGGACAAAGGTCAAACGCTTCTTTTGAAGACATAGCCGAATGAACCCCAAACTTTCGTGCCTCATAGCTTGCAGTGGAAACAACTCCTCGCCCCCGTGTCTCAATGGGGCTTCTAGCGATTACAATTGGCTTTCCTCTCAGTGAAGGATTGTCTCGTTGCTCAACAGAGGCAAAGAAAGCGTCCATGTCTATATGAATAATTTTTCGAGAGGTATCATTGATGAGAGGAAAAGTTAACATTGTCATTTTTTAAACTGCTACTGGATTAAAGTTCCCAATCGCCTTTCCAACAATTTGTGGATTTTCATCATAAGGAACGAAACGGTCAGGATATTTTTTATTGTACGAGACCAAACGTAGCCCCTCTTCTTCACGATAAACGCGCTTCAAATAAGTGGTATTACTTTCAGGGATATAGACTGCATAGACTGCACCATCATAATCAAACTGAGTATCTTTCAAAAGCACTACTGAATGATTGTCAAACTTGGGCTCCATTGAATCACCGTCAATCCAAGTTGCAATATCAAATCTTGGAAGACTTTGATCAGTTAAAACAGTATCATAATCTCCGTCTCCAATGACACCTGCACCTGCTCCAGCTGATACACGCTCAAAGACTTTCACTTCAAAGTATGTTCTCTCTTTCTGAACAAAGGTCGAATCCGATTCCTGTTCTTTCAACTGCTGGGCTGCAAAATTTGTCACAAGGCGTTGACGTAGAGGCTGTAACTTCTTATAAAAATTAATCAACTCACCAGCTTGACTGTCGTCCTGCAAATAAACAGTTGACACATGGAATGCCTTGGCAATCTTTTCAAGATTATTTGCAGATGGATTTTTAATGTTCTTTTCCCAGTTTCGATAGGAAACCTGACTGACACCAACCATGTCTGCAACTTGTTCTTGTGTTAGTTTCTTCTCTCTACGCAACTCTTCTAATTTTTTACCAATTGACATAATGTCTCCTTTTATAGATATTCTTAACAAAAAACTTCTAGTTAAATTATATAACCAAAAGTTTTGTTTGTCAATTAGTATGTTCTAATATTTTAAAAAATTGTATTTTCTTCTAGGGTAAATTTGACATTTCCTTCAATCCACTTTCTGCGTGGCGGAACCTTATCTCCCATCAGCGTTGCGACCCGACGCTCAGCACGCGCTAAATCGTCAATCGACACCTGGATGAGTGTTCGAGTTTCTGGATCCATGGTAGTTTCCCAAAGTTGCTCGGCATTCATTTCGCCCAATCCTTTATAACGTTGTAAAGTCGCAGCTTTTCCAAAATTCTTACGGAGTTGTGAGAGTTCTGTGTCCGACCAAGCATATTCTACTTTTTCAGTCTTTCCCTTACCTTGTGACATTTTATAAAGCGGAGGAAGGGCAATGTAAACTTTTCCTGCTTCGACTAATGGGCGCATATAGCGGTAAAAGAAGGTGAGAAGTAAAACTTGAATGTGGGCTCCATCGTCATCAGCATCGGTCATAATAATAATCTTATCGTAGTTACAATCTGCAAGCGTAAAATCTGTGCCAACGCCTGCACCGATTGTATAAATCATTGTATTGATTTCTTCATTTTTAAGAATATCTGACATATTGGCTTTTTCAGTATTAATAACCTTGCCTCGTAAAGGCAAAATTGCCTGAAACTTACGATCACGCCCTTGCTTAGCTGAACCACCAGCCGAGTCTCCTTCGACCAGATAAAGCTCATTCTTAGCAGGATTTTTTGACTGGGCAGGTGTTAATTTACCAGATAGTAATCCCTTGTCCTTCTTTGACTTCTTTCCTGTACGTGACTCATCTCGTGCTTTACGTGCAGCTTCACGTGCCTCACGGGCTTTTATGGCCTTACGTACTAAGGACTGAGCCACTTCTCCATTTTCTAACATGAAGAAGATTAATTTTTCAGATACGATTGCTTCTACGACAGGACGCGCCAAGGGAGAACCGAGTTTATCTTTAGTTTGGCCTTCAAACTGAAGATGTTCTTCTGGTACAAGCAATGAAATAACAGCTGTTAGCCCTTCACGATAATCTGACCCTTCAAGATTTTTGTCTTTATCTTTAAGAAGTCCTGTCTTACGTGCATAGTCATTCATAACTTTGGTTAAGGCCGAACGAAAACCAGTCTCATGCGATCCTCCGTCTTTGGTACGGACATTATTGACAAAGCTTAAAATATTTTCAGAATAACCATCATTATACTGAAGTGCTAAAGACAATTGGAAGTCTTGATCTTCACCCTCCACATCAATAATAGGAGTAAGTGTGTCCTTATCCTCATTCAGGTAAGCTACGAAATCCTTAACACCATTCTCATAGTGAAAACTATCTGTCTCACTGCTTCTTTCGTCAGTCAATGTCATCGTAACTTGCTTAAGCAAGAAAGCAGATTCTTTTAGACGTTCTTGAATTATTGCAAATTTAAAATCTGTTGTCGAAAAAATCCGCTCATCAGGCATAAAGGTAACTTTAGTTCCAGAAAGTGATTTATCTGCTTTTCCGACTTTTTCAAGCGTTGTAACAGGATGACCGCCATTTTCAAAGCGTTGGCGATAAACCATTCCATCACGAGTAATTTCTACCTCTAGCCAGCGTGATAAAGCATTCACAACAGAAGAGCCTACACCGTGCAATCCACCTGAGGTTTTATAGCCACCTTGCCCAAACTTTCCACCTGCATGCAGGACTGTGAAAATAACTTCAACAGTTGGAATACCCGTTGCATGCATCCCAACTGGCATACCACGTCCTTTATCAATCACCGTAAGCGAGCCATCTGTGTTAATCTTCACATCAATTTCATTACCAAAACCTGACAATGCCTCATCTACTGCATTATCAACAATTTCCCAGACCAGATGGTGAAGTCCTGTACCATCCGTTGAGCCAATATACATCCCTGGGCGTTTACGAACGGCTTCAAGTCCCTCAAGAACTTGAATTGAACTATCATCATAAGTATTTATATCTATCGTCATACTGGAGTATTATATCACAATTTTTTATAAGCTAAAAAATTTTTATGTTATAATCTTCCTATGAAACTTATAGTTGGTCTTATTCTAGCCTATTTAATAGGCTCTATCCCCTCAGGGCTTTGGATTGGTCATATATTTTTCCATAAGAACATACATGATTATGGTTCAGGAAATACTGGCGCAACAAATACTTTTAGAACACTGGGTGTACCTGCTGGAATTGTAGTTTTTATACTTGATTTACTCAAAGGTACTGGGGCTATGTTGATTCCTCTTCCCTTCCTACTTGATTTAAAGGGAATTTCCCCTCTTATCTTTGGCCTATTGGCTGTTATTGGTCATACCTTTTCTATCTTTGATAGATTTCGTGGAGGGAAAGCTGTTGCAACCTCAGGCGGCGTGATACTTGGTTATAGTCCTGTTTTTCTACTTTTTCTGCTTTTCATCTTCATCATTGTATTGATCCTTTTTTCTATGATTAGTCTATCAAGCATTGCAGCAGCGAGTACAGCTATTTTAGGAGTAATTGTTTTTCCCAGTATACATTTTATACTCCTCAACTACGACTGGTTATTTATCCTGATTATTTGCAGTACTTCATTCATTATTCTTATCCGGCATCGTTCCAATATTCAACGTATAAAAAATCATGAAGAAAATCTTGTCCCTTTTGGATTTAACTTATTAAAGCAAAAAAAATAGCCTCAAGGCTATTTTTTTAAGCTTTCAAATAACGTCCCATCGAGATTGTCGCACCAAGTGAGCCAATAACTACACCAAGAGCCGCCAAGCCAACTGACATCCATGTCAAGAAAACATCTGGGCCATACATATAAAGTTCTTGAGCAGACAGAGAAGGTTGAATCCCTGCATATACAACGCGATAAAGAACAAACATCAACACCACTGGGATAATTGATCCGATAAGTCCAACCCAAGCTCCTTCAAGAAAGAATGGCCAACGGATATAGGAATTTTTTGCACCAACCAAACGCATAATCTGGATTTCTCGAGAACGTGAAATAATCGTAATACGTATCGTGTTTGAAATTAAGAACATCGCAACAAAAATAAGTAAGGCTGCAAAGATAAGACCATAAGTTTGAACCGCATTTGACAGAGCAAATATTTGCTTTGTATTTACTCCACCGTTATTCGCATCTGAAATATCTGTTAATTTCTTGATATCAGTTGTTACTTGTTCAACATTTTTAGCGTCATTTGCTCGAACAATATAGGCATCATAGAGGGGATTTGCATCTCCTTTATAAAGGTTCCATACTTGTCCCAATGATTTAGTCAAGTTTGCAAGTTGATCTTCCTTACTTGAGAATTTCAAACCTACAACATTTGGAATAGCTTTTATTTCCTTGTAAACTTTTTGATAATTTGGATTATCAATCGTTTTTGTTGAATCATTTGGGTCAGTTATTGTTTTAGATTGATCGTGCGTATCAAGTTTCATATAGGCTACAATACGAACGTTATTTTCAAGATTTCCTGCTAACTTTGTGGTATTCACAATCACAGAAAGGAAAACGCCAACCAAAGTTAAGGTAATCATAACTGACGAAACAGCTGCAACGGTCATCCAACCATTTCGCTTAAGATTCTTAAGAGAATCCCAAACATGTCTAAAAAATATTCTAATCATCGTATCCGTAGTCTCCTTCTTCTTGGTCACGGACGATGTGTCCATTTTCTATTGCAATAACACGATGTTTCAAGGTGTTAACAATCTGTGAGTTATGAGTAGCCATTAAAACTGTCGTTCCCTGCAGGTTAATTTTCTCCAATAAATTCATGATTTCCCATGAATTTTCAGGATCTAAGTTACCTGTCGGCTCATCAGCAATCAAAAGCTTCGGAGAATTAGCAATCGCGCGCGCGATGGCAATACGTTGTTGCTCCCCACCTGACAGCTCATCTGGAAAAGAGCGCACTTTATGCTTAAGGCCAACCAAGTCCAAAACTTCCATGACACGCTTACGAATTTCGTAAGGTTTCTTTCCCACTACTTCCATTGCATAAGAAATATTCTCATAAACCGTTTTCTTTGACAAAAGCTTGTAATCCTGAAAAACAACGCCAACAGTACGGCGTAATAAAGGAATTTGACGTTTCTTCATTTTTATAAGGTTAAAGCCAACAATTTTGGCATTACCTTTGTCTGGTCTAAGTTCACGATATAAAAGTCGCATAAATGTAGACTTACCTGCGCCAGAAGGGCCAACCAGATAAGCAAATTCACCCGCCTCAAGACTAATCGAAATATCACGAAGGGCTGTTGTGCCATTTGAGTACTTCTTCGTCACATTGTTGAGTTCAATAATAGGCATGAAGTTAAATCTCCAATCTAAGATTTTAATAATTATAGCACAGACTTGAAAAGCTACTGTTTCATTTTTGTTACAGTAGCTTAACAGTTCTTTATAATTTGTAACTAAAAATAATTCCAGATTCTATCGTTGTTAAAGTGTCAACCAACGTAAATAGGCATCAATAAATCCGTCAATATCACCGTCCATCACTTTGTCAATTTGTCCATTTTCATAAGATGTACGTGTGTCTTTGACAAGTTGATAAGGCATGAAGACATATGAGCGAATCTGTGAGCCCCAACTGATTTCCGACTGATCTCCTCGAAGTGCATCTACTTCTGCTTGCTTTTTCTCCATTTCCAGTTGGTAAAGTTTTGACTTCAACATGTTCATTGCAATTTCATCGTTTCCATATTGAGTACGATCAATTGTTGATTGAGCTACCAAACCAGTTGGAATATGCGTATAACGTACACCTGTTGTAACCTTATTGACATTTTGTCCACCAGCTCCACCCGCGTGGAAGGTATCACGACGCAAATCTGATTTATTGATTTCGATTTCAATCGTGTCATCAAGCTCTGGCATAACATCAACCGATGTAAAAGAGGTATGACGACGATTCGCCGAATCAAAAGGTGAAATACGGACCAAGCGATGCACACCTTTTTCAGATTTCAAATAACCAAAAGCATTGTGTCCCTCGAACTTGATTGTGACAGATTTAAGGCCTGCAACATCACCATCTTGGTAGTCAAGAATTTCAACCTTAAAACCATGTGCCTCTCCCCAGCGTGTATACATACGCATGAGCATTGAACCCCAGTCTTGAGCTTCAGTACCACCTGACCCAGGGTGAATCTCAACAATCGCATTCATATGATCATAAGGCTGATTGAGCAAAATATCAAGCTCAAAAGCGGAGATCTTTTGTGACAATCCCTCAGTATTTACTTCAAGCTCTGCATGTAAGTCTACATCTTCCTCTTCCTGAAGCATTTCAATCATTGCTTCGTTGTCTTCTGATAGATTTTTCATCTCATTGTAGCCGTTAAACTGACCTTTTAAAGCATTTGACTTATCAATCACTTTTTGCGCAGCAATATTGTCATTCCAAAAACTTGGATCTGCCATGTCATTGTCCAGAAGCGCAATATCTTCTTCAAGGCGCTCAAGATCCAAAGACTTTGAAAGTTCCACAATCTTCTTGCTTTGTTCTTCGTGAATTCTTCTAATTTCTGATAATTCCATATCTTTCATTCTACCATACTTTACTATAGTTTGAAGGAGTTAGATATAGAAATGAATTAAAAAACTCATTTTTAAATTTCTTTGTACTATTATTTTTTATTTTATACTTGACCTTCTTTTTTCTAACTTATCAAGCGCCCACTGTGCAGCCTCTACCATGTAATCTCGCGGGTCGTCCGCGATGATCTCTTTTAATTTAGGAATAGCAGTCCTATCATTGGCGTTTGCCAATGCATAAATAGCATTACGTTGGATTGGATTTTTTCCACGCCAACTTCCCGCCAGACTGCCAAATTTCTCAGAAAATTTCCTATTCGTTAAATCTTGTAAAGGAATAAGTTCAGGGTTAATCACCTCTGGATCTGGCTCCATTTCTGGATGAAAATGGTTGTCAATTCCTTTATTATAAGGGCAAACGACCTGGCAAATATCGCAACCGTAGATGACAGTTTTAATTTTTTCACGATACTCTTCGTCCATTTTCCCTTTAGATTGGGTCTGGAAGCTCAGGCAGCGTGTTGCATTCAAGCGCCCATCTCCAAGTAAAGCCTTTGTCGGGCAAAAGTCAACACAACGCGTACAGTCGCCACATCCGTAATTTACTGGCTGATCTGGTTCAATTTCAATATTTGTGACTAATTCACCAAGATAAAGCCAACTTCCATATTCTTTACTGATAAGGAGACCATTTTTTCCAATAAATCCTAGTCCAGCACGTGCAGCCACGGCAACGTCTATCAAAGCCCCTGTATCTACCATGGCCTTATAATTAAACTCACCCGCTAGTTTTTCAATGCCTTCCGCTAAAGCTTTCATTTTACGCTGTAAAATAAAATGATAGTCTTCTCCCCATGATGCACGCGCAAATGTTCCACGGCGATATTCAGTCTTTTCTGCTTTGGGCATCTTTGATGGATAGCCCAGACCGATTGAAATAATAGTTCTTGCATCTTCTACTGCAAGATGAGGATCTAATCGCTCATCTAAATTTTTATGTTCAAAACCAGATGTATGCCCAGATATTTTTTGTTCTATTAATGACTTTCTCAAATATTCAAAATTATCAGCAGTTGTAAAACCAATTTTTTGGATATTTAAGTCCTTAGCTAATTCTTGGATAGACTCTTTTAAATTCATGTTATAATTTTAACATTATGGCAGATAAATTGGCGATTATAAGTGATTTTCATATGGATTCAAATCATTTTTCGGAAAACGAGCTCAAAATCTTTGAAGAACTTCTCGTAGAGAAAGGAATTACCCATCTACATTTTGCAGGTGATATGAGTAATGACTTCCATGAAATCACTGAGCCCTATCTACATAAGCTCAATCAAACTATTCCAGTTAGCTATAATCTAGGGAATCATGATATGTTGAAGCTTTCCGAATCTGAAATTAAAAACTGTGATTTTACTGTCAAAAAGTTGGGCAACAAAACCCTCGTCGCCTTTCATGGTTGGTATGATTATAGTTTTTATCAAGGAGACACAGAAAAAATCATACATCTCAAAAATAATTTCTATTTTGATAGAAAAATCCATCGTAAGTATGATGACCCCACTATTACAGATAAAATCTTGACACGATTAAATCAAGTTCTATCTACTATTCAAGGTGAAATCATTGTTGTCATGCATTTTGTGCCATCAGCAAATTTTATTATTAGTTCAGAATATGAAAAATTTACTAGATTTAATGCCTTTCTTGGTTCAACAAGATTCCATGAGCTTTTTAAACAGTATCCCAATATAAGCCAAGTTATTTTCGGGCATATTCATCATAGATTTGAACCAACAACCATTGAAAATGTGAGCTATCAAGCAAGACCACTTGGCTACACCTATGAATGGGAACTTGTAAATAAATTTTTTAAAAAAAATCCCGAATTTCAGATTTCAGAATCACGGCATCTAAGAAAAAGGTATCATCACGTTAAAAACTTACCAGAATGGCTAGAATTTAAAAAAGAACATCTTGCAGAGGAATTCCAATCCGCTTTAACAATTATAGAATTTTAAAATTCACTATTAAGCGAGTTTTATAAAATAAAAAGTAAACTTATGTAAAAAAGACCCTAATGGTCCTTTTTAATGACTCGGGCGGGATTCGAACCCGCGACAACTCGCTTAGAAGGCGAGTGCTCTATCCAACTGAGCTACCAAGCCAAAGGAGAGCTAAGCTCTCAATTCAATTATAACATTATATTAAGATCCTGACGCCGCACTACCATTTGTTGCTACATAGGTGTTAGAGTTATCTGCAGTAATCTTCACGAAACTACCGTCTGTGTTAATTCCTTCAACTGTGGACTTTCCATTTTCAGTGATGGTCGCAGAGGGTAAATAGTAACCACTTGCTTCAGTTCCATAATAGCTGTCGTAGGTAACTACACTAGGGTCTACTGCATAAATCGTAGGCTGTCCGATTGATTTCAACATAGCATTTTGTACAGCTAGAAGAGTTGAAGCAGGAGTAAACTGGTAGGAACCACCATTCACTGTCTCGCCAATCCCTTGATACTGGATCGACACAACCTTTTTAAAACAATTTTTATAAGCAAGCAGGTTTTGTAAATTCGTTTCATTCACCGCAATATTGGTCTTTATATCACCAGAAATATCCGTCAGGAACTTTTGATATTGAGAAAGATTATTTTTATCCAGCATCGTCTTCATCAAGGCCGTGATAACCTCACGTTGATGCGCAATACGCCCATAGTCACCATTAGGTAAAGTATGGCGATCACGTGAAAACACCAGAGCCTGATCTCCATTAATACGCTGAGACTTTCCTTCACCAATATAAGGAACATAAGAAGTATATGCAGGTTCAGTATCTGAGATATAAATCGCCCCACTATCCACTTGTTCTCCAGTCACGGGAAGCGTGATTTTATCTCCCTGACTTGTTCCCTGAAGCACATCTACTCCTTGGCTATCATTAACAATATCAATCCCACCAACATCGTTTACTAGACTGACCAAACCGCTCATATTCATCGCAACAAAATTATTTAGATTTATTCCAGCTTGAGCACCAACTGTCTTCATCGCCCAACTTGCTGCTCCTTCAATACCATTTGCATTATAACCAGATGGATAAGCTGCATTCATTTTTTCAGACGACGTGATATTTCCATTCGCGTCTAGAATGTTTGTCATAGTATCACGTTCCATGGAGACCATAGTAGAAGTATTCGTTTTTGGATTCATTGTTAAGACAATCATTGAATCAGAATTGCCATCCCAACTTGTTGTCCCACCTCTACTTGCATCACCAGTATCAACCCCCATCAGAAGTAAAGTCATTGGCTCAGTTGCTGTAATCGTTGATGAAGTATTCCCAACTGTTACATGGGTTGATTGAAGCGTCGTTTTCGTCGTTCCCCAAATCGCTCCCCAATAGGCAAAAGCTGTACCAGCAATAACAATTAGCAATCCAAAAAACATGAGCAAGGATTTCATCCAAAGTTTCATTTTTATATTATCTCAAATCTCCCTTAAGTTATCAAGTCAAATAATAGACTTTTGCCATTAAAGTTCGATTAATTCTCCAGTTTTAAGATAAACAACCCATTCACAGACATTTTTGGCAAAGTCTCCAATTCTTTCAAGATGCATCAAAGTTAAAATATAATCTTTTCCCATCTCAATCTGATCTTGACGTTCTTGCATTGCCACTAGGACTGAGCGTTGAATATCATCAGCTAAATCATCAATTTCTTTATCGTGTTTTACAATTTCACGCGCTCGGGCATCATCGCCTTGAATATAGGCATTAAGCGAAGCGTCAAGCAACATCTTAACTTTTTCACCCATTGCAGAGATATCTGACTCTACTCCAAGCAATGGTGCATCCTCTGGAATATTTTTCAAGGTTTTAGCAATTGAAGCAGCATGATCTCCCACACGTTCCAAATCGCTTGAAGCCTTAAGAACAGTGATAATTGTCCGTAAATCTCCTGAAACTGGCTGTTGTAAAGCAATCATCTCAAAGGACTTTGTTTCAAGCTTTACTTCAAGTGCGTTAATCTTTGTGTCATCTTCAATAATTTCATCTGCCATTTCATAATCTCGGCTGACAAAAGCACGAACAGCACGGTTAAGTTGAGCTGAAACTTGTGTTCCCATTGAATAAAATTGATTGTGTAGTTTTGTTAGTTCTTCATCGAAATTTGTTCTCAGCATATTTTTTGTTCTCCTCTTGTATTTAAATTCCGTTTCTTTTCTGTTTTTAGGAAACGGCTTGAAAGTCTACCAGACTTTCAACTCATCGAAATTTGTTCTCAGCATATTTTTTGTTCTCCTCTTGTATTTAAATTCCGTTTCTTTTCTGTTTTTAGGAAAGGTCTTGAAATCATTTCTTTTTATCCAAACTTACCTGCAACGTAATCTTCTGTTTCTTGTTTTTGTGGATTCAAGAAGATTGACTTTGTATCTGTATATTCAACTAATTTACCGTCCAACATAAAGGCTGTCCGATCAGAAATACGTGATGCCTGTTGCATATTGTGTGTAACAATCACCATAGTGTAGTTCTCTTTTAGCTCAAGAAGAGTTTCCTCAACTCGTCCTGATGATATTGGATCAAGTGCTGAAGTTGGCTCATCAAGCAAGATGATATCTGGCTTAACAGCCAATACACGTGCAATACAAACACGTTGTTGTTGGCCACCTGACAGACCTAGAGCCGAACTATGGAGTTTATCCTTAACTTCGTCCCAAATATTTGCGGCCTTTAAAGACACTTCAACTGCTTCATCAAGAACTGATTTATCATGCTCTCCCTTTAATCTCAGCCCATACACAACATTTTCATAAATTGAAAATGGAAATGGGTTAGGTTGTTGAAAGACCATACCGATTTCTTTGCGTAAATCAACTGTGTCAATTTTTGAACTATAAATATTTTCATTCTTATAAATAATTGAACCTGTAATTTTAACTGTCTCGATTAAATCATTCATACGATTAATTGAGCGTAAAAGTGTTGACTTGCCACATCCTGAAGGACCGATTAGGGCTGTAATTTCATTGGGATAAAAATCCATATTGATATCAAAGAGAGCCTGTTTTGCCCCATAAAAAAGATTTAAATCTTTAGTCTGTAAAATTGATTCTGTCATATAATTCCTTTGATGCTTTGCTTTGATGTAAAGTAAAGTGAGTAATGAAAACGATAACTCCGCTTTCTCAGTGAAGATTTATCCTTTGAATAAGAACTCAAGTTTTTAGCCAAAGTGTCCTGAGACATAATCCTCGGTTGATTTCAAAGACGGATTTGTAAAAATTTTGCTTGTCTCATCATATTCAATCAAATCTCCAGAATAGAAGAACGCTGTATAATCACTTACACGTGAAGCCTGTTGCATGTTATGCGTAACGATGATAATTGAATAGTTTTTCTTCAACTCCATCATAGTTTCCTCTACTTGCATCGTAGATATTGGATCTAGAGCTGAGGCTGGTTCATCCATGAGCAAGATATCTGGCTTGACAGAAATTGCACGTGCAATACAGAGACGCTGAGCTTGCCCACCAGATAAAGTGAGTGCTGATTTATTCAGATTATCTTTGACTTGATCCCAGAGAGCTGCTTGCTTTAGGGAAATCTCAACAATTTCATCTAGCTTCTTCTTGTCTTTGATCCCCTCACTGCGGTGAACGAAGGCAATATTTTCATAAATTGACTTTGCAAAAGGATTCGGTCTTTGGAAGACCATACCAATTTGTTTACGTAACTCATAGACATTAATTTTTTTATCATTCACATCTACATTTTCGTATATGATTTTCCCAGTCACACGAGCACCGTCAATTGTATCGTTCATACGATTAAGCGCGCGGAGATAAGTTGATTTACCTGACCCAGACGGGCCGATTAAAGCAGTAATTTGGTTTTCCTGAAATTGCATGCCAACGCCATGAATGGCTTCTTTATCGCCATTATAAAAGACACGCAAATCCTCCGTATGGAGGACATTATTTTTTTCAAACGTTAAGATGGAACGTTGATTCCAATCATATGTGACCATAAATTTCCTTTATTTTTTAATCGTATAGATAAAATATTTAATTTAGACTGTGTCTGCCCATTCTTTCAATATTTATAGAGTTATGCCGAAGTGAATTTTTTGTGGATTTTACGTCCAACAAAGCGAGCGCCTAAGTTAAAGAGAAGAACAAAGAGGATAAGCACAGCTCCTGCGCCTGCTGATATTTTCTGTGCAGCAGAAACAGTTCCCTCAGTATTTAAAGCCCAAATATGAACCGCCAAGGTTTCTGCAGGACGGAAAAGACTAAGTGGGCTAGTTAGGCTGAAAGGGTTCCAGTTTGTCCAACTGATTGGGAGATTCGTCTGTCCCGCCGTATAAATCAAAGCTGCGGCTTCACCAAACACACGTCCGCTTGATAAGATAACACCTGTGATAACTCCTGGAATAGCTTCTGGTAAAATAATCTTTGTAGCAGTTTCCCATTTAGAAAGACCTAACGCTAATCCTCCTTCACGTTGAATATTCGAAATCGAACGTAGAGATTCTTCAACATTACGCGTCATTAACGGTAAATTGAATACTGTCAAAGCTAAAGCACCTGAGAGAACTGAGAAGCCCAAGCCAAATTGGATAACAAAAATTAACATACCAAATAGTCCAACAACAATTGAAGGTAAAGAGCTCAATACTTCAATAGCTGAACGAATCACATTAGTTAACCAATGCTTCTGATTCGCATATTCACTAAGATAGATTCCAGCCCCAAGTGAAAGAGGTACAGATATAAGTAATGTCACGATAAGTAAGTAGATAGAATTGAAAAGCTGAACCGCAATTCCCCCACCACTAAGTGGATTAGATTCTGTGATAATGAAACTTGGGTCTTTAAAAATAACGGGTAGACCACCTGCCAAGATATCTATCAAAAGAAGGGCAAGAATGGCTACAATGATTGCTGACAAAGTATAAAGAACAGCTGTCGCAATTTTATCAGTACGTTTTGCGTTCATAAAAGGCTCCTTTATTTGATACGGCTGCGTTTCGCAATTGTACGCATAGCTAAGTTAAAGATCAAGCTCATAATCAAGAGCAAGAGGGCAAGAGACCAAAGAGCATTTGTTTGAATACCTGGAGTGGCATTCGGAATACCTGATGTCAAAATTGAAGTTAAAGTTGATGCAGGCTGTAAGAGACCTTTTGGCATTGTAACGGCATTTCCAACTACCATCTGAATAGCCAGTGCTTCACCAAAAGCACGCGCCATACCAAAGATAACAGCGGTTAGAATACCTGGTGTCGCTGCACGTAATAGTACACGCCAGATCGTTTGCCAACGCGTAGCCCCAAGACCAAGTGAGGCTTCCCGATAATGACGTGGAATAGCCTTCATCGCATCAACGGTCATTGATGTAACAGTTGGCAAAATCATCACAAAGAGTACAAAAACGCCTGACAAAAGTCCCAAGCCTGTACCGCCAAAAGTATTTCTAATGATCGGAACAATAACTGTCAAACCAATAAAACCATAAACTACTGATGGAATGCCAACCAAAAGTTCGATTACAGGTTGCAAGATCTTTGTACCCCATTTTGGAGAAATCTCTGTCATATAAATTGCAGCACCAATTGCAAAAGGTGTTGCAACTAGGGCTGAGAGCAGCGTCACGATGAGAGAGCCTGTAAACATTGGTAAAGCGCCAACTGCAGGATTCCCGTCTGGGCCAATTGAACCTGGAGCCCAATTGGTTCCAAAAATAAAGTTAAAAGGATTCACATGATTTACAACAAAAGTTGAAAGTCCTTTTTGGGCTACAAATAAAAGAATCATGCCAACGACAAAGACAATAATTGCAATGCATATAAAGGTTAATGTTCTTCCGAATTTCTCTAATCGAGAATTTTTATTGCTTGAGAGAAGTTTTTTCCGAATCTCAGAATGTTGATTTTCCATTAAATTCTCCAACCTATCTATTTTAGTGAGTTAGTTTTGCGATATTTCCTTTGGCATCGCGGTCGACTTTCATATCAGAAACTCGCAAATAGCCAAGTTTCGTCAATATCTTGCTGTCTTCTGTTACATATTTGATAAATTTATCTTCTGTTGCATTCTGATTAGATTTATTCGTATACATATGCTCATAAGACCAAATTTTCCAAGCATTCGTCGCAACATTTGTATAGTTTGGTGCAACACCGTCAATCTTGACTGGCTTGACGCCTGTTTTATGCATGTATGAGAAAGCTACATAAGAAATCGCTCCTGGAGTTTGCCCTACTAGCTGGACAACTGATCCTGAAGCATCCTGAGTGGGCCCCGAAACTTCCACTGCACTGTTCAGAGCATACTTATCAAAGTTAACTCGTGTACCAGAGCCTTGAGTGCGCCCAACTACCGTAATCTTTAAATTCTGCCCGCCAACTTCTTTCCAGTTTGTAATCTTACCTGTGAAGATGTCAATGAGTTGTTGTTGTGTCAAATTGCTCACCGCTGTATTTTTATTAATAATAGGAGTGAAGCCTACGACAGCTACCTTGTGATCTGTAATTTTTGTCGCATCAATACCTGGCTTTTCTTCTGCAAAAATATCAGAATTTCCAATTTGAAAACTACCAGCTACAATCTGTGCTAAGCCAACTCCTGAACCACCACCTTGAACCATGATAATTTTAGAGCTATCAGCCTTCATATAGTCGATAGAAGCTTGCTCTACCATTGGTTGGAGCGCAGTTGAGCCTCCAGCAGTGACTTGTTTATTAGACCTACCACATGCTGACAAAATTAACAGGCTAAAAGCGAATAAAGCCATTGAAAGAAAAATCTTTTTCATGGCTTTATTTTATCATAAGTTATATAAATCGTCTAAAATAATAGGCGTTTTCGCTGTATATTTACGATTCATTTACTTTTATTTTTACTTTTTAGTAATTGTTCCATCTACTGAGCGGCTAACTTTCATGCTTGAAATTGAAATGTAACCTAGTTTATTAATATCCTTTTCAGATGATGTAACATATTTGATGAAAGCTTTCTGTGCACTTGTAGCCTTGCTCTTATTCAAATACATATGCTCATAAGACCAAATTTTCCAAGCATTTGATTTTACGTTGGCTGGTGTTGCTTTTACCTTATCAATGCTTAATGATTTGATATTTTTTCCAGAGTTCACGTAACTCATAGCTACATAAGAGATTGCTCCTGGAGTCTGACCTACCATTGTCACAACTGAACCACTTGCATCTTGAGTTGGTCCACTTACTTCAGTTGCTCCGTCTAGGGCAAGTTTATCAAAATTGACACGTGTGCCTGAACCTGCTGTACGCCCAATAACTGTTATGGCTTGATCTTTTCCACCGACTTCCTTCCAGTTTGTGATTTTACCTGTGAAGACATCAATGAGTTGTTGTTTGCTAAGATTAGATACTGAAGTTTTTGAGTTGACAATTGGGGCAAATCCTACTACCGCTACTTTGTAATCTGAAAGTTTTGAAGCCTCAATGCCTGATTTTTCTTCTGCAAAGATATCAGAATTTCCGATTTGGAATGTTCCTGCTCCAACTTGAGTTAGGCCTACTCCAGATCCTCCTCCTTGAACTGTAACCTGAACGCCTGGATTCTTTGCCATAAACTCTAATGAAGCTTGTTGAACGAGAGGTTGAATTGCAGTCGATCCTCCTGCAATAATTTTTCCTGATAAATTAGCTGCATTAGCTGAAGTGGCAGTCATCACACTTCCGAGTAAGCTTGCGCTTGCAAGCAAGCTAATGATAAGTTTCTTTTTCATTTTTAGTCTCCTATAGTATGTAAGGGGAAGCTATTATATGACACAAGCCTCAACCTTTTTGTAGGCGCAGATTTCATCTACAACTCTATCTTAACATCGCCTTTTAAAAACTGGGGTAAATCTTCTGCAAATGAAATGTAAATACTTTGTAACATTTTAGGCTTTATGGGTTACTTATGTCCTATAAAGCTGATATATTTTGATAAAATTAGACTATGAAAAAAATTCTTATGGCTGATGATGACGCTGGAATTCGTGAACTTTTAAGTTTCTATCTTCGTCAGGCAGATTTTGACATCACAATAGCAGTTGATGGACAGCAAGCACTTGATATTGCTAGAAATGAAAAATTTGACTTGCTTCTACTTGACGTCATGATGCCTTATCTATCAGGGATTGACATTGTCAAAAAACTGCGAGCCGAAGGAAATTTTACTCCTATTTTAGTCTTGACGGCTCGTGACGACGATGAAATGAAACTTCTTGGACTTGGACTTGGTGCTGATGATTATTTAGATAAAACTACTTCTATGTCTGAAATCGTAGTTCGTGTAGAGGGCTTAATTCGCCGTGCGCAGACTTATTCTACAGTTCAATCTGATAAAAAAGAAGAAATCGTGCCATTTGATAACAATAATCTAGAAATAAATTTTCAGAAAAAAACTGTCAAATTATCGGGGAGCGCGGTTGAGCTCACAAAGCGCGAATTTGAAATCTTAGACTTTCTGATTCAACATCAAGGTAAGATTGTCAGTCGAAATGAATTACTTCAAAAATTTTGGGGAATTAATGATGATGAGGCTGAAACTAGGACAATGGATGTTCTAGTTGGCCGTTTACGCAAGAAGTTAGATCATCACTATATTAAGTCAAAACGTGGATACGGCTACTATTTTGAAGACAGCCGTGACAGCGCAGAAATATAGGAGTAATGATGAAAAAAATCAGTTGGAAAGTCTATATCAGTTTAAGTTTAATCTATTTGCTTAGCTGTTTTGGACTTATTAATCTAATAGGACAAAATTCTCTCAAACTCGATCAACAGAGAATTACTGCTGAAGCCAACCAAATTCTTCAAGAAATTTCAACGGATTCTAGCCTCAGATTTCCTGACAACATAGTTATCCAACCTGAAAAGACTTCTAACTCAGCAACAAAAGCAATTCAAAATGGAGCCAGTTATTTTCAGACTAGCTCTCAAGGAAAACTCACGATGACTTTTCCTATCAATGAAGATGGAAAAATCCGGAGTTATCTTTCCATTACTGAAACAATTACTTCAACTCACTTCTCAACTACTCTCAGCCTTTTAGTTTTAACTCTTTTATTTTTATCAAGTTTGACCTTCCTTCTTTTACACAGTCGAAAATTAAAAAG
>JAIRUS010000060.1 GCA_031254295.1 Streptococcaceae bacterium | reverse complement strand
TCAAAGGCCAAACTTATAGCGAAACAAATGGCAAGGTAACGATTAACTCAGATGTTTATAGCTTGATGACGAGCAATCCATCTGCTGCTCAAACAAAATATAATTTAGGGCAATTTATCCTCTTTGGTCATGATAAATATAAAGCACTGGCAGCTTCGCAAATCTATCAACCTGCTTTGACGACGTTCTTTGACTGGGGGAAAGGAAAACTAGTTTCCGAATTTCCTTGGGAAAATGTCCAACCGAAAGCTAACACGCTAGATGCAACAAATTATCTTGCCATTACAAATGATTGGACAACTACAAACATTGCGCTTGTTCGCAGTTCAAGTGAAAATGATTTCAATTCAACTCTGAGTGCTTATAAATCCTTCCAAACTAGCCATAATTGGTCAAGTATTCAAACATCTCTCAACTCACAAGTTCAATCAAATCTGAAAAAACTTGGGATGAAGTCCAATGCAAGCACAGGTTCAGGGAACTAAGTGGAAGTTAAAGAAATTTCAATAAAATGGCTAAAAAGTTTCAGCCATTTTATTGAAGTATTACAATTTTTAGACAAATAAATTATTTGTTATTGGAAAGAGAAGGGTTATAAATCGGATGGAGGTAGGCGCGTGAACGAACTTTTCAGCCCCAATGGTGTACTTAATAAGTGGTTAAATAAAATTTATCAGATTGTTTTTCTACATTTTCTATTCGTTATTTTTTCCATACCGCTTGTGACAGTCGGAGCCGCCAATACGGCTCTTTATACGACTTGGTTTAAGATATGGAATCATAGCTTTGATGGGCATATGATGCGAACATTTTGGGAGGCATTTAAGAAAAACTTTAAAAAAGCGACAATACTGTGGGGAATTATTCTATGGTTTACTTTTATTGTAGTTTTGCTTTATCCACTCATATACAAAACGGTTAAGGCTTTTCCATTTTTGTCTTATGTATTCCTTTTAGGCTTAGCAATATTTCTTTTAAGTTATATTTACTTATTTCCCTTACTGGCTCGTTTTGAAAATACTATAAAACATACCTTTATCAATAGTTTCATGATTGGGATGAGTAATATGCCATACAGTATCCTACTCGTAGTGGTGAATGTTGGTATTGTTTTTGCCCTACCATTTTATATCGGTCCCATTCTTTTCTTGTGGCTTGCGACTTGTTTTGGTCTAGTTTCCTGTATCAGTTCTTGGCTGATGAACCAAATCATTTTCAAAAAATATGTAGCTAAGGTAGAAAAAGACGAAAGTTTAAGTACTGCTGATTAAATTTAGCTAGCATTTTAGACAAATTTTTCTTAGCCAGATTGGAAAATCAGATGAAAATTAAAGAATTAAAAAATAGCAATTATCAGAACGGAACATACAGCTTCTCACGCGAAGGAGGAGAAATCATTTATGCGCTTGAAGAAAAAGAAGAAGTTTCACACGAGAGTCAGTTCTTCGCCTTTGACTTTGAAAATCTAAACGACTTTGCTGCACGGCTCGAGATACATTTTTATAAAAATCGAGATGAAAAACATCCGAAGCCTGAATTTTCTATTACGACAGGTATTCTTCCACATATTGCCACCGTTGTCGAGATTCCTCTGTCTTATCTGGATGGGCAAAATCTTTTCGGAGCACGGCGTAAGGGAATTTTAAAGACAGTTGTAAACGGCACCCGTATGGCCTTGTCGGATATTCACTATGTCGGAATTTATATGGCAGGCTGTCATGTAGAGCCCGTCTTGAAGATTGAAAATCCACGTTTTACCTCCAATAAGGCAGCACCAGAGAGTAACTTTAGCTATGATGATCTGATTGATAGCTATGGGCAACGAAAAGATAAAGATTGGCCTGGAAAAACCTACGAACTTTCAGAACTTGCAATCTATCTTAATCAAGAACTTTCTCTTGCGAAAGCCTATCTGGCTGATTATGAAGACGGATTTTATGGAATATATGAAGCCGAGGAAGCTGAGGAAGCTAAGTATGAAGCAACAGGTTATTATCGTTTAGAAAAAACAATAAAAGAAAAAGATAATTTTAACGATGCAAAGACAGAATGGCAGATGATAACACCAGATGGGCACGCGTTTTTTGGCTTTGGTTGTGATGTAGTCGGGCCAGAAGTGACAGGTCCATTCGCAGACGAAAAAGAACATGAATTTGCCTTATCGAATCTTGCCAAGGTCTGGGGAGACAAGGCCTATGAAAATTGGTGTATTCTAACCAAGTACCGTCTGATAAAATGGGGAATCAACACTGTAGCAGCCTGGTCCGATTTGAACTTTGCTCGTCAGTCTAAATTACCCTATGTAACAATTTTTGAGTCCTATCCAGATACTGAGAACAAAATTTATCGAGATTTTCCTGATGTATTCTCAAAAGATTTTCAAGAATCTGCTTTAAGATATGCCAAAGCACTCGAAAATTTTAAAGATGATCCCTATCTCATTGGCTACTTTATGGCAAATGAACCAAATTGGGCCTTTGTCTGGGGGCTTAATCTAGGTTATGAAACATTTACAGGCTCATCTAACTTAGCTTCTAAAGTTAGACTCATAGACTGGCTCAAAGGATATTATCCGACAGTTGAGGATCTGAACCAAGACTTCGGAACGGATTTTCGATCTTTTGAAGAAATATTATATACGACAGCTAAGCTAACACTTCATGAAAAAGCATTTGATGTTTTACAAAAATTTTCTGCGATTTTAATTGAGGAATTTATTAAAGTACCAGCTCAAGCTTTGAAAGCTGTGGATTCACAGCATCTAAATTTAGGGATTCGCTATGCTTTTATCTCAGACGATTCTCTATATGCAGGAGCAGAGTATTTGGACGTTTTTTCGATTAATAGTTATGATAATTCGCCAGTTAAAAATATTGAAAAAGTCTTTAAAGCAACTGGGAAGCCAGTCATGATTGGCGAGTTTCATTTTGGAGCACTAGACAGAGGACTTCCAGCGACGGGGATTCGAGCCGTCGCAAATCAACGAGCGCGTGGAAAGGCGATTGCGAGTTATATAGACGGTGCCCATGAGACGGGACATTGTGTAGGAGCACACTATTTCTCCCTCTATGATCAGCCTTATTTAGGACGCTTTGATGGAGAGAATTATAATATTGGCCTGCTAGACATCTGTAACCGAGAATACAATGAAGTCACCAGTATCATGCAACCGATAGAAAGAATCCCAGAGATATTTTATTGAATATTTGTTGAAATAAATTAGAAGATTTAAAAATATTTAAAAGGAGTTAAGATGTATTTAGCATATGACATTGGGGGGACAAATATTAAATACGGTTTAGTGTCCTCAGCGGGAGAAATTATAAAAAAAGGAAAAATTGCTACACCACAGACAGAAAAACCGTTTTTGAAGCTCTTATCAGACTTGACAGCATACTTCCAAAAAGACAATCCTATTGAAGGAATAGGAGTTTCGGCTCCAGGAAGCATATCTCCTGATGGCATAGTAGTAAATTTTGGAGCTCTAGTCAATCTTTATGGACTGGAACTCCGACGAAAACTCTCAGAGCGAACAGGACTTCCCGTTACTGTTGAAAATGATGCCAACTGCTGTGCAATCGCTGAAAAATGGCAAGGGGCAGCGCAGGAGACAGCAAACTATCTGGTTATGGTCTTGGGAACAGGTGTTGGCGGTGGCATTGTGATCAATCATGAACTTTATCGAGGGACACATGGTCTCGCGGGAGAGTTCGGTTGGAGCTTGACAAACGGTATCACAGCAGCTGGTGACCTAGAAGACATCTCACAAAACTTTCAATCCTCAGTAGTTCTAGGACTTATCAATAATTACAATAAAGCCGAAAATAAAAAAGAAATTGAAGACGCTAAAGTCATTGTGGACTTAGTAAAATCAGGTGACAGAGTAGCAACAGCTGTCTTTGAAGAATTTTTGACGAATATAGCGGTCAATCTACTGAACTTAACAGCCTATTTCGATCCAGAAGTCATTCTCATCGGTGGAGGGATCTCCGCCAACGACTTCTTTATGGAAAAGCTACAAGAGAAATGGCTTGAACTTATCAAACGTCACACTGCCCTTAACCGGATTCGTGAACAGGGCCAACTGACAGAAATAAAAAGAGCTAAACTAATGAATGATGCAGGAATGATTGGGGCAGCTTACATCATCAAAAAAATGATAGAAGAGCTATAACTTAGCTCTTTTTGGATTTTGCTAAACGTAATAAATTACCATTGAAAGAATTCTCAGCCCTTCCCCTATTGCTTTTATTTTTTTGATATAATATGAGCTATGGACAGTCAAAAAGTCGCAATTCTAGGACCAGGAAGTTGGGGGACAGCCTTGTCCCAAGTTCTTACAGATAATGGTCATCAGGCTATCCTTTATGGGGATAGCGCTCAACAAATTAAGGAAATCAATGAACAGCATACTAATACACGCTATTTTAAAGACATTGTCTTGGATGAGCGGATTTATGCTTCGACTGATTTGAAAGAAGTGTTAAAAGAGGCCGATGCGCTTTTATTTGTCGTACCGACTAAAGTTACACGTCTTGTGGCGAAGCAGGTGGCTGGACTCTTGGATCATAAGGTACATGTTTTACATGCCTCGAAAGGCTTAGAACAGGGGAGCCACGAGCGGATTTCTACGATTTTGGAAGAAGAAATTCCTAAAGAACTGCGCAGTGAAATCACAGTCGTATCTGGACCATCACATGCAGAAGAGACAATTGTGCGTGATATCACGCTAATTTCGGCGGCTTCAAAGAATCTTGACGATGCAAAATATGCGCAAGAACTGTTTAGTAACGACTATATGCGTCTCTATACAAATACAGACGTGATTGGTGTGGAAACAGCTGGCGCTCTCAAAAATATCATTGCGGTTGGAGCAGGAGCGCTTCATGGACTTGGTTTTGGTGACAATGCAAAAGCTGCCATTATTACCCGAGGACTTGCAGAAATCACACGTCTTGGTGTGGCTATGGGAGCTGAGCCGCTAACTTATAGTGGTTTGTCTGGCGTGGGCGATTTAATCGTCACAGCAACCTCGATTCATTCACGTAACTGGCGAGCAGGTGATGCGCTTGGGCGAGGTGAAAAGTTAGCAGATATCGAAGCCAATATGGGAATGGTAATTGAGGGTGTCTCGACATGTAAGGCAGCCTATGAGTTGTCTCAAACAATGAATATTGAAATGCCAATTACTGAAACAATCTACAAAGTGCTTTATGAAGGGCTTGATCCACGTAGCGGAATCCTTGAGATTATGCGTCGCGAAGCCAAGCAAGAAAATGAATTTAATTAAAATATAAAAGGATTTACAATGTCTAAAGAAAAAATTAAAAAAGTAAGAAAAGCGATTATTCCTGCTGCAGGACTTGGAACACGTTTTCTTCCTGCAACCAAAGCGATTGCTAAAGAAATGTTACCAATTGTTGATAAACCTACGATTCAATTCATTGTTGAGGAAGCTTTGAAGTCAGGTATTGAAGATATCTTGATTGTCACAGGTAAGGCAAAACGACCAATTGAAGATCATTTTGATTCTAATCTTGAACTGGAGATGAATCTGCGTGAAAAAGGTAAGACTGAACTTTTGAAACTAGTCGAAGAAACGACTGATATTAATCTTCATTTTATCCGTCAGTCTCATCCACTTGGACTTGGACATGCCGTTCTTCAAGCTAAAGCTTTTATCGGTGATGAACCATTTGTTGTCATGCTTGGTGATGACTTGATGAATATCAATGGAGAAGGTGGGCCGTTGACAAAGCAATTGATTGACGATTATGCTCAAACGCATGCTTCAACTATCGCTGTCATGGAAGTTCCTCACAAAGAAGTTGATAAGTATGGTGTCATCGCTCCAGAAGGAGAAGTTTCAAAAGGTCTCTATAATGTTGCAACATTTGTAGAAAAGCCAGCAGTTGATGAGGC
>JAIRUS010000038.1 GCA_031254295.1 Streptococcaceae bacterium | reverse complement strand
TGGATACGGGGAAAGCCAGTGCGGCTTGGCAAATATTAAAGGGAGCAAAGAAATTACTTTTTCGCAAAGATTGTTATGCGAGTAGTTTACACACTTTTGGCTCAGGATATTATCTTTATCGTACGGGAAAAGAAAAAGAAGGCCATTCTAAGATGAGTGATATTATTCATTTCTTTGGCTTAATTGGCGATCGTATCACACAAGTTGAACTTCAAGCCGTTCTTAACCGGATTGGAAATGGAAAATCTGCGCTTATCTGATTCCTCGCTTTCGCTCATATTTAAAACTTGAAAGTAAAAAAGATCAAAAAAATCTTCGGAATCCCGAAGATTTTTGAGTTGGGTCAAAATCAGAGGGTATAATAAATTTGTAGATATAAGAAAGGCGGTGAGTCAAATGTTTTATTTAAAACAATAAAAAAGTATCAATAGAGCTTTGAGGTCGCTATTGATACCTGTCACACATTGCAGTGCTATAAGCATTATAGCACATAATTAAAGAAAGGTGGTCTATGATGAACGAAAAAATGATGGCTCTTGACTTTGTGGAGCTGACAGATGAAGAATTGCAAGAAGTTAATGGAGGATTTTGGCCAGCTATTGGGGCTACAGTTTTAGCAGGAGTAATCATGGATGGTTTTAAACATTCTGACCAGATCATTAAAGGTTGGAATTCTGTGAAATAGGTGAAAGGGGAAAGATGAAAAAAGTAGTTATTCTCTTCACTATTGCAGGAGTAATTCTTGTAATATTCCAATTATTGATAAGTCTGCCCAATATTGCTAGTGTATCTCTTACAGATTTTTCTTGGATTGTTGTTTACATAACTGCTTTACTAATATGCTTTTTAATCTACACTATATTTAGTGAAAAAAGACTATATTTATATTTATCTATAGGGTTATATTTTATAGTGGGGATGTTGGTAGCAGCGAGTTTAAATGAACCTCAGAATATTATTTTAAGAACCTTAGGTTATTTTGTAATCCTATCATTCTGTATGATTTTTGGAAGAGAAATTTATAAAAATAAAATGAAAGGAGATAAGGAAAATGAAAAAGATCAACATTAACAATTGTTCAGAGCTTAGCGAAGAAGATCTCAGTCTTATATTTGGCGGATCAAGCGATGCTTTCTGGACTGGATTTGGCAAAGGCGCACACGTTGTTTGGAATGTTCTTAAATGGCCTTTTTAAGAGAAATTCTAATGTAAAGGTTATCTGTGGCGCGGCTGCATATACAGTCGTTGGATGGTGGTAAAATGGCAAATGTGAAATGGTGGAGCTACTTAATAATCGGAGCGGTAGCTGCTCTGTCTTTTAATCTTTTAGAGAGATTAGGAGTAAATGCTTGGCTTTCACTTATGATAGGGGTTCTATTGAGTGTTTTAGTTGGTACTATGCTTAGAAAAATATTTCCTAGTCAGAACAAGTGAAAAGAAGATAAAAACGTACAGAGAGATTTATAGCCTTATTCTTGCCTCTTCCCGTATCAGGAGAAAATGAACGGTGACAGGTATCAATAGAACTTTAAGGCCGATATCGATACCTGTCACATATTGTATCATTGTAACACATAAGTTAAAGAAAGGCGGTCTATGATGAAGAATGAAAAATTAATGGCTCTTGATTTTGTGGAGCTAAAAGATGAGGAACTTCAGATGGTAATAGGTGGCTTAATAATCCCTGTTCCCTATTTCAATCCTTATAAGTATATTTTGACAGTGTCAAATATTTCTTTTAGAAAAATATGATGTAAAACAGAAAGGCGGCTTAAGATGAAGAATGAAAAAATTCTGGCACTAGATTTTGTAGAATTGACGATTGAGGACTTAATGGAAGTGACAGGTGGATATATAATGGGACCTTCTTTTGGACGAGTTCCTTCTCAAACTAAATCTCTTAATCCGATATTCAGTTGGTTATATGTTGTATTGTAATATCACAAATCTTTAGAAAGGTTGGGTGAGTCCAATGTTTTATTTAAGACAATAAAAAGTATCAATAGAGCTTAGGATTGCTATTGATACGGTCGCACATGCAAAGTGCCATAAGATAACACAACTCTAAAAAATAGAAAGGTGGTCTATGATGAAGAATGAAAAAATGATGCTCATAAAATTTAACGCAAAAAATTTTGTCACTTTAACAGACAGTAAACTTCAGGAAACTAACGGTGGTCTGTCTATACTGGGCTCACAGGTATTAAAGTCTATTATCCAGCCGTTTTTAATGAAAAGTAGCGATTTGAGGCCGAGGTGGTAAATGTAAGTAGTGTCGAAAACGAATCGATTTTAAAGAAGCAAAAAACCTCATGTTATACTACATTCATCAAGGTTGAAACAAAACTAGAAAGGAGAAAAAAATGAAGCTCGTAAAATTTAACGCAAAGAATTTTGTCACTTTAACAGACAGTGAACTTCAGGAAACTAACGGTGGCATGAGTTTACTAGGCCCACAGATTATAAACTTTATTATCAAGCATTCTTTTAAGAAATAAAAAGAGTGTCAAAAACGAATCGATATTAATGAGTTGAAAAATGTCATGATAGAATAATCTCAAAAGAAAGAGACAAGAAGAAGGAGGTCAGAAGAACTATAAACGATGGTAAATTAATAAAGTTGAAAAATCAAAATCAAAATCAAAATTAAAAAAACAAAAAGAAAGAAGGAAACTAAAATGATGGAAAATAAATTTGAAATGAATAAATT
>JAIRUS010000014.1 GCA_031254295.1 Streptococcaceae bacterium | reverse complement strand
GCAGTACGTGCGTTTCCGATATGCAAAAGGCCTGTTGGACTTGGCGCATAACGAACGCGAATTTTATCGTTAGTCATAATGCGTCTATTTTATCACAATTCTTGAAGAAATTCTTTGGTCGTTTTTATCTCGGCAAAAGTTTCCAGCATCAGTAAGATAATTTTTTGTATGGAAAAACCGCTCATCAGAACGGTTCTTATTTCAATCTATCTTTACTTTGCAATTTTGGCAAAGTACTCAAGTGTACGAATCAGCTGAGCTGTGAAACTCATTTCATTATCGTACCATGAAGCAGTTTTGACAAGTTGAACATCACCTGCCTCAATGATTTCGGTCTGAGTGGCATCAAAGAGACCGCCGTGTGTGTCACCGATAATATCTGTTGAGACAATCTCATAGTCATTGTAGCCGAAGCTTTCAGTTTCTGCGGCCTTCATCGCCGCATTGATTTCTTCAACAGTTGTTTTCTTTGAGATGATTGTATTCAGCTCAGTGATAGAACCCGCAGCTGTTGGAACGCGCATGGCGTGCCCCTTCATCTTACCTTGAAGCTCTGGAATAACTAGACCGATTGCATTTGCAGCCCCTGAACTTGTCGGAACGATATTGACAGCCGCCGCCCGCGCACGGCGCAGGTTGCCTTTATGATGTGGACCATCAAGCAACATCTGCTCACCCGTATAACTATGAATCGTTGTCATTTCACCTGCAACGATACCAAAGTTATCATTGAGAACCTTAGCCATTGGAGCTAGTGAATTGGTTGTACAAGAACCTGCAGAAATAACTGTTTCTGTCCCATCTAGAATATCATGATTGACGTTAAAGACGATTGTTTTGACATCATTTCCACCAGGAGCTGTGATGACAACCTTCTTTGCCCCACCATTGGTATGTAAATGCCTTTCAGCGCCTGTTTTGCTTGTAAAGAAGCCCGTCGCCTCAAGCACAATATCTACTCCAGAAGCTGCCCAGTCAATTTTTTCAGGCTCACGCTCTGCTGTAACTTTGATAAAACGCCCATTGACAGTAAAGCCATTTTCAGCAAGATCTAGCTTGCCATCAAAACGTCCTTGTGTGCTGTCAAAGCGCAAGAGGTGCGCCAGCATCTCTGGACTTGTGAGGTCATTAATATGTGCCACCTCAATGCCCTCTAGCTTTTCAATACGACGTAGTGCGAGCCGTCCAATCCGACCGAAGCCGTTAATTCCAACTTTAACTACCATAATGATACCTTCTTTCTTATATTTAAATTTTATTGTAGCCATGTGTTATAATAAATAAAATTGATAAAGTTATTTTATAGATATTCTTTATCTCTAATATAGTTATATTCTTTTTAAAGGAGTTTGTCAAGAATGAAATTATCTTCTGGTTGGGAACAAGGCGTCTATGTGCTTTTGATTTTGTCATTACTGCCTGAAAAGCGAGCCATGAGTTCACTTGCTCTGGCTGATCGCTTAAAAGTTTCCCCATCTTATCTCAAAAAAATCATCAAATCTTTAGTCAATGAAAATCTTGTCAAGTCATCGCCAGGAAAGAATGGTGGCTTTTCTTTAAAGCGCAATCTAACAGACATTACATTTTATGATGTTTTCACCGCTATCGAAGGGCGTGGGCGCGTATTTGAAAGCCAGCACCTCCTTGCGAATTTTCTTGATTTACCGCAAAGCGAAACCACTGTTTGTGCTGTCTCGACAGCCTTGACGGCACTAGAAATCTCCCTCATGGAAACCATGTCCAAGTTCAAGCTCAGTCAAATGCTCAAAGATAACCAGACAAATTATGACCTTTCAAACTTGACAAATTGGATAGCTGAGCATGTAAATTAGGAACAGAAGTAACATCACCTGAACTTGAAAAAGCCTCAAATATCAGATTTCCTTCTTATATTTGAAGCTCGTTTATTTAAAAATTATTTTACTTTTACAAACTGAGCCCTTCTCGCAAGCAAGGTGCCAGCAACAAAGGAAATCATGTTCAACAGCCAGTCATCAACATCACAAAAACCTTGATGCGTAAGCGCCTGTGTCATCTCAACCAAAGCAATAATCACTGCCATGATGGCCAGGTTTCGCCAGCTGAGCTTGAGTAAAAATCCAACTGGAATGAAGAGCATGAGATTTAGCAACGTGACTAGGCTAACAAATTGTCCTGTCGTGAAGATATTCAGCAGATTAAAATTCCAGCCCCAGCTGCCAGTCCCTCGCAATAGCAAGGTAGAAACCGCAAATGCAAAATAGAGCAAGTAAAAGGCGATGACATTTGCTTTGGCGATTCGCTTTTCAATCAAGGCCCAAAGAAAGACATTGAAAAAATAGGCTGTCAGGCCCGCGAGGGCGAGATCTACTAGACTTTTTATTCCAGCCTGTAGTGGTAAAAAATAAAGCGTGACCGTTGCTAGGCTCGCGACAGGAAGCCAGAGATAAAGTAAAAATAGGACTATCAAAAGTAAGCTAAAAGAGAGGATCTTCTTCATTTTCTCTGAAAAAATCCCTTCTTTTGGGTCAAATCTCCCCAGTTTTTCTTGGCAAATTTTAGGCGAACCTTATGCACGGCGGCATAACGGCTGGGATTTTTTTTGTAAAAGTCCTGATGATAGTCTTCGGCTGGCCAAAAGGTTTCTGCCTCTTCGATGGGCACAATAATCTCTTTCTCACCAAAGCGACCTGATGCCTGAAGAGCCACCTTGCTTGCCTCTGCTATTTTGCGCTGTTGGTCATTCTGCACAAAAATCACTGGGCAATAGGCTTCACCTCTATCATAAAATTGTCCACCAGCGTCTGTTGGATCAATTAACTGCCAGTAAATCTCGACCAAGTCAGCATAATAAATCACTTCATTATCAAACTCAATCATGACCGCCTCAACGTGGCCTGTCCAATGTCCAGAAACCTCATCATAAGTTGGATAATCCTTATGTCCACCCGTAAAACCACTTACCACGCTAATAATCCCCGAGCGCGTTTCAAAAGGTTCAACCATACACCAGAAACAACCACCTGCAAAAATTGCTTTTTCAATTGTCATAGACAAATTATAGCAAAAACTCTATAAATTCTGCTATAATGACGCCATGGATAAGACCGATATCATCAATCAACTTTATAATCTGGTCCTTGATCGAAACATCCGTGAATGGGAACGAAAACAACTCATGTCTGCTTTGCGCAATATTGAGGCTGGTCAGTCTATTAAACAAGAACTTTCAGAAGTCGAAGTTAGCTTCCGCCCTCTTGCCCTTCGTTCAAATCTGACGCCACGTGCTACTGAATTTTATGATTACATCACATCTACAAAACTTTTTTGTCTTGGAATGGGCGGAATGCTTGGCGGTTATACAGGAAAAAAATAAAGGTTTAGACTGCTTTTTTATAAAGTTGAGAAGCGCCAATCCATCCTACGATTGTGATTCCGACTAGCCAAGCCAGAGCAACCCAAATTTCATTGCCAAGCGCTTGATCTGCAAATAATTTACGAATCACATTCGTCGTAGAGGTCAAAGGTTGATTCTCTGCAAACCAGCGAACAGGGGCAGGCATCGTCTCTGTTGGAACAAAGGCAGAGGACAGCATCGGCAAAAATGTCAAAGGATAAGCCAGCAGACTTGCACCTGTCATAGTTTTCGCCAAAATCCCTGGAATTGCGCTAAGCCATGTGAGTGCAAGGGTCAAGAGAAGATAAATCCCAATGACTGCAAGCCATTCTGTAAAACCAGCACTTGTACGAAAGCCCATAATAAAGGCCAATCCAATAATAATCACAAATGAAATCAAATTTGAAATCAAACTTGTCAAAACGTGAGCCCAAAGAAAGCTCGACGCCTTGATTGGCATTGACTTGACACGCGCAAACATACCTTTCGTCCGATCTTCAAAAAGGCGATAGCCAACATAAGACGTCCCCATTGCAGCCGCCATAATCAAGATCCCTGGTAGTAGATAATTAATATATTCAGTATTACTACTCAGTGATTGCTTGATTGATCCGCCAAAGACATAAACAAACAGTAACATAAAGGCAATTGGCATCATAACTGTTGTGATGATTGTATCTGCACTACGCGTCACATGTTTCACAGTGCGTCCAAAAAGTATCATGGTATCTCTAATCATTTTACTTGCCCCCTTTTTTTGCAATGATGTTAAGGAAAATATCCTCCAATGTTGGTTGTTTCTCAACCATGACAACCTCTGGCGCTGGGATCAACTGCTTCAGCTCATCAAATGTTCCATTGGCAACAATCACTCCCTCATGCAAAATCGCGATGTGCTGGGCCAATTTCTCGGCTTCTTCCAGATATTGCGTCGTCAAAAAGAATGTTGTGCCATCGGCTGCCAATTTCTCGACTAGATCATAAACCTCATTTCTCGCCTCTGGGTCAAGTCCTGTCGTTGGTTCGTCTAAGAAAATTACAGCTGGTGCGCCAATTAACGACATCGCAATATCAATCCGCCGACGCATACCACCAGAATAAGTTGATAAAGCTTTATTTGCGGCTTCTGTCAAGCTTACTTTTTCAAGCATCTCAGCCGCAACCTGCTTTGGATTCACAACTTTACGGAGCTTTGCAATAAGCTCTAAATTTTCATGTCCTGTCAAGATGTCATCTACTGCCGCGAACTGGCCTGTCAGACTAAAGCTTTGACGAACTTTGCCAGCATTCTTCACAACATCAAATCCATTTACACTGACAGTTCCTGAATCGGGCGTTAGCAGAGTTGACATGATATTCATCATCGTTGTCTTACCCGCACCATTTGATCCAAGAAGAGCAAAGATTTCGCCTTTTTCAACAATCAAATCTATATCTGATAAGACTTCTTTTGTCTGCTTTTTTGTCGTAAAGGACTT
>JAIRUS010000163.1 GCA_031254295.1 Streptococcaceae bacterium | reverse complement strand
CAAGATCGTTTAAGGCACGTTTCGCAGTAATACGGCTAACATTGTAGGTGTCGGAAAGTTCCATTTCGGTGGGAAGCTTATCTCCTACTTTGATTTTTTGTGAAACAATCTGCGCTTTTAAATCATCTGAAATTTTTTGATAAAGGGGGATAACCATATAAAGCTCCTATTTGTTAAATGATATACTAATTATACTTTTTTTACAAAAAAACACAAGGAAAAGATATAAATTTATTAAATTATTTTTGACAAAATAAAAAATAAACGCTATAATCTCATTGTAAAGGCCATAAATCAATAGTTTATGAGAGATGTAAAAGATATATCAAAAGGAGATAAGATGTCAAAACTAGCAATGGGGAGTATAAAAATAGGAGAGACTCTAATTTTTATAGGAAAGCTTCAGCTTTTTTGGTTTGCGATTCTTTTTCGTTATCTGATTGTTGCAGGAATTTATCCAGCAACAGCAGCGGTGATAGACTTCTTTTTTCAGTCGTTTAAAGAACCGAGTGAAAAGGCAAAAGTATTATCTTTTCAAACTTTTCGTGAAAGCGCGCGTGAGAATTTCAGACGGTCGAATCAGGTTGGCTACATTGCTTTGCTTGTCCTTTTATTTCTTTATATGGATTTGCGAATTGCAATTGTATTTACGAGAAATATTTATATTTCAGTTTGTCTAGGAGCGCTTTTGTTTATTATTGCGACCAGTTTTCTTTATCTTATCCCCGCTATTGTCCGTTATCAATTGAGTTTAAAAAATAGTTTTAGACAGGCTTTCTTTCTACTTTTAGCAAATATTCCAAATACAATCGCGATGCTAATTGGTATGAGTTTGGCAGGAGTTTTTAGCTTTTTTATCCCTGTACTGGCTCTTATCCCAGTTCCACTCTTTCTCCTTGCGAATGCTTGGTTTAGTTATCAAAGTATGAGAAAATTAGAAAGGGCAAATGAAAAATTATGAAGTTTTCTAGAAAAGGACTTATTTTTTTTATAACTGCACTGCTAGGATTTGCAATTGTTATCTATAATTATAGTCAGCAAGCTGAGCAAAGATTAGGAAATAGCTCTGATAAGATAGAAAGAGTAACGCCACTTGATGCAGATGGGAAATCGGCAAAAGCAGTATTCGAGAAGACATTGAAGGCTAGTAATGAAAAAGATATCACGACTTATGTGAGTTGTCTTATTCCCAAAGCCAGAAAAAATACAGCCGCTCAAATGAGTGAATTTTTTAAAAAGCAAAATATTACGAATAGTTTGGAGAGCTATCGGGTTCTTAAAAAACAAAATGGTCATCTTCTGGCAGAAGCAAAAGTGAAAAGTATTAATAATACAAAAAATCAAAAAGAATATCGGGACAATATCGCCACAATCGACGTGTCTTATGCAAAGCAAAATGGAGAATGGCTGATTGATCTAACAAGCACAGTTGACACTCAATTATTAAAAAAATGAAATTAAAAAGCTATATATTTTGGCAAACTAGAGCTGAAATGTATAGCTTTTTCATTGGAACAATTAAAAACAACAACAGTTATAAGTCATGATATATCAAATAGATAATTATTTTTTATGTTTACGCTTGCAAAAATAAAAAAGGGTGCTATAATATTAAATAAAGATATATCAAATAATAAAAAATAGAAAATAAATAAAATAAATATACCAATTTAGGAGATTTATTCTATTTGAAAAGGAGAGAACCATGCTAGCAGGGTCCAACGTAGTAACTCAAGCAGGGAAAGTCAGAAAAGCCAAGAAAGTAAAACCGCCGAAACGGAAGTTTTCGTGGAAACAGATGAAACAAAGTTGGCAACTTTATATTCTTATTTTACCGGCCTTTTTGTTTTTCCTTGTGTTCTGTTATCAGCCAATGTATGGTGTGATTATTGCTTGGAAAAATTATAATCCAGCTCTTGGAATTTGGGGAAGTCCTTGGGTAGGATGGACATACTTCCAGCAATTCTTTAATTCTTATTTTTTCTGGGATTTAATCAAAAACACCTTGGGTATTAGTATTTATTCCCTGATCGTCGGATTTCCGTTGCCGATTATCTTGGCATTGGCGCTTAATGAACTGAAAGATGGCTTTGGTAAGAAGTTCGCCCAAACAATCACCTACGCGCCTAACTTTATATCCGTTGTCGTCATTGTGGGAATGCTCTTTGCCTTCCTCAATCCTGAAACGGGGATTATCAATAATGTCATTCAGTTCTTTGGATTTAAGCCAATTGATTTCATGTCAAATCCTGCTTGGTTTAAGACGATTTATGTTCTATCAGGCGTTTGGCAATCGACAGGTTGGTCTTCCGTGATTTATATGGCGGCGCTCTCTGGTGTTGACACGCAACTTCACGAGGCAGCTATTATTGATGGCGCGTCGCGTTTACAACGTGCTTGGTACATCAATTTACCGACGATAGCACCAACGATTATTATCTTGTTGATTATGACCTTGGGCGGGCTCTTGAATGTCGGCTTTGAAAAAATTATTTTGATGCAAAACCCGTTGAACCAGTCAGCAAGTGATGTTATTTCGACCTATGTTTATCGGGCAGGCTTGTTAAATGGACAATATTCATTTGCAACAGCGATTGGTGTGTTTAACTCGGTCATCAATGCAATGATATTGATTGCGGCAAATACCATCACGCGTAAGTTTAGCGACAGCAGTTTGTGGTAAGGAGAGATAAATGAATACAAAAACAATTAAAATGACAACTGGAGATCGCGTCTTCATGGTGTTTAACTATCTCTTTGTCATTGTTGCAACTCTTCTCGTACTTTACCCGCTCGTGTACATTATTAGTGCTTCGGTTTCTGATCCGATTGCCATCATGAAAGGGGAGATGTGGCTTCTTCCCAAAGGACTTACCTGGGATGGCTATGCTCGAATCTTTGCGAATCAAGACATCTGGATGGGCTATAAAAATACCATCATTTACACCGTTTTGGCAGTTGTGGTGAATCTTATCTTTACAGTGCCGTGTGCCTATGCGTTATCTCGTGCGGAAATGTACGGCAAAGGATTCTTCATCAAGTTTATGATGGTGACAATGTTTGTTTCAGGTGGCATGATTCCAACTTACTTATTGATTAAAAATCTTGGCATGCTCAATACAATGTGGGCCTTGATTATTCCAGGGGCGACGAGTATTTACAATATTATTGTCTGCCGTTCTTTCTT
>JAIRUS010000085.1 GCA_031254295.1 Streptococcaceae bacterium | reverse complement strand
TCTATGACCTTGAGCATTTCAAAATTACCGTGCTCATCTCCTTTTGCAAAAGCAAGTTGCGCTTCAATAAAACGGCTAAGCCCGTGCACACGCGCAGAAATATCATATAAAATAGGCTTCGAATAAGCTATAAAATCGGCTGCCTCTTCTAACTTCCCATCTTTGATGCAACGAGAGGCGGCGCGCCCTGAGACTTGCACCAGATGTTCACGGTAGATTCTACTGCCTTTGTAGGCTGAAAAATTCTGATAAATCTCATCTAAAATAAGCTTCAAGGCTGGAGTTTCAAGTCTACCTGCATTGAGCGCTAGAATCCCCAAATCAAACTCTGTCCAGATTTCAATACCAAACAAAAAATCAGATGTTTCTGCTTCTTCCTCGGCTGTCAAGTTTATCCGGTATTTTTTCGCCGTTAATTCTAATATTCTATAATCTGTATATTGCTTTGTGACCCGCTCTTGCACATAGTGGTGGTCTTTTAAACCATCTAAAAGAGCTGAGTTTATCTCCTGCTGGTTGGCAAATTCATGCGCACGCGTTTCGATTTCCTGAATTGTCTCTAAGTCGCCTTTGTAATGTGCCAATTCAAGCTGATGTATAGAGCTGATAAACCAATCTAATTGTCCACCATTTAGCCAAAAGCTGTAATCACGCTCTGGGACATGCATTTCAAGCAGCATCTCATCTAGCGTACTAAAAGGGAGCATGATACGCCCTTCTTCAAACAGTCTCAGTCTCACTTCATTCACACCCAACTGTTCAAAAAAATCTTCACGATAACCTTGCTGAAACCGTAAATCATGAAAAAGTCGTCCATAGGTTTTAACGACGCCCGTATGGCGAAAATAAGAGAAATCTGAAACTGTAAATCCCATATAATCCAGAGCCTGTTCCATTTTTTCAAAGCTTGGCTCACTCGTTCCCAACTCCAAGCGATCAAGAGCAGACTTGCCCAAAATCTCATGCAATTCTACTTTTTTGACGCCACTCAGCTCTCGAAGTTTCTTAAAAGCTTCGCCCACTGGGATTTTTTCTTCCTCATCCATTGATTTGTCCCTCCGATAGTTTTACGACCTCATCACAGCTTTCCCAAACCTTGGGATTATGCGTGGCGATAATAATAATTTTATCCTCGCCTAGCAATCCTAAGATCAACTGCAATACTTCTCGTGTGTTTTTTTCGTCAAGTGAAGCCGTCGGCTCATCGGCAAGAATAATCGGGGGATTTTTAAGAATAATCTTTGCAATCGCGACACGCTGTGCCTCGCCACCAGACAAGGAATAAATCTTGCGATTTAATCCAAGCGCTAAATTGACCCGCTCCAGCGCTTCACGCATCTGTTGCTTTTTATCTGATTTGCTTACTTTCTTTCCTACAAAGGCCAAATCCAGATTTTGCTCAATGCTTTCATTTTCAATCAAACCATAATTTTGGAACAAGTAGCCGACATAATCTCTGAAAAAGATTTGTTCCTTTATTTTCGATAGCTCTTTGTCATCTACCTTGACTGTCCCACTATTTGCCGCTTCAAGTTTTCCTATGATATTTAAAAGCGTTGTTTTTCCGCTTCCTGAAGCTCCCACCAAAGCATAGGACTTGCCTTTTTCAAAACGATAATCTACGTTTTCAAAAACAACTTTCTCGTCAAATTTCTTTTCGATATTTTCTAATTTAATCATGTTATTCTCCTTTCAGAACTAATATATCTGAACGTTTTGCGCGTTTTGCTTGATAGCTAAATAAACCATAAACAAGAAGTAGATAAACCAATGGAACCAGTAAACTTTCCAATGGAAAATGCAAGACTGCTACGGCGGATATTCCAAGTAATAGACTAATCCCACTCACAATAGAAAGATATTTTTGATGTAATTCCAAGAATCCTTTTCCAGCCAGACGTTCAATAGCAAGCTTTTTACGATTTTGATAAAAATAAATCGTATTCAGTAAAGAAACAAGCACTATAGAGCCCAAGAAGCTCAATATATTGGTAACAATTGAATAACTCTGTTGAGCTGAAAGGCTGGCTTTTCTTGAAAGAAGTGCTGAATAACCACTATAAAACGAACCCATGTTATTTTCTAAGTGATATTTTTTAATTAAAGCTGTTACCTTATCCTTATCTTTTACTAGAGTTTGTTGTACCATTGGCTCAAACATGATACTAAAAAACTCGGTTCCAGCAAAAGTTTTCGGACTGTAAACAATCATCAGAGGAGACTTAGAGTAAGTCTGATTCGATACATGCAAAGTTCCTAGAATAGAGTAGGTGAAAATTTCTTTGGTGTCTGGATAACTTGATGAAAACTGTTGAAAATTCAATGATTTTTCGGCTCCTTGATTCCAGTTTTTCATAGCGCTTGCCCACGCTGTAGAGATTTTAGCACTCGACTCTTTTTGACTTTCTGGAATCAATAACATATATTGACCTAAGCCAAGCTCTGAAATTTTCTTCTGAGTTTGGGCGTTCAACTTGATATTGGAAGTTTTCAAAAAATTAGCATTAACGTAAAGAAGATTTTCATCCGCATATGCACTTGGAAAATATCCGTTAGAGCTTGTTAGATTTTGATTGTTATATTGATTATTAACCATTAGTGTTGAGGGAATATTCAATACTTCTGTAAAGAAAGATTCAAAATCTGTCTTATTAGGCGCATCAAATCCTATCATGGTTAAGCCATAGTAATCTTTGTTTTTTGACCAAGCGCTCTCTCCTTTGCTCAAAAGTGCCGATTGTTTATTTGTATTCAGTAAAAGAGTCACTGAGAACATAGAAGCAAGAATTGAAAAGGCTTGAAAAAAAACAATAACAAAACTGATGGTGCGCATTGGGAGTTTTCCCTTAATTGATAAGTTTATCGCTTGATGTTGAAGAATATAAAAAATCAAGCTAGATAAAATGAGATTCACCAAAATAAAGAGAATGGCAAAAAAGGAAAAACTAATCACTAAAATTTTAAAAACTTGAAAGTTCGCTAGTTTGAAAAATTCCAGATAAAATAGAGAAATCAGAAAGAAAATTGAAGCTGTACCTGCAATAAACAAACTTTCACCTCGGATTCCTAAGAATGCCAACTTTGTTTTTCCAAGCCCCCCTAACCTATAAATCCCCATCGCCTTTAATCGTGAGATTTGATTTGATAAGATAAGTGCAATATAAGCACTCAAAACAATAATCACTCCAATAGCGAGTATCGGATTTAAAAAGTTTTGAAGTAGTGCAAAATCCCAGTTATTTGGCCAAACCTGAGTCTCATTTCCTGCACTGTTTAACTCATTGACTATTTCCTGTGTGCTTCCCTGTTTGCTGCTGTCTAATAAAATATAGAGAACATTGTTCGGGCTGTTATTGATAATTTTTTGATTTGTCTGCACTTCCAAGTCTCGAGGCAAATTCCCCGTTCCAATCTGAGCATAAGTATTTTTGACGCCGCCTTGACCATCATTAATTGGCACTACAATCTGTTTCGCAAAGGTGAGCTGTTTCTCTGACGCAATTTTTTGAAAAGTTTCCATGATATTAAGCTTAGATTTATTAACTGCGATTACTTGTTGTTGTCCGCCAAGCATCTCATTTTTATAGCTGAATACATACCAGATACTCAAAAAAGATACAGCAAGCATGGAAAGAACAATCAGAATTTGTTTTAATCTCTTATACATGAATTTCTCCTTTTCTTTGAAATAAAGTGCCAAGAGTTCTTGACACTTTTAACATTTATTTACACTTTAATAGCCGTTAGGTGCATAGTAGAATGAAGCTCGTCCACCCACCCATGAGATTGAGATGGTTGCGCTAGCCCAAGCGCCTGCACGTGAATTTACTCTGCTCCAGTTGCTTCCATTGTTTCGATCCACAACTTGCGCCCCGTGGTAGTTGCGGGCATGATAGTAATTCGAGTAAGCTTGTCCTACATTATACCCATAAACCCAAGTTCCACCACCGACATACTGCGTATCTGCTTTTACTGTAGAACCGCTTGCTCCTACAAGGGCAAGTGCCAACCCTGCTACAAGGGCAACTTTTTTTAATTTCATCATTTTATTTTCCTCCTTTGGAATTTCTCAAGGTTAGTTTCACCTCTTAGCATTCGCAAGGAAAAGTTCCTTGACTTCAGCTGCTATTTATTTCTGTGTCCATCTGAGTGTGAATCACTCTCCTTTCATTTGTTTTCTGATTGAGTTTGGACTCTTGTCGCGCGCTCATCTTG
>JAIRUS010000149.1 GCA_031254295.1 Streptococcaceae bacterium | reverse complement strand
TATTTACCAAATGTATTACGGCGCCTACAAATAACGTTCGTTGGGAAGAAGATGTCTCCTGAAGTTGAACAGTTTTATGGAAAGCTTCCAGAGTATTTGAAAAAAGTTCAAATATTGGGCACAGCTTTTATGGGAGCCTCGTTGCCACTGTGAAAACCAGATTATGTAAACTTTCATATGTTGTAGCATAAAATTCATTTCCATTTTAGGAAACAAAGAAAATCGGGCTTATAATAAAAGTGTAGATAAGATTTAAACAGATAGCCAAAAAGAAAGGTCGGGTGAGTCCAATGTTTTATTTAAAACAATAAAAAGTATCAATAGAACATCGAGGTCATATTGATACTCGTCGCACACACAAAGTGCTATAAGCATTATAGCACAACTCTAAAAAAGAAAGGTGGTCTATGATGACGAATGAAAAATTAATGGCTCTTGACTTTGTAGAGCTGACAGATGAAGAACTTGAAAATGTAACTGGTGGTATTTGGGCAGAATTTCTTGGTGGATTTTCGGTGCTTAGCCAAAACTATGATCCCTATGTTGGGACATTTATCACTCCTAATAACATTCAGCCTTATCGATATAACCCTTATGGGACTGGTGGAACTCCCAATGATTATAATTTTTGATAGATAATGTTATAGGAAATGAGGGTTGAAGATGGTAAACAACAAAAAAATAGAAGCTTTAGAGCAAAATATACTTGAAGAAATTTATAATTTGGTGCTGAGCACGGATATTACCCCTTTTGAGAGAGAAAAGATGCTTAGTGCCAAGTTTCTAATTGAAAAAAAAGAGTCTTATCTTGTTGTCCTCAGACGTATTCAAATAACCTTTATTTCAAAAAGTTTGAAAGGGGAAATGAGTCCAGAGTTCAAGGCATTTTACAAAAAAATACCAGAATGGATTCAACTGGAATCCGAGGGACAGGCTGCCTTTGCGGCAGGAGCTTTCTTGGCTCCCCCGATTCCCTTATAAAATTTCAAAATATCTTAACTCATAAAAACTCATTTCCATTTTAGGAAATAAAGAACATCAGGTTTATAATAAAAGTGTAGATAAGATTTAAGCAGATAGCCAAAAAGAAAGGTGGGTGAGTCCAATGACTTATTTAGAAAAATAAAAAAGTATCAATAGAACTTCGAGGTCACTATTGATACCTGTCGCACAGCAAAGTGCTATCAGTATTATAGCACAATTTAAAATAGAAAAGTGGTCTATTATGATGAACGAAAAAATGATGGCTCTTGATTTTGTAGAGCTTAACGATGAAGAACTACAAGCTACTATCGGTGGAGGAATTGACTGGGGAGTAGTAGCTGAATTTGGAATGGAAACAGCAGTTTTTGTTGCTGAAAATCCAGAGTTTCTTGCATTCCTATTAGCTTAAAAAGTTTTAAATGTTCTCAGAAAACTGAACTAATGATTGGAGAAGCATGGATGACAAAGAAAAGTCCCCTAAAATTCAACTTTGGGAACTTCAAGCGGCCACAAAAGAATTTTTGGGATTAATTATGCTCTTTGTCATCTATGTAATTCCAACGGGTATGATGCTTCTTATTGCTCAGAGCAGTAACGGGAAGATAGGTGCGCTACAGGTACTTGAAATTCTCATCGTAATGGGCTCTGTACTAACTCTTGTCTTGGTAAAAGCTAAAAACAGCCAATTAATAGGCCAGCATCACTTACAAATTTTATGGAAAAATAAATTATGGATTTTAGGCGCTATTGCGATTCAAATCCTGCTGATTTATCTTTTTCCGTTACTACTAAGTAAACTGCATATTAATTTCTCTGTTAGCCAAAATCAAGCGACGTTAGCGGCAGCAACAGCCAAAATTCCGATTTTTCTTCTCATAATTTCGACGACAATTTATGCCCCTATTTGTGAAGAAATCATCTTTCGGGCTGGTGTGTTTGAACGTTTATTCCCAACGAGACGCTCTCTATCTTTACTTATTTCAACCTTATTATTTGCAATGGCACATATGGGGCTTAGCCTTGATTGGTGGAATTGGTTAATTTATTTGACGATGGGCTTGATATTTGGGATTGTTTATCTCAAAACGCAGCACGTAGAGAATTCAATAGCTGTGCATGTCCTTTGGAACTTGTTTGCGTCTATAATTAACCTAAGCTAAGAGTGGTGACGAAGCGCTGGCATGGTACATTTATTTAAGAAAGGCGATCTATGATGACGAACGAAAAATTAATGGCTCTTGATTTTGTGGAGCTTAACGATGAAGAACTACAGGTAATAACAGGTGGTTTAATGGTTCCTGTTCCTTACTACTCTAATGTTTATAAGTATATTTTTGATAGTGTCAAATATTTCTTTTAGAAAAATATGATGTAAAGCAGAAAGGCGGCTTAAGATGGCGAATGAAAAAATTCTGGCACTAGATTTTGTAGAATTGACGATCGAGGACTTAATGGAAGTAACGGGTGGATATATAGTGGGGCCTTCTTTTGGACGAGTTCCTTCTCAAACTAAATCTATCAATCCGTTATTCAGTTGGTTATATGTTGTATTGTAACATCACAAATCTTTAGAAAGGTCGGGTGAGTCCAATGTTTTATTTAGAAAAATAAAAAAGTATCAATAGAACTTTGAGGTCACTATTGATACGGTCGCACATTGCAGTGCTATAACATTATGGCACACGATTAAAGAAAGGTGGTCTATTATGACTAATGAAAAAATGATGGCTCTTGATTTTGCGGAGCTGACGAATGAAGAATTGATGGAAATTAAGGGCGGACGTGCCTTGACATTTTGGGATGGAGTTAGAGATGGAATGTCGGAAGGCGCTGATTTTGTAATGAGCTTCTTTTGACGGTGGCATGAGCTTCCCAATGGGGGAAGTAATTTAAGAAAGGTGGAAATAAAATGAATACAATTATGGATTTTAAAGAATTAACAGATGAAGAGTTATTGCAGGTTCAAGGTGGGGTTAGCCAGTATGATGCAGGCCGTTACACAGGTTGGGCTATTGATGTTGGTCTTATAGGTCTGATAATATTCTTGGGATGAGCTATTGAAGGAAGAAGCAATAGATTCAATTTTAAAAGATGTGGCAGGGGTATTTATGCCTCTGCTTCATTTTATAGAGCGGAGTTATATGAAATGAAAAAGATATTTTTATTATGGGGAATTACGGCTATATGGGTTTTGTTTCTTAGTCTCTTATTACATTCATTCACCTCAAGGGGAAATAGTGGACTTACCGCAGTTATAGTTGGTTTTATACAAGATTTTCCACTTTTTTTAGGTTTATTTATCTGGAATAGGAGAATAGGGCATCAAAAAATTCTGATGAAACATTATTCATTAATAAAGATGTTAGCCTTGCTTTTTCCCGTGGTATTATACCTTGGAATAATGATTTTTTTACTTATAACTCATCCAGTATCCAGTATGAATTTTGGTTTGAATTTGTTTGCTATTATAATAGTTGCTAGTTGTGAAGAATTTATTTTTCGTGGTTTGATTTTAGGCGGACTAGTATCGTCAGGTAAAAGTCTTTCTTTTTCTGTTATCGTCTCTTCTGTATTATTTGGGGGCATTCATATAGTAAATTTGGGACACCAAAATCTTTACAATACTGGACTACAGATGCTGTATGCAAGTGCGTTAGGGGGACTTTTTGCAGTACTATATTTGAAGAGCAATAATCTCATCGTTCCCATTATTCTTCATTTTTTTATAGATTTTGCGAATTCATTTATTACAAATGGAACGATGAATTCGACGGCCGCTACACCAAAATCGGTATTTGAATTATACATTATCATTGCCATTATTATTGTACCATTTGCTTTGACTGGGAAAGAGCAATTTAGTTTATTCAAGAAGCGATTAACGAATATTTCTTAATCATAAAATAAAGAAAGAGGTTTTACTTATCATGAAACTTAATAAAATTTTTGCGCTAATTGGGAGTATTATTTATTCATGTATTCCAGTGTCATTACTCGTCATGGGGGTTGGACTCTCACATGCCGCCATAAACGAAAATATTTCCGAATTTATGGCCGGTTTTAATGCCGCAGAAACAAAGCAAGTCTTGACAACGGCTGAGATCACACGTTTATTTTGGGTGCTTATGACTGCCTTGATTCTTATTACGCTAGTATTTACGATTTTAAATTGGGTTGCGTTTGTAAAGTTATCGGGAAAGACGGATAAAAAATGGCGCGGCTATTTACTGGTTGTAGGGATTTTGACGATTCTCTTTGGCTTGGTTTATTATTATTTCCCTGTTCTTGCAGGTATTTTGTTTATCTTGGCTTTTGCTCTAAATCGAAAAGAGAAAAGTAAGATTTAAAATATAAGGCTTACCATTAAACTGTAAGTAAAATCAAAACGAAAACATAGGTTTTCTTAGAAATGGAATACGATATGAAATTCAAAAAAGCGTATTATGTGCCACAGGTTGATGAAGCAGATTGTGGTGTCGCGGCTCTCGCGATGATTGCGCGTGTGTATAAGACTGAAATTTCATTAGCGCGTTTGCGTGTGAAAGCTGGCACGACGATGGAGGGGACAACAGCGCTCGGGCTTGTCAAAGCGGCGGCTGATTTAGGCTTTGACACCCGTCCTCTGCGTGCAGACATGAGCCTCTTTGAAGCAAAAGAGCTGCCTTTTCCTTTTATTGCCAATGTCGTAACTTCTGAGAACTTTCTCCATTACTATGTCGTGACTGGTCAGACGAAGCACGATGTCCTCATCGCGGATCCGAATCCGACCGTCAAACAAACCAAGCTATCCAAGAAGAATTTTGCAAGCCAATGGACAGGGGCCGCAATTTTTTTGGCTCCTAGACCTGACTATACGCCCAGTAAAGAAAAAGCCAGCTCACTTTTTGATTTCGTGCCCTTACTTGTGAAACAGCGCAAACTCATTGCCAATATCTTGATGGCATCGCTCCTTGTTACCCTCATCAATATTGTTGGTGCTTATTATCTTCAAGCGATTATTGATACCTATGTCCCTAATGCTCTGAAACAAACCTTGGGTATTATTTCAATTGCCCTTATTTTTACTTATATTATTCAGCAAGTGCTTCAATTTGCTCAGACTTTTTTGCTCAATGTTCTCGGACAACGCCTCGCCATTGAGGTCATTTTATCTTATATAAGACATCTGTTTGAGTTACCGATGTCTTTTTTGCGACCCGACGCACGGGCGAAATCACGAGTCGTTTCTCCGATGCCAATACGATTTTAAATGCCCTCGCAGCGAGTGTCATGTCCCTCTTTTTAGATGTGACAATCCTCCTGTTGACCGGAGTGGTTTTAGGCGTTCAAAATGTGCAATTATTCTTGTTGGTTCTCGCGTCAATTCCGATTTATGCCGTGATTGTCTTTGCCTTTGTCAAACTCTTTGAAAAGCAGAACTACGATACCATGCAGGCCAATGCGATTTTGAGCTCGTCGATTATC
>JAIRUS010000008.1 GCA_031254295.1 Streptococcaceae bacterium | reverse complement strand
GAGCGCCTTATTATTGTTAAATAAGACATTCTGCGAAAGTTGCTTTAGAAAATTAAGCTGCACTTGAGTAGGCTTATGTAGAATGTTGATAAATAATTTTTGTATAAAAAGGAGAATCTTATGGCAAATGATGAAATGCTTGCTTTGATCTTGGCTGGCGGACAAGGTACACGACTAGGCAAACTGACAAAGGACATAGCAAAACCAGCAGTTCCTTTTGGCGGACGTTATCGAATTATTGATTTCGCCTTGTCAAATTGTGCAAATTCTAACATTCATAATGTAGGGGTTATTACGCAGTATCAACCACTTGAGCTGAATACTCATATTGGAAATGGAGCCCCATGGGGATTAGATGGTATCAATTCAGGTGTGACGATTCTACAACCTTACGGTTCGCAAGAAGGATCAAAATGGTTTGATGGGACTTCACATGCTATCTATCAAAATATAGATTATATTGACAAGATGAATCCAGAGTATGTTTTAATCTTGTCAGGGGATCATATCTATAAGATGGACTATGAAGCCATGCTCGAAGAACATAAGGCTAAAGAGGCCTCGCTTACAGTTTCTGTTATGGAAGTGCCGATAAAAGAAGCTTCTCGCTTTGGCATTATGAATACAGATGATAATGGACGTATTATTGAGTTTGAGGAGAAGCCAGCTGAACCAAAGTCAAATCTTGCTTCAATGGGGATTTACATTTTTACTTGGAAAAGATTGCGTGAAGTTTTGACAACTAATCATTCTAAAGGCGTAAGTGTTGAGGACTTTGGACATAATATTATCCCAGGATATATTGAGTCAGGCGAAAATGTATTTGTCTATCGTTTCCAAGGTTATTGGAAAGATGTCGGGACGATTGATAGTTTACATGAGGCTACGATGGAGTTTTTAACCCCTGGAAATGAGCTTAACATTTATGATAAGTCTTGGCGGGTTTATAGTCGAAATGATATCTCAACTCCTCATTTTATTACGAGTAAAGCCCATGTTCACAATGCTATGATTGGAGATGGTTGCTATGTTGATGGCACAGTAATACATTCAATTGTCTCGCAGAATGTAGAGATTCATGATGAAGCCATTGTGGAAGATAGTTTTATCATGTCGGGAGCTTCAATAGGCAAAAATGTTACAGTCAAATATGCAATTGTAGGTGAGAATGCCAAGGTTGCAGATAATGTTTCAATCATTGGAAGTCTTGGAGATATAGCCGTGATTGGCCATGGAGAGATAGTTGGAGAGGAGAAAGAATAATGAACAATATAAATAAAATGTGTGCTATTTTATCAAACGTGACAACTTATGATAAGCTTTCACCTTTGACAGATGATCGTCCATTGGCAACCTTGCCGTTTGACTGTAAGTATCGCCTTATCGACTTTCCCCTATCCGCTATTTCAAATGCGAATATTAAAAACGTTTTGATGTCCTTTAACGAGGGGGAAACACAATCTGTCTTTGACCATATGGGATCAGGTAAGGAGTGGGGCTTAGACTCATTGGCTGCTCATTTATTTGTTTATATTCAACAAGACTTTGAGCGCAAAAAAGACAAGGGACAACCTTATTTCTCTTCTCAGATTAACTTCTTAAAAAAGTCAGGCGCACCTTATACAGTTTTGATTGGCTCAAAAATTATTGCCAATGTTGATTTACAAGCAGTCTTGAAGATTCATCAAAGTTCTGATAAACACATCACGACGGTCTATAAAAAGATGCCGTCATCTGAATTTGAGCCTTATGATACGGTCGTGCGCTTTGATGAAAATAACCGTGCTTACGGTGTACATATGCACCAAATCGAGGAAGAAGGAACAGTTCAAGACTTTGAGAATCTTGCGTTAAATACTTTCATCGTTGACACAGATTGGCTAATCAGTTTTATTGAGGAAATGCAAGAAAAAGGAGAATATTCATCAGTTTCACGTCTTCTTCGTAATCATCTTTGGGATACAGATACAAATACTTACGAGTATACAGGCTATGTCAGCAATATCTTGAACGTTAAGTCTTACTATGATGCGAATATGGCAATGCTTGAGCCGTCAAACTTTACAAGTCTACTGTATGGTGCGAAACCCATCTATACTAAAATTAAAAATGAAGTTCCAACTTTCTTTGCCGAAAATAGTTGGTCGCATCGTTCTCAGTTTGGGTCTGGTTGTATCATTGAGGGAGTAGTAATCGACTCACTTGTCAGTCGTGGTACGATTATTGAGCCGGATACGATTGTTGATAAGACCTTAGTCTTTACTAATGCGCATATCAAGCGTGGCGCGCAGATTAAATATGCCATCATTGACAAGGGAGTCGTCATTGAAGGAGTTAAAATCGAAGGAACACCAAACCGTCCAGTTATTATCAAAAAAGGAAGTCACGTTACGGAAGACATAATTGAGAAATAATTTATTAAGCTTCTGTCAATTCATATCTTGTTAGAGTACTTATTGATAGAAGCCCAGTAGATTTATGGCGGATATACAGCAAGAGCAATCGGTTGCATTTATAAAAACAAGATGATATAATCATAAAGTAACGACTTAGTCAAGGCATTTTGATTTATCATTACTTTGTTGAGGAGGTTACGTAATGAAGATTTTATTCGCATCAAGTGAATGTGCACCCTTTTTTAAAACTGGAGGGTTGGGAGATGTTGCAGGAGCACTTCCGAAAGAGTTGGCAAAGAAAGGCGAAGAAGTTCAGGTTGTCTTACCACTATTTTCGGGAATGAATCCAGAGTATCGTAAACAACTAAAGTTTGAGTTTTACGATTTCGTTGACGTTGGTTGGCGTAGAGCTTTTATTGGCGTGAATAGTCTGGTAAAAGATGGTGTAAAATACATCTTTCTGGAAAACGAACAGTATTTTGGACGTGATAGCTTATATGGCTACATTGATGATGGAGAGCGTTGGGCTTGGTTCCAGCTTGCAATCTGTCAACTATTGGAACGCTTTGATTGGATTCCTGATATTGTACATGTTAATGATTTTCACACAGCGATGGTTCCTTTTCTATTAAAGGAAAAGTTCAATTGGATTAGTGCTTATCATAATATCAAAACAATTCTTACGATTCATAATATCGAATTTCAAGGTGCGATGGACCCAGCAGTATTGTCGGATTTATTTAGCGTTGGAATGGAGCGTTTCTATGATGGTACACTTGAGCATAACGGAGCTTTGAATTTCCTCAAAGGAGGAATTCTCTATGCTGACCGTGTAACAACTGTCTCGCCAAGCTATGCAGAGGAAATTAAAAGCCCCGAGTTTGGTTGTGGCCTTGATTCAGTTTTGCGCCTTGTATCAGGAAAAGTATCTGGTATTTTAAATGGTATTGACTACGATGTTTACAATCCTGAAACGGATACTGCTTTGATGACACATTTCTCAGTAAAAAATTTGAAGGGGAAAGAAGCAGCTAAGTTTCATCTGCAAAGAACGATGAATTTACCAGTTGATCCAGGGGTACCAGTGATTGGTATGGTCTCTCGCCTGACAAACCAAAAAGGCTTTGACTTGATTTTGTCGCAAATGAATAGCCTTCTACAAGAGGAAGTACAAGTAGTTCTGATAGGTACAGGTTATGCAGAGTTGGAAAATGGCTTCCGTTACTTTGCCAATAAGTATCCTGGGAATTTTCGAGCCAATATTGCGTTTGACTTGAAACTTGCTCAGGAAATTTATGCAGCCTCTGACTTTTTCTTGATGCCATCAGCCTTTGAGCCTTGTGGCCTTAGCCAGATGATTTCTATGCGCTATGGTACTTTGCCTATCGTACATGAAATTGGTGGCTTAAAAGATACAGTTATACCATATAATCCAATTACAAACGATGGAACTGGTTTTGGTTTTGTTGATTTTGATGGAGAGGTATTACGTAGTGCCGTTGATCGGGCTGTTAATCTTTATTGGAATGAGCCAAGGATTATTGACAAGATGCGCAAACATGCGATGACGGTTGATTTCTCTTGGTTCACAAAAGCGGATAGCTATCTGCAACTCTATAAGTCTATTTAAAGTTAGCAAAAATATAATAAGAGTAGCGTTTATTAGCTACCTGCTGACTAAAATAATTATAACTTAGAAAGAAATTTATGGAATTATCAAAAGCAAAATTTAATGAAGATTTTGAAAAGGCCTTGACCCGAAACTTCACTAAAACACCAAAAACTGCCACCGATCAGGAAAAATATATGGCCTTAGCCCATGCTGTTAAAGAGTATTATTCAGAAATTTGGGTTGAAGACAACGAGTATAAAGACAAAACAGGAACAAAGCAAACTTACTATTTTTCAATTGAATTCATGCCAGGGCGCATGTTGAAGTCAAATCTCTTGAACCTTGGTATTCTTGACACTGTTCGGGAAGCTCTTGCCGATCTTGATACTGACCTTGATGTTATTGCAAAAAATGAACAAGATATGGCCATTGGTAATGGTGGCCTTGGACGTCTGGCGAGCTGTTTTATGGATTCACTTGCCTCAACAGGTCTACCTGGTAATGGAAATGGTATTCGTTATAAATATGGCCTCTTTAAACAACGTATTATTGACGGTTATCAGGTTGAGTTACCAGATGTTTGGTTGACCAACGGAAATCCTTGGGAAGTGCGTCGCCCTGATAAAGCTGTCGAAGTTAAATTTGGCGGAAATGTCTGGATGGAAGACAAGGGACATGGACGTTATACACCGCATTTCGAGAATCAGGAAACAATCTTGGCAGTGCCATATGACACTGCAATGGTTGGCTATGAGAATCAAACTGTTAATAACTTATGCTTATGGCGTGCAGAATTACCCGAAGGAGAAGGAGCTGCGCACCCATCTCTTGACTATATGCACGATGTGGATACCCTATCTGCTGTACTTTATCCTGATGATTCAAACTATGCTGGACGTTTGCTCCGTCTGAAACAAGAATATTTCTTTGTGTCGGCAGGACTACAACGTATTATCAAACATTTCTTGAAGCTTGGTGTCCCTCTGTCACGTATTCCTGAACATGTTGCGGTTCATATTAATGATACTCACCCTGCTTTGTGTGTGCCAGAACTCATGCGTCTCTTGATGGACGAATATGAAATGAGCTGGGAATCAGCATGGCAACTGACAGTTAAAACAATGTCTTACACAAACCATACTATCATGGCAGAAGCGATGGAGAAGTGGTCAGAGGATATGATGCGTGATCTTTTACCTCGCATCTATCAAATTGTGGTGGAAATTGATAATCGCTTCGTTAAGGAATATACGCCTAAAGTTGGTCCAACTCTCGTACATAACACCCGTATTATCAAAGACGGCAATGTTCATATGGCGAATCTTTCAATTATTGGTTCGCATTCAACAAATGGCGTTGCGAAGATTCACTCAGATCTTTTGAAAGATGTTGTACTTCATGATTTTTATGTTATCTTCCCAGAGAGATTTAATAATAAGACAAACGGTATCGCAGAGCGTCGTTGGATTCAAATCGCAAATGAAGAGCTATCAAGCCTGATTGATGAAACAATTGGGAAATCTTGGCGCAAAAATTTAAATGATTTGACAGTTCTTAAAGCCTTTCAAGATAACCCTGAAGTGCTTGATAAACTTGAGATTGTTAAACTACATGATAAGGAACGTCTAGCTAAGCTTATTTTGGAAAGAAATAATGTAAAAGTCAATCCAAATGCGATTTTTGATGTTCAAGTAAAACGCCTGCATGCATATAAACGTCAGCTTTTGAATCTTCTTCATATCATGAAGCTATATTTCGATATCAAAGATGGTAAGGCTGAAGATATGGTGCCACGCGTCTTCATCTTTGGTGCCAAAGCAGCTCCGTCATATCAATATGCCAAAGCAATTATTAAGGCAATCAATGAAGCAGCTAACATGATCAACAATGACCCCGAAGTTGGTGATAAGCTTAAAGTCATTTTCCTTGCGAACTATAACGTCTCATTGGCAGAACAAATCATACCAGCAGCTAATGTCGGTGAGCAAATTTCACTCGCTTCGACTGAAGCGTCTGGAACTTCAAATATGAAATTCATGCTAAATGGTGCGTTGACAATGGGAACATTGGACGGTGCAAATATTGAGATTAAAGATGCAGTGGGTGATGAGAATATCTTTATCTTCGGTATGGATAAGGATGAAGTGCTTGAATATTATGCAAACGGTGATTATAAGTCAACGGATATTTATGAGACAAATCCTGTCTTGAAACGTGTCCTAGATGCATTTGTAGATGGAACAATTCCAAATATTGAAAATGAGGGACGTGAAATCTTTGAATCTATGACGACTTATAATGACGAATACTTTGTTCTTCGTGATTTTGATTCATACGTTGAAGCTCAAAAACGACTTGAAACTTATTATCGTGATCGTCACGCTTGGAATCGCTCATGCTTGCTTAACATTGCCAATGCAGCTCGATTCAGCTCAGATCGTACAGTTCGTGAGTATGCAGAGCACATCTGGCAAATTAATCCAAGATAGTTAAATGAAAAGTAGTAATGTTTCTTACATTTCTAAAATAAAAAAACTCATTTTGAAATGAGTTTTTTATTTTAAAGATATTAATTAATCATCATCGTGTCTATTTTAAGGAATATCTGTTATAATCAAAATATGTATAGCTTTAATCCTTGGAAACATTTCCATAAAGAACCCTTTGGTGCTGTTCGTAACAATGAGTCAATGAAAGTTCGCTTCACAGCAGAGGGAGATGTTGCAGTTAAACTTGTGATGCATCGCGATTTTGGTGCTAGACATGAGTTTGAAATGATCAAAGTTGACGATACTACTTTTGAGACAACTGTATTGTTTGATCATGGTCGGGCGCTTTATTTCTATTATTTTGAAATTGTTGAAAAATCCGACTGGGGAGGACGCCGCCTCTATTACTCTGCCTCAATGTTGGGGGGAGAAGGCTACATAGTTGAAGAAATGAATCAAATTCGGCATTTTCAACTGACAGTTTATGAAGGAAATGATGCAACGCCTGACTGGTATAGAAATTCTGTCTTTTACCAGATTTTTCCAGACCGTTTTTATAATGGAAATACCGATGGACACGTTAATTCGCCCAAAGCGAATAGTTTTCTCTATGCGCAAGAGACAGATTCACCGTTCTATATCAAAGATATGAAGAGTGGAGAAATTGCCCGTTGGGATTTTTATGGGGGAAATATTAAGGGGATTACTGCTAAGATCTCTTATCTCAAAGAGTTAGGTGTCACAGCCATATACTTGAACCCAATTTTTTTATCAAAGTCGAATCATCGCTACGATACGATGGATTATTTACGAATTGATCCCATGCTTGGAACAGAAGCTGATTTTCGAGAATTAGTAGACTGCCTTCATGAGAATGAAATGCATATCATTCTTGATGGGGTATTTAGTCATGTCGGGGATGATTCAGAGTATTTCAATCGTTTCGGGAATTTTGGTGTGAATGTGGGAGCAGCCCAGAGTCAAGAAAGTCCCTATTATGAATGGTTCAAATTTACAGACTGGCCACGAGAATACAAGAGTTGGTGGGGCTTTAAAAATATGCCCGAAGTGGATAAAAATAACCCTGCATTCCAACAATTTATTTATGGAAACGATAATTCTGTTCTTTCAAAATGGAATGAATTTGGTGTAGACGGCTGGCGTCTTGATGTGGCAGATGAACTTCCAGATTCATTTATTCGTGGCATTCGTAAGCGCCTCGCAGGCATAGATGATCAAAAGATTCTGATTGGAGAAGTTTGGGAAGATGCCTCAAATAAGCTAGCCTATGACCAGCGTCGTGATTATATCCTTGGCGATGCCTTGCAAGGCGTGATGAATTATCCTTTACGTGATTTGATTATTAATTACGTCTGTGGAAATATTCAGGCCAATGAGGTAGCACATCAGTTGATGATTCTACGAGAAAACTACCCTAAAGAAATTTTTTATGGTAATCTCAATAATATTGGTACGCATGATTCTGAGCGTATCTTGACAATGGTAGGTGATGATAACATGGACATTGCAATTGGCATGATGTTTGTGATGCCAGGTGTTCCGACTATCTACTATGGAGACGAAGCAGGAATGACAGGTCGTAAAGATCCAGCCAATCGAAAATTTTTCCCATGGAATGATATTCATGAACCTTTTTATACTTTGTATCATTATTGGGCACATGAGCGCCTTGCTAACGATGCTTTGAAGACAGGAAATTTCAACGTAGGCTATGTTGGCAACACACTTGCAATCCTACGTCAAGGAAAAGAAGCATCATATCTCTACCTTGCCAATCCAAAAGAACAGGCGGTATTGATTAAGCCAGATCAGATTAAATTTTTACGTGATCATGAGTTTGATATTGAACTTTCAAATATGAAAGAGCTTAAAGTTCCTGCTAAATACAGTTTATTTACAAAAATTAATAAATAAAAAATCTCTCGACTATTCAAATAAGTCGAGAGATTTTTTTAATTTCCTGTGCTTGAGCTGGTCGTAGTGTCACTGCTTGAGCTTGGTGTGGTTGTTGAGTCACTACTAGATGAGCTTGACAAAGTGTTTGAAGATTCACTGGTAGCTGAACTTGATGTACTTGCACTGGAGCTTGTTTTAGTGCCGCTTGAAGAGTTTGCCGAAGGAGTTGCACCGTCCAGATAAAGTTCAGAACCATATCTGTTGAGACCACTAGGCATTGTCCAATCAACACTCTTTGAAGTGCTAGGGTAGAAATATTGCATCATTGCAGTATAAACCTCAGCTGATACTTGAATATCTTGGACTGGGTAGAGACGATCTGTATAACCTGTCCAGACAGCGATAGAATAATCCTGCGTGTATCCAACAAAGGTCTCATCAGGTACTTCCATTGCACTCGTTGCTTTTAGCTGAGAAAGTTGGTTATCATCATAGTTTGAAGTACCAGTCTTACCCGCTTGATAGAGGCCGATAAGGCGACTTGGTGCGAAAGTAGGCCCATTGGTACCACTTGTGATGACGCCTTTAAGCATATCTGTAATCATGTAAGCTGTAGTTTCTTTCATTACCCGGCTTGTTGAGGGGGTAAGGTTTTTAGAAACACCATCTGAATAGACGATTTTCGATACATAATAAGGCTTCGTATAATTTCCACCATTTGCAAAGGCGGCGTAAGCGGCAGCTTGCTTTTCAGAACTCGTACCCCATTCACGACCAAGAGTAGAAGTGTTACTAGAGAAGGCATTGGAATAAACTTCACTTGGAGAGTATTTAATGCCTAACTTTCCAAGGAAAGCAGATGAATTATCAAGTCCAACAGCTACAAGAGCCTTTAAGGCTGGAATATTACGAGACTGCCAAAGTGCATAACGCATAGTGATAGTGCCCATATATCTGTTATCCCAATCATGCACGGGAGTAGTAGAACCTGGATAATTATAAGGAGTGTCATCAAATGTCTGAGCTGTGGATTTATAGACTCCGTTGTCCAATGCAGGGGCATAATCTGTCAGTGGTTTCATAGTTGAACCCCAGTCACGATCTGTATTGACTGCAGGATTGTCTCCAAGGACCGAATCTGTTGGTTGATTTCGTCCGCCGAGTTGGGCAATAACAGCTCCTGTGTTCGGTTCTACAATTGTAGCTGCGACTTGCTGGCCATCAGGGTAATTAACATAATCACCAGTATTAAAAACATCGAAAAGGTGATCTTGAGCAGAGCTATCCATTGTCGTATAAATCTTCATGGAAGTAGTAGAGGGGTCTTTACCTGTATCATTTTTCACCTGAAGTAATACTTCCGTGATGAAATTGTTATATTTTGCAGGGATAGAGCTTGAAGTTGGCAATGGTTGAAGGCCGTCTGTGACAGGCGTATTAAGGGCTACTGTTTCGTCAGCTTGTGAAATCTTACCATACTGATACATTGCTCTGAGAACAGTATCACGTCTTAACTTAGCTGCCGCTTGTGTATTTGGATTGTATGGATCATATTCATTAGGAGCCTGAGGGATACCAGCGAGTAAGGCAACCTGTGGAAGAGTCAACTGTGAGAGTGGTTTCCCATAGAAATTCTCAGCTGCTGTTTGTACACCGTAGTAGCCGTTTGACATGTAAACTTTATTGAGATAAAGCGTGAGGATTTCTTCTTTAGACAATTTCTTTTCAAGTTCTATAGACATCCAAGCTTCTTGGGCTTTACGCCTTAGGTTTTGATCCGCTACGCTAGTAGAGAAGAAGGATAATTTTATCAATTCCTGAGTGAGCGTTGAGCCACCTTGAGTTGTGTTATTTCTTACGTTATGTATCACAGAACCAAGGATACGAATAGGATCAATGCCTCGATGATCAAAGAAGCGATGGTCTTCAATCGATGTAATCGCATTAACCATTGTCATAGGGATTTGGTTTGTGTTGATATTGACACGTTTTTCGACGCCAAGTTGCGCAATAGTGTTCCCGTTTTTGTCTAAAATCACAGTGTTTGGCTGTGACTCGAGTTTAGCCATATCAAGCTTTGGCGCTGTTGAAGCATATGAAGCAAAAAGAAGGGCTCCAAAAGTAAGGCCAATGATAGCAATCGTTAAAATGGGAATGAGTAACCATTTGACTATTCGTCCCACTCGAAATTTTTTCTTGGATTTCAAAGAAGGTTTTTTAGCAATTTTTTTTCTTGCAAGAGTTTGACTGGAAACAGAACGTTTTTCAGCTATTTGAACCACCGCCTATCTGATTGTTTAGAATTTCTATATATGGAATACGTGGGATTTTTTGACTTGGTAAGAGAAAACCATGTTCTTGTATCAATTCAAGTGGAATTGATTTTTGACCATTGTTCTCTTCATAAAATTGCACTATTTTAGAGGCTGGAAGATAGTAAGTTTCCAGACGACTTCTAAAATGAAGAAGCACGAAGGCAATTCCCGATTGTTTGAGAACTGATTTAATATGCTCAATTTGGTGTTTATGAAAATTTTTTAAAGGAAAGGATTGTTTTTGATTTGTTTCTTTGGCTTCAAAATCTATATATCTTCCTTTATAGACACCAGAATAGTCAGTTGTAGAGGCCTGCCTAAAATAAGCTTCTGTAATCTTGGCTCTACTTCTAGCAGGGTAATCTACGTGCACGATTTGAATCGGTGTGGGCTTTTTATGAACCACAGCAATGTCGTGTGTGAGATAATAATCGTTTGATGCATTGATATCGTCTTCAAAATTCATTCCGCGTTTGGCAAAGTTTGTCAATCCTTTATCCTGATTAGAATAGGAGGTTTTGCTTGCTCTGCCCTTTACGCCACTTGGATAATTCACCATATTTTCGTTAAACCTTGCTTAATTATAACATAAATGCTGAAAATCTTTGCAAATATAATGGGTAGGAGCTTGATGCTAGGGGGCTCTTGCTAATTCTTAGGATTTTTGCTAAAATTAAGCGATACTATAGTAGGGAGAAACTATATGAGTGATAAGAAAAATGAGAAAAAAAGAACTTCATTTTTTGGAAGATTAGCCAAGCCTGAAGAGGAGAAACCTGTTCTTGATGAAATGAGTGTTGTTGAGGACACGATGGAAAAACTAATTCCCAACAAGACTGAGGAAGTATCAGTTTCTAAACTTCCAGAGATGACAGATAGTGTGGATGATGAAACAAAAGTTTCAGCAGTTTTTTCTGATCTATCAGACGCAGATGATCTAGCTAAAACATCTTTTCTCCCAGATAACAAAAATTATGATCAAGAATTAAATAGTTATAAAAAGCACCAAGAAGACTATCAAAATGACAAGATCAGCTACGATAAAATTCTTGATGAATATGAGACTTTATATAAATCTCTTGATGAAGAAGTAAGAAATTTTTCAGACTTAAATAATCAAGTTGAATCGGCTCATAATCTTTATCAAGAAAATTTGTCAGATTATCATGAAACAAAAAATGATTATGAAAAAGATGTTAAGGGCTACGAATTTGCAACGTCTGAAAAAGCCAAGCTAGACGAAGAACTCGGTAAAGTAAAAGAAGAACTTAGTCGTCTGCATAAGCAATTAGAAGAAATCTCTGATGCCGCAAAACAATCAGCGCAACTTTATGAAGACAAGACAAACGAGAATCTTGAAAATGAAGCGGATTTAAAGTCTAAGACAACACGTCTAAATGTTTTTAATGACGATATGGAACTTTTATCGGGCCGTATTGAAAAGCTCCAAGCTCGTTTTGAAGAAGAGCAACCCAAATATGATGAATTGAAAGATCATTATTTGTTTGTTAATCAAATAAAGAATGATTATGAAATTTTAAGTTTGCAATTTGAAAAAATGCAACTTCAAGAGGATAATGCCAAACAAAATTTGGATGAAATTCAAGAACTACTTGAGGAAAATACGAATCAACTTGAGGTTTCTACGCAGGTAAGTAATTTTACGGCTGATCCATTGATAAATCTTGAGGAAAACTATGAGGGAAGAAAAGAAAAATTCCTCAAAATTGAGCATAAATACCTCGAATTGAAAGCTCGCTTTGATACAGAATCAGCCAATTTTGCTCGAATTGCAAAGAACTATGCTGATTTGACAAATTCAGATAATGCGAACAGAGTGGCGCTTCATTATGTCACTGAGGAATATAACAGTGCACGAGCTGGGCTTGATAAAATCACTGAAGAAATTCGTCCGATTGAAAAATCTTATCTTCAAGAAAAAGCAGCCTTTGATATTATTGATGCAGACTACAGCAAGATGAGTGAGCTTGTTAAATCTGCTAAGAATAATCTTACTGAGTCACAACGTCGCTTTGACGACTCACAGCGTACCTATAGCAAGGTAGAAGAATCTTACGAATATATTCGGACTCAAAATGGTATTTTAAAGCAAAATCTTTCCACAAAAGAAGCCCAGTATAATGAAATTTCTAATGAACTTGAAAAAGTTAATACAGATTACAAAAATCAGGCTGACATATTTGAACCTTTGGATGAGTCCTTACAGGCTTCATTAAAAGAGCAAGAAGAATTAAAAGAGAAATTAGCTAAGTCTGCGGAAGAAGTTGAAAGTGCTCAAAAGGCTTTTGACCAATCAACAGAGCAAGTTTCCGACATGATGAGTCTTTTGGCTGAGGTCAAACTCAGTATGGAGGCTTTGCAGACAGATAGGGCAGAAAAAGCCGCTATTGAAAAAGATTTTCAAGCTAAAGCGGATGAACTCAAGAAAATGGCGGATGAGTCATTAACTTCTGGTCGGGAACGTTATGCGCTTGCAAGCTCGCGTTATCAAAATTTAATTAGTCAGTTTGATGCTTTTTCTGAACTTCATAGTGGTTACAGTCATAGCTATCAACGTATTGATAAAGACTATCAAAAGGTTTCAAGCCTCTATCGCTTGGCTAAAGATGAATATGATTCAATTGAGCGGTCATATCAAGCTTTTATTAGTCATGGTGAACGTGTATCTTCACTTTATCATGAAGTCATGAAAGCCTATGAGGCTGATAAGGACTATTATGACAAGGTTTATGCTGAGTATCAGAAGGTACAAGAGCAGCTTAAACTTGTTCTAGCTGATAAAGATAACTATGATTTAGCAATTCTACATGTGAAGACTTTATTGATTCAAGGAAATGCTTTGACTTTCCCAATTTATGAAGCAACAGGCCATAACTACGTTGACAATTTTAATCTGCCGACTTTGATGCGAACAGCTTCGGATACACTTTCATTAAAGGAAAAGCCGCAGTTTGACTCTTGGATGTCAACCTATACCAAGGTTCGTGGAGAACTGGTTGCAGCAGTTAATCAGTTTGGTGCTTCACTTAATGGTTATCAAGAAATATATAATCACTATGTTGAGGTAGGCGGAGAGCGCTTGAAGACAATTGATGCAAATCAAGCAGCCTATACAGGCATTGATTTGGCGAGCTATGTTGAAAAGCTTGATAATCAAGTCGCAAATTGGAGAGAAGAATACGAGAAGCGAGAAGAGGCTTTTGCTATTTTGCTTCAGTCTTATACCGCCTATCTGGAACGTGAGAAGCAATTGCTTAATCTTGTATCTGTTAATTCAAATATTCAGGAAGGTATCCAAAGTGTTATTGGCTTGATAAATTCAGTGCCAGATTATACAGATATGTATAGCACAGGCTACGGAGATGTAAGCCTTTTGGCTCGTTATCTTGGTATGAATCCGTCTGAATTGACGAAGCCACGTTCTGCGACTGAACTTGCTCAGATTTTCCGTGACAATTATTACCGTAAATCCCTTGATATGATTAAAACGAGTGTTGCCAGTTTTGTAAAAAATTTGAATTTGCTAAAAGCAGATTATAAAGAAGCTTTGAAAAATCTTCATAAAGAGTTGTCACATTTTTCAATCACTACAGAGATTTCAATTTCAGGTATTCAACTCAATGGTATCATTAATGATGGATTTGATTTTGAACAATACCTTGAATCAAATGTTGAACGTAATTACGAAAATTTGCGTAATGCAATCACAGAAGTTTCTTCGATTGCAAATGTTATTCGCCGAGCTGGGGGCATGAGTAAAGTGGCCAATCGTACAATTGATACAACGGTTGATAATACGATGTTGCTCCCAGATAAGTCAATTTCTATGTCTGAGTCGCTTATGAGAACTGATATTGAAATCTATATTCCTAAAAATATGCCAATTCCAATTGAACCTGATGAGCCAACGGCGGCAGTTACTTCGCCTCAAGCTCCGATGGTGCTTGAGGACGAACCAAGTTATATTTATCAGATCGAAATGCCAGTAAATCTTTCAGTAAATATCAACGATTTGGTAAAAGATTAAAAATAAAAAATCAGTCTTAGGGCTGATTTTTTATTGACAAGCCTCTGCTAGAATAGGAGTGTAAATAAAGAAGCCTAATTTGAACAGGATGGGCGAAATAAATAATAAGAAGAAGGATATCAAAATGGAAGATAAAAAAGAAAGAATTCTAGACCTTATGCGTAAAGGCATCATCACAAATGATGAAGCAATTGAACTGCTTGAAAAAGCAGATATGAGTGCAGCAGACGTAAAAGCAGATTCTAAAAAAGAAAAACCATCAATGGATAATGATGGATTTGAAAATTATAAACAAGATACTGGTGAATCAATAAAAAATACTTTTAGTCAGGCAGCAGATAAAATTGTTGATGTTTTTAAGGGACTGTCAAAAACTGTTGATGAGAATATTGATTTTTCAAATGGTTGGCCAAAAGTTAGAACCCAAGAGAAAACAGTTGAGTTTGACCTTGGTGAAACTTTTGACTCTGTAAATCTTGATGTAAAGGCTGGAAAAATATCAGTAAAACTAGGCGATAATGCTCATATTAAGGTTGATTACAAAGTTTATGGCGCTGCAACTGACCTAGAAGCTTATTTAGCTGAAAATACAAAGTTGCAGGTTGAGGACAAAGTTCTAATGATTACAGCGACGGGGCGTGTGGCTGCTTATGTAGAGCTTTATCTCCCAGCTAAGGAATATGATGAAATCAAATTTGTTCTTTTAAATGGTAAGGTGGAACTTGATGATATCACGGCGAAAAATATGATTGTTTCAAGTAAAAATGGTGAGTTAAGTTTAACAAACACTCAAGCTGAAAATTTAAGCCTTGATTTGATTAATGGAGATATCAAGTTTGAGGGGAGCTTCATTGATGGCAAGGCAACTTTGACGAATGGTTCGGTTCGTATTAGCCAACGGGATAATCGTGCGAAGAATTTAAATGTAAAAAATATTAATGGGGATATCAAATTATCTGTACCAGAATCTCTTGCTTTGACAGGTCGTGCAAAGACTGTTTTTGGTGGCTATAAGACACGTTTGCGTCTTGATCAAGCATTTGAATCAGGAAAAAATGGTGCAACAGTGGTACGTTCAGGTTCAGATAATATGACTTTTGATTTGGAAATCAAATCGGGAACAATCTGGTTGAAAGATGGTGAATAATACAAGATGAGAAAAAAACTAACAAAATCAAATAGTAACCGATGGATCTTTGGGGTTATTGGGGGATTAGGTGAATACTTTGGCCTTGATGAAAGTACGATTAATATTATCAGGATTATATATGCGATTGTATTCTTTGTTGGCATAGGAAGTCCGTTCCTTCTTTATTTGATTCTTGCGCTGGTGATACCAAAAGATCGGGATAGACAAGATATTTATCAACGCTCATCTTATGATCGTCCTTGGGAAAATAGTTCACATAACAGCAGTCAAAGTAATAAATATGGTTCAAATGAGCGGAAGATTAAAGAGGCTGAACCAATAAAAGGCACTAGTGATGATTGGTCAGATTTTTAAAAATAGAAGCTATTTAGCTTCTATTTTTAGTCTAATCTTTGATTTTAAAGTTAGCGGCTTGAAGCGGGCGGGGGCAATTTTTGTTATAATTTAATAATGACACTTACATTTTATGAAGAATATAAAAAAGGACATCTGATTATCCCAACGGCAATGCTTGAGAATTTTAGTCAGATTTTTGAGTCAGCAGATGATTTTCTAGTTTGGCAGTTTTTTTTGTATGAAAAGGAAATGGCGCCAAGTTATATTGCAGAAAAAACTGGAAAAAGTCTGAGTGAGGTCAATAGCATCATTCAAAAAATGCAGGATTCGGGTGTGTTGAAAGTAACGTTGCTTGAAATTTCTGGACAAGTGGATATGATTTTCGATGTGGCACCAGCCTTTGAGAAATTGGACGATTTGATAGTGCCTAAGAGCAAAAATCAGGAAAATAAAAAACAGACTTCCGAAAATAAACTTCAAAGTCTTTCGAACGCGTTTGAAGCTGAAATGGGAATGATTACGCCCATCCAGCTTGAAGAGTTACGCAATTGGCTCGAGGTTGACCAATATGATTTTGATTTAATTCTGGCAGCTTTGAGAGAAGCTTCGATTAATCGGAAGGTCTCTTTAAATTATATTCGGGCCATCTTACGGCGTTGGAGAACAGACGGCATAAATTCTGTTAGAGATGTCGAAGCGCAACGCGAAGAACGTGACTTGGCAATGCAAATTCAAAAAGGGAATATTGGAAATACGGGATCCTCTGCAAATTATACAATTCCAATTGAGGGACCGTGGAGTCAAAATAAATGATAAGTAAACAACATTTTTTGGAAGCACTTGAAATTATCAATAAAATGTTTCCAGAAGCCCATGGTGAGCTAAACTGGGAAAGTCCTTTTCAATTACTGGTGGCAACGATTCTGTCTGCTCAAGCAACAGATAAAGGAGTAAATAAGGCTACTCCAGCTCTTTTTGAGCGTTTTCCAACTGTTGAGAGCATGGCTCAAGCTGATGTAGCAGAGATTGAACAATATACGCGTACAATCGGACTTTACCACACAAAGTCACGGAATATCAAGAAGACGGCTCAGATGCTGCTTGATTGGGGATATACTGATTCATTACCCCAAGATAAAAAGCAATTGCAACTCCTCCCTGGGGTAGGGCGGAAAACAGCCAATGTGGTACTGGGAGAGGTTTACGGAATCCCAGGAATCGCCGTTGATACTCATGTGGAACGTGTTTCAAAAAGACTACAATTGGTGAAGCAAGAGGCATCAGTATCTGAAGTTGAAGAAAAATTAATGAAAGTGATTCCTGAAAGTCAGTGGATATCGGCTCATCATCACTTGATTTTCTTTGGCCGCTATCATTGTTTGGCAAAAAATCCAAAATGTGAAGAATGCCCTGTGATAAGTTATTGCAAATTTGGACAAGAACGGCTAGGACATGATATATGATGAGACTTGGAAAACGTCTTAGGGCTGTTGCCGATTTTGTATCAGATGGCGCGAGACTTGCCGATATTGGCTCTGATCATGCTAAATTACCAATTTTTTTAGTCGAAACTGGAAAAGTAAAGTTTGCTATTGCTGGAGAAGTAGTGAAAGGCCCTTATGAGATTTCGCTAGAAAATACTCAGAATTTTTCAGAAATCAAAGTTCGTCTTGCAAATGGTCTATATGCCATAGAAGAGGACGATAATATTGATACTATTGTGATTGCTGGCATGGGTGGAATTTTGATTTCAGAAATTTTAGAAGCGCGCAACCAACTTGCAAGATCAATGAAACGTCTGATTATCCAACCTAATAACGAAGAAGCTGAAATTCGAAGTTGGTTGATAAAAAATGATTTTAAGATTGTGGCTGAGGAAATCCTTGAAGAAAAAGGGAAAATTTATGAAATCATTGTTGCAGAGACTGGCGAAATGCAACTTTCAGAGCTTGAGCTAAAATTTGGACTTTATCTTACAGCTTCGGAGACTTTTGAAAAAAAATGGAAGCGAAGAATTTCTGAAATTGACCATGTTTTGAGTGTTTTACCTGAAAACAAAGACGAAGAACGTAAAAATTTAGAGGAAGAAAAAGCTATTATTAGGGAGATTTTAGGATGAAAATTTCTGAATTTGTAAAATTTTATGAAGCCTTATGCCCGAAAGAACTTGCTGAAGCTGGAGATCCAGTCGGCTTACAAATCGGTAGCCTTGCTAATGAAGTTCATAAGGTTCTGGTAACGCTTGATATACGCGAGCAAACAGTCGAAGAAGCAAAGAAAATCGGGGCAGACTTGATAATTGCAAAGCATCCGATTATCTTTAGGCCTCTGGCTAATTTGACAGATTTTGATAGCCAAGAAAAGATTGTTTTAGATTTGGTGAAAGCAGGAATTTCTGTCTATACCAGTCATACAAATATTGACATCGTATCAGGTGGACTTAATGATTTTTTTGCGGTAAAACTTGGTCTGACAAATGTTAGAAATCTCCTTGAAGATGGTATGGGGAGAATTGGAGATATCAAGGAAGCCGAAGAAGTGAGTCTTGAAAGTTTTATTGAGAGAGCTAAAAAAGTTTTTCAGCAAGAGCATTTTCGTATCGTGACTTATAATCATGATCTGACGCGGCCTATTCGTCGAGTGGCAATTTGTGGTGGAAGCGGTGGAAAATTCTGGTCTGAGGCATTAGCGCAAGGCGCAGATTTATATATTACGGCAGATATTTATTATCATGTGGGGCATGATATTTGTTCAAGCACTCTAACAGTGCTTGATCCAGGGCATTATATGGAGCAACTTTTCATAGAGCTTGTGGCTGAAAAATTAGCATCATTTGAAACTGGTATAGAAATCATCAAATCTGAGGCAAATACCAACCCTTTCTATGACATTTGATCAATAATTTGTTACAATAAGGCGAATACAAAGAAAAGGAGTTCACTATGAAATCAACTAAAGCAACTGAAGAAGTTTACAAGGCAAAGATTCATTTGATTAAAGCCAAGAAAATCATGAGCCAATACGTTTTTGAGCATCAACCAAATTCATTTAAAAAGCTAAACAAGTTGATTGACGAACTTGAAAACTTCTCGCTTGAAATCAACGCCGACTCAGCTAACGTCCCTGGCGCAAGAGATCCAAGAATCCTCGACCCGCATAGTATCGGAACACATAAATATAAATAAAAAAGCGCACTGCGCTTTTTTATGTCCGAGCCCAAAAACAATGAAGCGAGGAAAAAGCGCAGTGCGCTTTTTTATGTCCGAGCTCAGAAACGGAGAAGCGAGGAAAAAATCCGCTATACTCCGAAAAACAGATAAATAAGCCGTGCTGGCCGCAAGCGAAGCTGACGCTTCCATTGCTAAGATGGGAGCTGAAGTCTCCCATCTTGCCTGCTTGCACAGGCTTTTTTATCTGTTTTGCTCCGTGCCGCTCAAGGAGACCGTCTTAATTTTTTATGTCTGAGCTAAACTCTGTTCATTGTAAAGATTTAAAGGAAAAAGGTGGGGCGAGAGAATGCTTGCCTTATTTAATGCTTGACTAGTGCCCTAATCCCAAGTAGGGGGCTATCTTACTCGTTTCTCGTCTTTAGCTTGAAAAATACAAACCAAATCTATAAAGTGTCCAACAATTGAGTGCGAACTAACAAAATTTCTCATTTGAAAATATTGATAGGCTATAAAAGCTGATGGATATTGGGATTAGAGCACTGTAACTTTTGGTGAGAAATTTTGCTCTTCATTTCATCTAGCTTTATTTATGGAATTGACGTAAAATAAGATGTCGCTAAATTTATAAGTAAATCCTAAAGTTTATGAAGGAGTAGAAATGGAAAAAAGAAAATCTAAAAATGTTCACTTCCGTAGCTGGAAGTCAGGAAAGAAGTGGCTCTATGCGTCAAGCTTGCTTGTCGCTCTTGTAGGTGGGACTGTCGTATCAGCGGTGATTCCGCAGACGACGACTGTGGCTTATGCGGGGGCGGGGATAGTACCAACCACTGTTGTGTCAAGTGCTGTCAGTCAATATCCAACAAATAGTTCGCTGTCCTCACTCAGTAGTGTAGCGCAAAGCGCGATCTCGGTTATTTCAAGCGAGAGCGCTGTTGTTTCATCACTGGCTATTTCTGTGGGGAGTTCGTCCGTTGCTTCTGCACTCAGTGCAGCTAGATCTGCTAGCTCGACTGCTGCCTCTCAAGCAAGTGCCGTTATGTCATCTGTTTACACCTCACTTTCTTCGAACTCCGTTTATCAGTCTGCACGAGCTTTGGAGGATAGTGTCTATTTTTCAGCTTATAATACTCCAGCCGTTGTTTCTGCAAATTCTTTGATAGACAGCCTTTATTCTAGTGCCATTTCAATAGTTGATAGCAGTCCCGCCGTTGTTTCTGCACGCTCTTTGATGGACAGCATTAGTTCTAGTGCTGCTTCAATAGCTAATAGCAGTCCCGCCGTTGTTTCTGCACGTTCTTTGATGGGCAGCATTTATTCAAGTGCTGCTTCAATAGCTAATAGCAGTCCCGCCGTTATTTCTGCACGCTCTTTGATGGACAGCATTATTTCTAGTGCTGCTTCAATAGCTAATAGCAGTCCAGCCGTTGTTTCTGCAAATTCTTTGGCTGATAGTATTTGGTCTAGTGCTTATTCGACAGTTACTAATACTTCTTCCTATCAGTCTGCAGAGTCTTTGATGAATAGTATGGCTGCTACTAATCCGTCAGCTTATAATAGTCCCTCCTATCAGTCTGCAGAGTCTATCGTGGCTGGTGCCTATACGACAGCTTATAATAGTCCCGCCTATCAGTCTGCAGGGACTTTAGCGAATAGTATTTCGTCTAGTATTGTGGATTCAGCTGCTAATAATAGTCCTGCCTTTCAATCAGCAAGCTCTTTGGTTAGTAGCATTGTGGATAGTGCTACTTCGTCAGCTGCTAATACTCCTGCCTATCAATCAGCAAGCTCTTTGGTTAGTAGTATTTGGGATAGCATCTATTCGTCAGGTAATAATAGTCCTGCCTATCAATCAGCAAGCTCTTTGGTTGATAGCATTGTGGATAGTGCTACTTCGTCAGTTACTAATAGCCCTGCCTATCAGTCAGCAAACTCTTTGATATCTAGTGCCTATTCGTTAGCGACAAATAATCCAGCTTTTTATTCGGCGCAGGTTGTAGTGGCTTCAACTCATAATAGCTTAATTTCGCTATGGAACTCTGCCGAGTCTGCCGCTGGCTCTATCTATGCGGCGACGCTGGACGCAGCCATCCCTGGTTATGGCACGGCTTGGTCTGCAGGGAATCTAGCAGGAGGAACGCTAGAGAGCGCCGGAGGGCTTGCGCTTGTTATCGTCGCAGATATTCAGGACGGTCTCCTCTCATCGTCTAGCTCTAGTACAGCGTCGAGTAGTGCCAGCTCAGCTACTTCAAGTGTTGTCTCATCAAGTAGTCAGAGTTCTGTGGCCTCTAGCGTAACTTCAAGTACAGCTTCATCGTCAAGTAGTGCCAGCTCTGTCGTATCATCTAGTAACTCAAGCGCTGTAAGTAGTGCCAGCTCAGTTACTTCAAGCGTCGCTAGTTCAGCTTCAAGTCAAGCAGCTCAGACGCTTAATGCTGTTGCGATTGGTGCGACTTTGACCTCATCTCAGACTGCCATTTTGTTTGGGCAGATGTCATCAGATTTTAACGCAGGCGCAACGGCAGGAGGCATTTGGCAATCTATTCAGGTAAATCCAGATGGGACATTTACGGGAACTTCCAGAGATGCGAATGGTGCACAGAACTTTGTCAGTGAATTCTCAGGAAAGTTTACCAATGTAACAAAGGTCAGTGATACAGAGTATCGCTTTGATATTGTTGATATCACAGCGACACCAGCCCACACAGAAACTAAAGTAGTGAATGGTACAACGGTGACGACGACCTATGACACACGTGTGGCGGATGGACTTAGAGCTAATCCTCATGCAAGCCTTTATCTGACAGGCGCGACTCTTGATCCATCAAATATTGTTCAACATGAGACGCTCCAATCGGACCAGTGGATAAATCGTAACACTGGCGAGGTCAATAGCCCAACTCTACTTGGCGCAGCGATTATATTTGATGCTCAAAATACTCCAGGGAACTTTGCGGGCTACGGTTTTGCGTCAAGTACTCAAATAAATAGCAATCTGACACTTGCACAAGTCCAAGCGCATAACGGTCAAGCTACAAGGAACGCAAGCCCAGCTTCGAACAATGTAAAAAAAGTCACGCTCCCAGATACGGGTGACGGTGATATGATTGCACCATACATCGGCTTTGCGGCTCTTGGTATGGCAGGTATTTTCGGATACAAGACACGCCGCGTGGTTGCCCTAACAAAGAAGAAGTAATACTATGAATCACAAGTTCTAAACTGAAAAAATGATACAAAAATAAACGAGATTCTAGGAATTTCGTTTATTTTTTGTATCAAAGTCTAATTTTATCAATTATAATCAGGTAATACCCAAGTATTTAAAGCGTGGGCGACACCAGAGTTATCATTAGACTTGGTGATATATTTAGCAATTTTTTTGAGCGCATCACTGCCGTTTTCCATCACGACTGGGGAGCCGACGGCGTCTAGCATTGCCCGATCGTTTTCAGCATCGCCAATCGCCATGAGTTCATCAACATCAAGTGAAAGTTTTTCTGCAAGGAGCAGGATGGCATTGCCTTTGCTGACATTTTTATTGACAAATTCGAGGAAGTAAGGCGCAGACTTAATCATGTTGAACTGTTCAAAGAGCTCAAACGGTAGATAAGCAATTCCCTCATCTAAAATCTCTGGTTCATCAATCATCATGACCTTAATGAGTTCGAGTCTCATTATCTCCTCGGCTGTCCGATAATGCAGTGGCATATGGACTTCATGGGCCTCTAGGACTGTGTATTTGCCGATGTCACGATTAGTTGTATAGATGCCATCACGTGTCGCTGCATGGATATGAAGACCAGACTTTCTTGCGGCATTGTCAATGTCTAGAAAATCTTCGCCACTGATACCTTGGGCGATAAATTCTTCGCCAGTGTCTGCGCGCTGCACCAAGCCGCCATTATAAGTGATGACAAAATCGCCTTTCTCACGTAGATTTAATTCATCAAGAATCCATTGTACTCCTGGAAGTGGGCGCCCAGTACAGATTACAATTTTCACACCAGCAGTTTTAGCCTTGGTAATTGCCTCTTTAACTTCTGTAGTAATCTTGCCATTTGAATCAAGAGTTGTGCCGTCCAAATCAAGGGCTACGAGTTTAATCATGAATGAGTTCCTCATTTCGTATGTATTGTGTGAATTCTGGATTGTCTAACATAACTTTTGGAAAATAAAAGCGATTATTTCCATAGATATTTCCAGATAGGGTCGTGACAAGAGGGGAGATTTCGGAGAGTTCTGTCATCGTTTTGTCTTTATTAATCAAAACAATATTTGTTCTTGGTTTGTCAGATTTAGGTTTGTAGATATCATATGGTAGATCAAAATTGCTATGGATGGCAGTATAGAATGCTGGATCAAAGCCAGCTGACTTAATAATATCTTGCATTTTGCCAAGAGAAGTTTCGTCGGAGAACTTAAAAGATTTCCATATTTTTCGATTTGTATAGGAATAAGCAAGATCTGATAAGATTTTATCATCAGACTCAATCCAAGTTTGAAAATAAGTTTCTAGGACGCCATCATCAAGCCTCAAATAATCTTTTAAAGTAAAGTTTTGTTCAAAGAAAGGGATCAGGCAAGGAGAACTAAGTTTAAAATAATCAGGTCTTTGATAGTATAAAAACTTGGCACGCTTCAAAAGTTGAGCGAGCATGGCCTCCATACCTCGAGAAGCAGGATGGAAATAGACCTGCATATACATCTGATAACGGCTGACGATATAATCCTCAACGGAATGCGCGCCGTTAAAACGAAAAGCAATTCCGTTTTCAATTGGCACCATGGCTTTTAGAATGCGGGTCAAATCAAATTGGCCATAAATAGCACCTGTAAAATAGGCGTCACGAAGTAAATAATCCATGCGGTCAGCGTCAATTTGGCTCGAAATGAGCTGTACGACTTGTTGGTTCGGATAGCTATGATTAATGACACTGGCGACTTTTTCGGGAAAGTCTGGAGAAACCTGACATAGAATTGAATTGACTTCGCTTTCGGGTGATGTGATAATTTCACGTGTAATGGCTTCATGGTCTGTGTCAAATAAATGCTCAAAAGTATGAGAATAGGCACCATGCCCCAAATCATGCAGTAAAGCGGCACATTGTGTCAGTTGATTTTCCTCTGGATTCCAGACGTCTGGGAAATACTGTGTGAAACGATCGGTGATACGTTTGGCAATTCCATAGACACCGAGGCAGTGTGAAAAGCGATTATGCTCTGCCCCATGAAAAGTAAAGGAAGTTGTTCCGAGTTGCTTAATACGACGCAATCTCTGAAATTCTGTTGTATTGATAAGCCCATAAATAATTGGATCTTCGATTTCAATGAAGTTATGGACTGGATCTCTGAAAACCTTCTCTAATTTAGTCATAAATTAATTTTATCACAAAAGAACTTGTAAATGCGGGCTTAGTTGAAATTCTAGCTGAAAATAGTGTAAAATGAACAGGTGAAATTATTATTAAAGAATCATATTGAAATAGATGGCAAGATTGAAACTGTGGTTGAACATCTCGAAGGAAATAAAATTGAGCGTCTCAATAAAACTTTCTTGGAATTTGAAGATGAGCGAAAAATTAAAAATCTCATTTCTTACAATGAAAGTTCACTGAAGAGGATTGCCTATAGTAATCCCAAGACGATTATGGAATTTTCGCTGGACAGACTTAGTGAGACCTTTTATGAAGCATTAGGCTGGTTGAAAATTGAGACACTTGAATTTGTTCAATCTGAAAAACAGTTATCGTTAAAATATAGAATTTTCAAAGAAGAACAGCTTCTAGGAAACTACCAACTAGAAATAGAGATGTTCTTTTAGAAGAAGACCTAAAAACGAAGAAAATAAGAAATTAATTGTATCTGCAAAATGAACATGGAGGAATTATGACTGCAGAAAAGAAGATAATTCTACCAAAAGAACTTTATAGTAAATTAGATTTGATTAAAGATTCTGAAGAGGTGGAAGTCGTAGAAATTGCAAAGGATTCATTTACGATTCGAGCTGCAAATGTAAGAAATCAGTGTGACTATGCACCACGTTGGTTTCTTTTGCCGACTGTTATTGTGACGATTGTATTTTTGATTATTGCTCTTGTCATGCGTTATCGTACGATTCCTTTGACGGGGGATATGTCAATCGGGACAGCGGTAGACATTTTAGCTAATGGTACAGCCTTTATCACTTTTATATTAGCTTATGTTGCACGACGTAAAAAGCTTTATCGTCATATGACGAAGAAAATTTATTGGCGAACTTTTATCACTGTAGTGGTGTCGGAACTAATTATTTCAACACTATCGCTTGTCGCACTTTTTTGGTTCTTTGACCAGATTTTTTATGGGGCAGGTTTTGACGTTGTGACATCGACCATAATTTTTGGAGTGTTTGCAGGAATTTTAAATTATTTCATTATCTTTGTGGTGGATAACTTTTCGATTGAAATGCTTGTAAATATGCTGATTTTAGTTATGGTGGGTGGACTTATCGCGTCAATGGCTACAAATGGAAATCAATACTGGTGGAAGCGGAATTTCTCAATTCTCGGGACGAGTCAATCTAATTCAAGTTTTCAATTTAATCTGACTCTGATTATTTCAGGGGCTCTTTTTATTGCACTGATTGATTACATTTTTGTAGCCCTCGCAGATCAGGTTGGAAGAAGTTGGCGTCATCTTACCTTGAGAATTCTTTTGACTTTGACGGCATTATGTATTGCTGGAGTTGGCTTGATTCCAAATAATGTTGATTATACGAGCCATGCACATTTTTGGCATGATCAAATTGCGATTTTGATTGTCTTTTTCATGGGGCTAGCAGTTTTGGGGATACGCTGGCTCTTTCCAGAAGCTGGAAAAGAATTTATCTATATCTCATATGGCGTTGTCGTCTTCCTCGTTGTCAGCTATGTATCATGGAAAATGATTGGCTATCTGAACTTGACAGCTTTTGAAATAATTTCATTTGCAGCAAGTTTTTCTTGGCTGATGTTGTTTATTAATCGTCTTACCAAAATGCTTCAGGGGGTACATGAGATATATGAGGTTTCATTTGCAGATGTAATTGACAATCAGACGGGAGCAAGTGAGAAGAAAGACGAAGATTAGCCAATTTGCTATAATTAGTGAGAAATGAAAATTCATGATTTAATAATTATTGGAGCTGGACCAGTTGGGCTTTATGCGGCTTATTATGCAGGAATGCGCGGGCTTTCGGTTCAGATTCTCGAAAATTTTGATGAAGTAGGCGGCCAGCCTTATCATCTATATCCAGAAAAGAAAATTTTTGATATTGCTGGAATCCCTGAAATCAAGGGAAGTCAACTCCGTGAGAATCTCTTGGCTCAACTCGAGTTGGTCTCATATGACCTCGCTTGTGGTGTGCAAGTTTTAAAGGTCGAGAGACGGGAAGATTTATTTGAAATTAGCACATCGGTAGAAACTTATCTGGCAAAAAGCCTTTTAGTTACGACAGGGAATGGTCTGCTAAAGCCTCGCCTTTTACAAGTCGAAGGAGAAGTTGTTGCGCGTGAATCTGGATTGCTTTCGTATTTTGTGAAAAATATTGAAGACTATCGTGATAAAAAAGTTGCTATTTTTGGTGGGGGAGATTCAGCCCTAGACTGGTCTCTCATGTTAGAGGGCGTTGCTTCAGAAGTACATTTGATTCATCGCCGGAATGAATTTCGAGCTATTGAAAATACAGTTGCACAACTTGAAAACTCAAAAATTCAATTACATACTCCTTATGTTATTTCGGCCTTAGTAGAAAATCAAATAATCTTGAAAAAAATCAAAGCTGATGACGAGCCATTCGATCTTAATGTTGACAAGATTCTTGTTTTTCATGGCTTTATGACGGAAAACAATCAAATAGTTGAGTCACTTGACCTGTCAAGGACAGGAAAGATTCGTACGGGTGTTGCCATGAGAACGAATTTGACAGGAATTTATGCAGCTGGTGATGCTTGCGACTATGAGGGGAAATTACCGCTTATTTCTGTCGGATTTGGTGAAGCTGCTATTGCGATTAATGACATTGCGAAAAACATTGACTTCGGGCATAAAATCAGAAATGGGCATAGTTCATCTTTATTTGCAGAGAAGCAGTAACTTCTATAAAAAATTAAATTTATAAACAAGTTTTAGATATCTAAAATAATTGGAGAAAAAATGCTCTTAACTTTTATTATCATCGTATTTCTCGTTCTCTCTTTTATGAAAGGCTGGCGTCGTGGATTGTTTTTACAATTGATGAGTTTGCTTGCGAGCCTCTTTTCATTTGTAGTCGCAAGCCTGTTTTATCAAGAGTTTGCTTTAAAAATGATAAGCTATCTGAAACTTTCTGTTCCTAGCGACTCTTATCAAATTATCAGTAAGTCAGTTCTAACGGGAGCGAGTCAGGCCTTTTTTGCATCTGTAGCCTTTTCATTGCTATTTATTTCAGCCAATATAGTGGCGAGATTATTTTTGCTCGTTGTACGAAGGTATAGAAGGCTATTATCTTTTGGTAAGATTGGGCGAGGGATAGCAGGAATATTGAGCCTGCTTGTAACTTATTTTTCTTTACAATTAGCCCTTACTTTGCTGGCTCTCTTGCCAGTTTCGGGGCTTCAAACTTTTCTTTCATCTTCACAACTGGCACAGTGGATAGTTCTGCATACGCCAATTTCCTCAAATGCACTTTTACATCTATTTATCAGCAATATGCTGCATATAAAATTATATTAAGTAAGTAAGTAATAACAACAATAATAATGAATAAAAAAATATTAAAAACTTTAGAATTTGACTTGGTAAAGGCACAATTTGCGCCTTTTTTAGCAAGTGAACAAGGGCGATACGAACTCGACCATTTAGCAATTCTATTTGATAAGGACAAAATCCAAAAACAATTTGATGAGTTATTAGAGTTCAATCAAGTAGTAGCTGAAAACGGCCCTATCACGATTTTACGCACCAAAGATGTTACAGAAATTCTTAAGCGTCTGCAACTTCAAGCCAGTCTCTTCGGGCCAGAATTTCTAGCAATTAAGCGTTTGATTTCTGCAGGAACAAGAATTAAGCAATATTTTGCTAATGCTGTGAATGTAGAATTTCCAAATCTTGAAGAATCATTAGAAAAAATTATTGAGAATAAGGAACTTACGAGGCTATTATCCGTTTTTGATGAGGCAGGGGTTCTCATGGATTCGGCTTCTAAAAAGTTGAGTGAGCTGCGTACAGCAATTAAGCAGGATGAGTCTGCCATTGATAAGATAATGCAGGATATGCTCAGTCGCCATGCTTCTGATCTGACAGAGAATCTGATTACGATTCGTAATGAACGAAAAGTCTTACCTGTCAGCGCAGGAAATAAATCTAAAATTCCAGGCGTCGTGCATGATATTTCAAGCTCTGGGCAGACCTTGTTTATTGAGCCCAATGCAGCTGTAACCCGCAATAATTCGTTGAACCAAAAGAAGATTGAAGAAAAAAATGAAGTAGCGCGTATCTATACAGAATTATCTGAAAAACTGCTGGACTACGTTCCAGAGTTACAACAGACTTCATGGTTGATTGGAAAATTCGATCTGATTAAAGCCAAGTCTGAGTTCATGAAAAAATACGCAGCGACAATCCCTGAACTTTCAACTGATGGTGAAATTCATGTATATCAAGCGGCACACCCATTGATTGAGCAACGAAAAGTTGTCCGCAATGACATTCTTTTTGCCAACGACTTGAATACCATTGTGATTACAGGTCCCAATACAGGCGGTAAAACCATCACGATGAAGACCTTGGGCTTGCTTACCTTGATGGCACAATCGACTCTGCCAATCACAGCAGCAGAAAACTCTAAAATTGCCATTTTTGAAGAAATCTTTGCGGATATTGGGGATGAGCAGTCGATTGAGCAGAGTTTATCAACTTTCTCAAGTCATATGACACACCTGATTGAGATTTTGGAACAGGCAGATCATAAGAGCTTAGTATTACTAGATGAGTTGGGAGCAGGAACAGACCCAAAAGAAGGAGCAGCGTTGGCTAAGGCCATTCTTGAAGAGTTAGGTCAACATCATATCAAAACCCTTGCGACGTCACACTATCCAGAACTTAAGGCCTATGGTCTTGAAACAGACGGTGTAGAAAATGCTTCAATGGAGTTTGACGTTGAAAAGCTACGTCCAACTTACAGGCTTCTACTGGGGATTCCAGGGCGTTCAAACGCCATTGAAATTTCAAAACGGCTGGGATTGTCAGAGTCAATTATTGAAACCGCAAAGTCGGAAATGAACGAGACTGAAACAGATGTTAATGGGCTGATAGAACGTCTCGAAGTTCAGGCACATGAGCAAGAAGAAGCAACAGCAGAAATCAAACGTCTTAAGACAGATAGTGAGAAAATTCATAGCCAACTTACACGTGATCAGAAAAGCTTTGAGAGAGAACGAGATAAAATGATTGAATCCGCTCGCGAGAAAGCAGCTGAGATAGCTGGAAAGGCACGTGAGGAAGCACAATCTATCTTAAAAAATCTAAATGATAAGATGCAACTCAAACCGCATGAAGTGATTGCAGGTATGGCAGAGTTAGATAAACTAGTGCCTGACTTATCGAAAAATCGCGTGCTTAAAAAAGCCAAGGCCAGTCGTGGACTAAAAGCAGGGGCAGAAGTTCTTGTGACAAGTTTTGGGCAACGTGGCAAATTAATAAGGCTTGAAAAAGATGGACGCTGGCAGGTGGCTATTGGTACAATTACTGCTAAGGTTGATGAGGGTGACCTAGAAGTTCTAGATACAGTTGAAAAACCGTCTGCTAAAAATAAAAATATCTCTCGAAAAGTAAGCTCAAATGTGAAAGCACAATTGGACTTGCGGGGGACACGTTATGAAGAAGCAAATCTCGAGATTGATAACTATATTGATCAAGCTTTACTTGCTAATCTAAGTAGTGTCACGATTGTTCACGGAATCGGTACGGGAGTTATTCGTAACTTGGTGAAACAGAAACTCCAAGCGAATAAACATGTCAAGAGCTTTGAATATGCACCAGTGAACGCTGGTGGTTCTGGTGCAACCATTGCAATTCTGAAGTGATGTTATGGAATGGGGTAAAACTCTTTAAGGCTATGAGCAAAATAATTGCCATTTAAGCTTAAAATGTTATGATTAACATACTCACAAAGGAGAAAAAAATGGAATACATAGCAACAGATACAAACTTTGCGGAAGAAACAGCAACAGGTACAGTTTTGGTAGATTTATGGGCGACTTGGTGCGGTCCTTGTCGCATGCAGGCGCCGATTCTGTCACAACTTTCAGAGGAACTCGATGAGTCAGAGTTGAAAATCGTGAAAATGGACGTTGATGAGAATCCTCTTACGCCACAAAGCTTTGGTGTCATGGCAATTCCTACTTTGCTTTTCATGAAAGACGGTCAGGTCGTGCGTCAAGAGGCAGGAGTTCATACAAAAGCTCAAATAAAACAAATCTTGGAAGAGATTGCCTAAAGTTTACATTTACAAAAAACTTCAAAATTTAGATTTTGAAGTTTTTTTATAATTTTTGAAAGCTTTTGATTGATTTTGAATGAAAATAGTGTTATGATAAATTAAATAAATCCAAGGAGTGAAAATGTTAGCAATTGAACGACAAGAAAAAATAATGTTTAAGCTCAAGCAGCAAAAACAAGCAACTATAGAAGAACTGTGTGAACTGACTGTAGCGTCGCTTTCGACTTTGCGTCGAGATTTGAATGATTTAGAGGCCGAAGGAAAATTGAGACGGGTGCATGGTGGAGCTGAACTTGTGCAAGAACTTTCCAAAGAACCTTCATTATTTGAAAAATCTTCCAAAAACATTCAGGCCAAGGAAAAAATTGCTGAAAAGGCAATCAGGAAAATAAAGAATGGAGACGTGATTTATTTGGACGCAGGCTCAACGACAGGATTTTTAACCGAGAAGATAAATCAGTCTTCGCTTAAAATCACAATTGTGACAAACTCTATTACGCATTTATTAAGTATCCGAAATCCGAATAGCACTGTCTATATACTTGGAGGTCAGCAAAAGCGGACAACAGATGCTGTTGTTGGCTCCCAAGCTTTGTTACAGCTGAGTAGTTATCACTTCAATGTGGCTTTCCTTGGGGCGAATGCCTACGATGAAAAAATCGGGGCGATGACGCCAGACCAAGAAGAAGCTGCAGTAAAAACTTTAGCCATTAAGCAGAGTCAAAAAAGTTTCTTGTTACTAGATTCGTCCAAAATCAGCCAAACAAGTTTTGTGAAATTTGCCAGTCCTGATGAAGTCAGGCTATTGACAGAAAGAGAAGGAAATAAATGATTTATACTGTAACACTCAATCCAGCACTTGATTATTTTATGCGTTATGATCAGGTGGAGATTGGTGGGGTCAATCGGACCTCCAATACTCTAGTTTCAGCTGGGGGAAAAGGAATCTTAGAAAGTCGTATGTTGACTTTACTTGGCGTTCCAAACATTGCTCTAGGCTTTATTGGTGGCTTTTCTGGACAGGCCATCATAGATGACTTGACCCAAGATGGGGTTGTAAGTGAATTCACGCCGATTCATGGGCAGACACGCATTAATGTAAAAGTCAAAAAACAAGATGAAGAAACCTCTTATGATGCACTTGGCCCTGATATTACGGAAGAAGAAATCCAACATTTCTTAGTTAAGTTTGGTCGTTTGAAGCCGTCTGATAGCATTGTGTTTGCAGGAAACATTCCTCAAGTGCTAGGAGAGGACTTTTACGCGACCTTGATTCAAAAAGTAAAAGCGGCTGGCGCAGAGTTTGCCATTGATGTAGATGGTCAAAAGTTACTGAAAACTTTAGCTGACCGCCCTCTGGTTATCAAGCCGAATAAGGCTGAGCTAGCTGAAATTTTTGCTGAAAACTTTGAAAGCTATGAAGAAATCATTCCTTACGGAGAAAAATTGCTGGTAATGGGCGCACAAAATGTCATCGTTTCGATGGGAGCTGAGGGAGCTTTACTTTTTACAAAACAAGGCAACTACTATGCGCCAGTTGTAAAAGGAACACTAAAGAACTCAATCGGAGCTGGTGACTCAACCGTAGCAGGATTTATTGCCGAGTATAGTCAGTCCCAAGATCCAGTGAAAGCCTTCAAGCAAGGGGTGGCTTGTGGAACCGCTAAGGCTTTCTCGTCGGATATGCCAACGCGTGAATTTGTCAATGAAATTTTCAATAAGATAGAAATAAAGGAGATTTAAAATGGAAATAAAAGATTTGCTTAAAACTGAGCTGATGATACTGGAGCTTTCAGCAACTTCAAAAGAAGCAGCGATTGACGAAATGGTTCAAAAGCTGGTGGATAAGGGCTACGTGTCAGATTTTGCAACTTTCAAATCAGGTATTATGGCACGTGAAGCACAGACTTCGACAGGTCTCGGAGATGGCATTGCCATGCCACATAGTAAAAATGCGGCTGTTAAAGAAGCTGTTGTATTATTTGCCAAATCAGCGACAGGCGTGGACTATGAGGCGCTTGATGGGAAGCCGGTTGACTTATTCTTTATGATTGCAGCCCCAGAAGGAGCCAATGACACACACTTAGAAGCTCTAGCAAAACTTTCGACTTATCTTTTGAAAGATGGCTTCCAAGACAAATTACGTAAAGCTGAGCATCCACGTGATGTCATCGCCCTTTTCTCAGAAAAACAGGAAGAAATCAAAACTGTTGAAAATGCAGAGCATTATCTCGTGGCGGTGACGGCCTGCACGACAGGTATTGCCCATACTTATATGGCTGAGGAATCTCTGAAGAAGACAGCAGCTGAAATGGGCGTTGCCATCAAGGTTGAAACAAATGGTGCGCGTGGTGTTGATAATAAACTGACGGCTGAAGATATCAAAAAAGCTGATGCTGTCATTGTGGCAGCTGATAAAAAGATTGACATGCCACGTTTTGCAGGTAAACAGATGGTTCAAGTTCCAGTTGCGGCTGCAATTCGTGAACCAGAAAACTTGATCCAACGTGCCTTATCAGGAAAGGAAAAAGTTTACGAAGCTGATGCGAGTGATTCAAGTGCGTCAACTGGTGAAGAGAAAACAGGACTTGGGGCAGCTTTCTACAAACATCTGATGGGCGGTGTATCAGCTATGCTTCCATTTGTTGTTGGTGGAGGTATCTTGATTGCGCTCGCTTTTCTGATTGATCAAGCAATGGGCGTGCCTCATTCAGCTTTGGCACAACTTGGTGTCTATCATCCGATTGCAGCTTACTTTAAAAATATTGGAGTTACCGCCTTTGCCTTTATGCTTCCAGTATTAGCTGGTTTTATTGCTAACTCGATTGCAGATAAGCCTGGTCTCGTAGCAGGCTTTGTAGCAGGATCAATGGCTTCATCTGGTCTCGCCTTTGGCCATTTAGATCCAACGAAGCAAATTCCATCAGGCTTTCTTGGTGCTTTAGTTGGCGGTTTCCTAGCAGGCGGTGTGATTCTTCTATTGCGTAAGCTTTTCAGTGGACTTCCAAAATCACTTGAAGGAATCAAGGCTATCTTGCTCTATCCTTTGATTGGGACTTTGATTACAGGCTTTTTGATGCTTTTCGTAAATATTCCAATGGCCGCAATCAATACGGGGCTGTCAAATTTTTTGGCGAGTCTATCAGGCGCTTCGGCTTTAATTCTAGGTCTTGTCGTCGGCGGTATGATGGCGATTGATCTTGGCGGTCCAATTAATAAAGCGGCCTATATCTTTGCAACTGGAACACTGGCAAGCACAGTCGCAACAGGAGGTTCTGTGACGATGGCAGCTGTTATGGCAGGCGGTATGGTTCCACCATTAGCAACGACAGTGGCTGTTCTCCTGTTCAAAAATAAATTTACAAAAGAAGAACGCAATGCAGGTCTGACAAATATTGTCATGGGGCTAAGCTTCATTACAGAAGGTTCTATTCCATTTGGTGCGTCTGACCCAGCCCGCGCAATTCCATCATTTATGGTCGGATCGGCACTGGCAGGAGCTTTGACTGGAATGGCAAGTATTAAACTCATGGCGCCACACGGAGGAATCTTTGTCCTTGCTTTGACAAATAATCCTTTCTTGTATCTGCTCTTTATCCTTATTGGTGCAATTGTATCTGGAATTATGTTTGGCGCTCTGAAAAAGAAAAAATAAAACATATAAAAGTTTGGCTTGGCCAAGCTTTTTTGATAGTTCGTTTGAAATAGAACAATATTACGTTATAATATTTTAATGATAGTTTTACAAGGAAATAATTTAGCGCGTGTTTTTGGAGCCGATGTTTTATTTGAAAATATTTCATTTTCAATTCAGGAAAAATCAAGAGTTGCCTTGGTTGGAAAAAATGGGGCTGGGAAATCAACTTTATTGAAGATGATTGTTGGAGAGGAAGAACCTTCTAGTGGGGCTGTAATCGTCCAAAAGTCTACGACAATCGGTTATCTGGCTCAAAATAGTAATCTTTCTTCTGACAGAACAGTTTTGAAAGAACTCGAGTCGGTCTTTTCAGAATTACAATCGCAAGAAACTGAGCTTCGTGCGATGGAGCTTCAAATGGCAGAAGTTTCAGGTCAAGACTTGGAAAGTCTAGTCAAGCGTTATGATTTGCTAAATGAGAGTTTTAGTAGTCATGGAGGCTATACGTTTGAGTCGGATTTGAAAGCCATGTTGAACGCTTTTCAATTTCCAGAGGAAATGTGGGACTTCAAAATTTCTGGTTTATCTGGCGGCCAGAAGACACGCCTAGCACTCGCCAAAATGCTGTTAACAGCTCCAGATTTATTAGTCTTAGATGAGCCGACCAACCACTTGGATATCGAAACTTTGGCTTGGCTTGAGAATTATCTGACGAATTATCGGGGAGCATTATTGATTGTGTCGCATGATCGCTATTTTCTAGATCGTGTCGTGACAGAAGTTTTTGACCTTTCACGTGGACGTTTGACAGATTATGTTGGAAATTATTCAGCTTATGTAGCCGCGCGCGAGATTAACTTGATTACTCAAGAAAATGAATATGAAAAGCAGCAAAAAGAAATTGCAGCACTTGAGGACTTTGTATCCAAAAACTTGGTGCGTGCCTCAACGACGAAAAGGGCTCAGTCAAGACGAAAACGCTTGGATAAGATAGAACGACTAGATGCACCAACAAAATCTGGAAAGGCAATGAATCTGGTCTTTTCATCAGAGAAGAGCTCAGGTAATGAAGTCTTAAAGGTCGCAGAGGTAAAAATCGGCTATGAGAAAGAAGTTCTAGCTAAAAATATCAATCTTGACCTGCGCAAACTTGGCTCTGTAGCCATTGTTGGCCCCAACGGA
>JAIRUS010000143.1 GCA_031254295.1 Streptococcaceae bacterium | reverse complement strand
GTCATTTGACACCACCGTGTAAAGCATGTCAAGTTTCAAGCCTGAAAGTGTTTGCCCAACATCTGTGATACGGCCTGAATCTCCTGGATTGAATGTATAGGCTGTCGCAGGGATTGTTGGTCCATCTACAGGAAAGTTTTGGTCTGAAATCGTCCCGAGGGCTGTTTCATGAATCGGCACAACTGTTGTATCACTTGACCAGTGCAGACCATCAGGTGTGAGGAGATTATCGGCCTTGATATTTTTAGAATCTATTGTGACTTCGACATTATCCATCACACCCGAACCTGTCATGTCATTGTTAATTGACCCTGTCACTTTTATTGAGTTAATCTTTGGATCTTGATTTGGAGAAAGTGAAATCAGAGGATTTACAGTGCGTGTACTTGATGGCGTTGGCGACACTGTTCCACCTGTTGTTGCGGAAGAAGACGTTCCAGTTGTCCCAGTATTTCCTGTAGTTGTCGGACTTGTTGTCCCAGATGTTGCACTTGTATTTTTCGTCTCATCAACTACAGTTCCACTACTTGTAACAGATGGATCTATCGTCACCGTCTCGGGTGGCGTAACCTGAGTACCTGTCGTATGAGCAAGCGCCGCAGCCTGTTCAGCTGTGGTCAGTACAACTGGCTGTGTTGTGACAGCTGGTGTTTTTGAACTTGTACTACTTGTTGTAGCAGTATTCACTGGCGTAGTCCCGACCGTTGACGCTAAAGTTGGGCTTGTCAAAAGTAAGCTTAAAGCCAATGTTCCTAGTAAGACTAAGGAAGTTTTGACAATCGTTTTCTTAAAATTCACAATTTCTCCTAAAATGTTTTTAAATACTCTGATTATCTTACGACTTCGTGAATCATTTGTCAAACAAAAAAAGATAATAAAGATCAAGTCTTTTTTGCTATAATAGACCAACAAGCTGATAAAGTTTTTATCGGATTTTTTGCGTTTTTGGAGGGGATATTGAAATATTACATTGTGGGTTCAGTTGGCTCAGGAAAGTCAACCTTAGCAATAAAAATGGCAAAAATACTTGACTTCCCCGTCTATCATCTCGACGAAATTGTGCATGAGCCAGCGTCTGAAATGAAAATTGGGAACATCAAACATTCAGATGATGAAATCGATTTGCTTTTTAGGGATATCTTAAAGCAGGATAACTTCATTATTGAAGACTGTTTGCGTGAGAGGTTTACACCAGCTTTACAGCAAGTTGACAATGTAATTTTCTTAGATTTACCAAGAACTTTGTTATTTAAAAGAGTATTAATCCGCTGGTTTAAACAAAAGTTAAGACTTGAAAAAGTAAATTATCGACCGACTTTACAGATATTAAGAAAGATGCTCAGTTGGATATATGAAGGCCCAGTTGACAAGGTTATCAATCTGGAATCTCTTATAGTTTTACATAATAAAAAAGAAATAAATAAATTTCTGGAGACATTAAAATGACAAAAATGATCGTTGGCTTGGGTAATCCAGGCGAGAAATATGACGTGACACGCCATAACATGGGCTTTATGACAGTTGATTTGCTTGCTCAGGAACTTGGTATCAGTTTTTCAGAAGAGAAAACATTCTCAGCAGCAATTGCCCAAACTTTTGTAAATGGCGAGAAGGTCTTTTTAGTGAAACCTTTGACCTTTATGAATGAGTCAGGACGCGCAATAAAGCCATTGATGACATATTATAATCTTAGCCTAGATGATCTGCTTGTGATAGTAGATGATATGGACTCACCTGTGGGACGTGTACGGATGCGCCAAAAAGGCTCATCTGGTGGGCAACGAGGCATAAAATCGCTGATTGTGCATCTGGGAAATGAAGACTGGAAACGTATCAAGATTGGGATTGGTCGCCCTAAGCAAGGAGGAACAGTTGTCAATCATGTACTATCAAAATTTGACGGAGAAGATGCTGAGGAAGCTAGACTTGGGATAAGAAAAGCAGCAGATGCGGTTCAATACTATCTTGAGGGGAATAGTTTTGAAAGTACAATGAGTAAATATAACGGCTAGACCGTAAAGAAAGTATAAATGTCGGATTTAATCGAATTTTTTAATAAAAATCGGGACTTACAGAGTTGGCAAGTAGGTTTTTCAAAGGCAAATCGTACGCTTTTGACAGGACTTTCAGGAACGAGCAAAGTGCTTGTGATGGCAAATGCTTTCTCTAATAATCCTGATAAATATGTCGTAATAACAGATAGTCAGTTTCATGCCAATGAACTTGTGGATGAGTTGTCAGCTTTGCTAGGTGCCGAAAAAGTCTTCCAATATTTCTCAGACGATAATGTCTTTGCTGAGTTTGCAATGGCCAGTAAAGATCGTACGGCTTATCGCCTTTCAGCTTTAAATTTCCTGCTTGATTCAAGTCGGGATGGTTTTTTAGTTGTTCCATTCTTATCTTGGCGCACAATGCTTCCAAGTCCAGATAACTTTCAAGAAAACTTTATCATGCTTGAGCGTGGTGATAGTTATTCGTTATCTGATTTAATTAAAATGTTAGACGGTTCTGGCTATGAACGTGTACAGCGTGTCATGACACCAGGTGAATTTTCACTACGTGGTGATATCTTGGATATCTATACACTTGAGGCTGAGAATCCAATTCGTATCGAGTTTTTTGGAGATGAAATTGATACACTTCGAGAGTTTGATGCAGAGAGTCAACGAAGTTTACAGGAGCTTGACATTGTTGAAATCAGTCCAGCTACCGACTTTGTACTGACTGAGGCTGAGTTTGAAAAAGGTATTACAGCGCTTGAAAAAGAGCCAGAAGTCGAAAGTGCTTATTTTGAGGAAATCGTTTCAGCAGCTAGAAATCATTTTATGCACAAGGATTTGCGAAAGTTTGCCGAATTTTTCTATGAAAAGACGGCTAGCTTGGCAGATTATATTCCGAAAAATACTCAGATTTTTGTAGATGATTTACAGAAAATTACGGAGATGGATCATAAAATCTCACTGGAACTCGCCGATTTTCAGTTATCTGAGAAGTCGATGGAGCGTTCAATCGGAGAGCAGGAGTATCTTCTGGATAATCTACATATCTTGAGAGCCCGTAAGTCTGTCAGTTATTTTTCCAACTTTCAAAAAGGTCTAGGAAATCTAAGATTTGATAGTCTATACAACTTTAATCAACATTCCATGCAACAGTTTTTCGGGCAAATGGATTTGCTTTACACTGAACTTGACAGGTTTGTAAAGCAGAACTTTACAGTTGTTCTAGCCGGAAATACTGAGAAAATCAGTAATGCACTTAAAAATACGGAAATTAGCTTTACACATTCTGTAAATGGTGAAATCCTTTCAGAAAATGTCAATGTCGTCGGGCTAACACTTCTAAATGGTTTTGTGTTTGTTGATGAAAAGCTCGTTTTAATCACAGAACAAGAGATTTTTGGTCGTGCGAGAAAGAAGAGAACACAGCGTCTAAATATTACCAATGCAGAGCGTTTAAAAGATTACAATGAACTGTCAATTGGAGACTATGTTGTACATCGAACGCATGGTATTGGTAAATATCTAGGGATACAGACCATCGTTATCTCAGGCATACACCGAGATTATCTGACGATAGAGTATCAAAAGGGAGATACGCTTTCTATTCCAATTGACCAACTGGATGCCCTAAGTAAGTATACGGCAGGTGAAGGCAAAGCACCAAAGGTCAACCGGCTGAATGATGGACGTTGGAAAAATACATATAAGTCAGTACAGAAACAGATTGAAGATATATCTGAAGATTTGCTTAAGTTATATGCGGCACGTCAGACCCAAAAAGGATTCTCTTTTTCTCAAGATGATGAGAGCATTGTAGAGTTTGATGAAGCTTTTGCTTATGCTGAAACAGCTGATCAGCTACGTTCGGTCAATGAAATTAAAAAAGACATGGAAATGGCACGGCCGATGGATCGCTTACTCGTGGGAGATGTTGGCTTTGGTAAGACAGAAGTTGCGATGCGGGCAGCATTCAAAGCCATTAATGATCACAAGCAGGTTTCAGTCCTTGTCCCAACTACTGTGCTTGCAGAGCAGCATTATCAGACGATGTCAGAGCGTTTTGTTGATTTTGGAGTAAATGTTGGTGTACTATCACGTTTTCAAACTAAGGCTCAACAGGCAGAAATTATTGCCAAACTGAAAAAGGGTCATATTGATTTGATTGTGGGGACACATCGACTTCTCTCGAAAGATATCGAGTTCTTTGATCTTGGCTTGATGATTATTGATGAGGAGCAACGTTTTGGTGTCAAGCATAAAGAACGTCTAAAAGAGTTGAAAACCCAAGTCGATGTGCTGACGTTGACTGCAACACCGATTCCGCGTACTCTGCATATGTCAATGCTTGGGATTCGTGACCTCTCTGTTATTGAAACACCACCGACGAATCGTTTTCCAGTGCAGACATATGTTATGGAACAAAACTATGGCGTGATACGCGATGCTGTGCTACGTGAGATGGGACGCGGTGGACAAGCGTACTATGTTTATAATCGAGTGGAAAATATCGAGCAAAAAGTTGCTCAGTTAGAAGAACTTATTCCAGAGGCACGGATTACTTATATTCACGGGCAAATGCCTGAGGTTCAGCTTGAAAATTCACTTTTGTCATTTATCAATGGAGAATATGATGTATTAGTGACAACGACCATTGTTGAAACAGGTGTTGATATTCCGAATACAAACACGCTCTTTATTGAAAATGCTGATAAGTTTGGCCTATCCCAACTTTATCAACTGCGAGGGCGTGTAGGGCGTACTAATCGCGTGGCCTATGCTTATATGATGTATGAACCTGAGAAAATATTGTCAGAAATATCAGAAAAGCGCTTGGAAGCAATCAAAGGTTTCACAGAGCTTGGTTCAGGCTTCAAGATTGCCATGCGAGATTTATCCATTCGTGGAGCAGGTAACCTGCTTGGGGCTGAGCAATCAGGCTTTATTGATACAGTAGGTTACGAGCTTTATTCTCAGTTGCTTGAAGAAGCTGTGCAAAAAGGAATGGGCAACAACAAGCAAAAATTACGGAGCAATGCAGAAATTTCCCTCGGCCTAGATGCCTTCTTGCCTGCTGATTATATTAGTGACGAGCGCCAGAAAATTGAGATATATAAACGAATTCGCCAGATTGATAGTCGTAAAAACTATGAAGACTTGGGTGATGAATTGATTGATCGCTTTGGTGCTTATCCTAATGAAGTGGCATGGTTGCTTGAGATTGGTCTGCTTAAACATTTTGCAGATAATGCCTTGATTGAGAAAATTGAGAAACATCCACGAGAAATTATAGTCAAGCTGGACAAGGCATCACGAGCGATATATGATGGACAGGAATACTTTGAAGCACTAGCTAAGACAGAACTTCAAGCAAGTGTCAGTGATGAGCGTGGGCAGATGATGATTAAATTCAAACCTGAAAAGTCAGATATCTACTGGCTACAGGAGATTATCAAGTTTGTCGAAGGACTTTCAAGATTACGAGATAAAAAAGAATAATGTTTCACGTGAAACATTATTCTTTTTGCTTTACTATCAAAATTATTGAATGACTTTAATTTAATAGTTGAAAATGCTATAATTTTTTCTATGAGACTCGATAAATACTTGAAAGTATCACGCATTATCAAACGTCGTCCAGTGGCAAAGGAAGTGACAGATAAGGGACGTGTACAAGTCAATGGAAAGCTTGCTAAGGCTGGAACAACACTGAAAATAGGTGATATCATCATGATACGCTTTGGGAATAAAATTCTTGAGACAAAAGTTCTTCTGCTAACTGAAAATGCGCGTAAAGAAGATGCAGAGAAAATGTATGAAATAATTTCTGAAACTCGTATAAACGGAGATTCAAATGGACCAACAGACGACTAAAGGTACACCACGTGTGGTACGCTTAAACAACGATTATACAAATGAGCAGCTTGCAAAGCAACGTAAAAAAACGGCCGCACCAAAGAGAAGATTCTTGGGGCTTATTTTGATTACGGTTGTGGTGGCTTTGTCGCTTCCGACTTATGGTTTAGTGAAGTCTTTTCAGGCTCTTAAAGAATCGCGCACAGCGCAAACCAAGATAATTTCAAGCAGTAAGGAAATTCGATATCAGGCTTCAAGTCAGGCAGCACTTATAAAAAATATGCAAAACCCTATATACGTGCAAAAATATGCGAGAGCACGCTATCGTTTCACCAAATCAGGCGAGAAGGTTTTCACAGTTCCAAGTTCTTCAACCAGTAGCCTTTCATCACAGAATTCAGGGAATTAATTAAATGACGACGAAAAATGGCAAGCTGAATGATGGCCGTACAATTTATTTTGATGGCCGAAAAATAGAGGACTTATCTTCAGAGATAACTTTTTCAAAGACGCTTGAAGTAATCCAGCGTTACTATAAGCTACGTGAAAATGATCCATCTGTCAGTTTTACGGACGATAATGGGAAATCTATCTCGAAACTTTTTATCAAGCCTCGCACAAGCGAAGACCTGATTGAAAAACGTCAAGTCTATGAAAAAATTGCGCGTGAATCATGTGGCATGTTGGGACGTACACCAGACTTTATGGATGCAGGCCTGGCGGTTCTTTCAGAATATGCCTCAGTTTTAGGGAGCGACTCACGTAGAGATTACTTTGAAAATGCAAAAAACTGGTCCAAGATGGTAGCAGCTGAAGATTTATTTGTTTCGCATGCGATTCAAAACCCACAAGTTGATCGGAGTAAGGGACTTCAGGAACTATTAGCAGAGGGTAATGAATTTGCAGGTGTCTGGATTAAAGAAGAACGTGAAGATGGTGTCGTTCTTCGTGGATCCAAGCAAGTCAACACTTTAGCACCATTTGCTGATCAGTTGCTCGTTTTTAATCTCCCTGGATTATCAGCCGTAGATGATAAATTTGCCTTGGCATTTTGGCTCCCTCTGAATGTTGAGAGCTTGAAAGTGGTTTGTCGAAAATCAACTTTACGCACGGGCGATCTACGCGATCATCCCCTTGCAAATTCTTTTGATGAGTTGGATGCTTTCTTAATTTTCGACGATGTTTTTGTGCCAAATGAGAATCTTCTTGTATGTGGAAATGTAGAAAAGTCGAATGCTTTTTTTGAAGAGAGTGGCCTTTTTGTTCACACAGCTCATCAGGATGAGGTACGTGGTGCAGTTAAGCTTGAATTTGTGACGGCAATTGCGGTAGGTTTGGCTGAAAAGTTAGGTTTGACAGAGTTTCTGCGGGTCCAGGAAATGCTTGGTAGTCTAACTGTTAATCTGGAGTTGATTCGTGCAGCAGTGGTTGCAAGTGAGGTCACAGGACATATGGAGGGGACGATTTACACGCCCAATATGCAAACCTTGCTGGCAGTACGTTCTTCACTGACAAAGTATTATGATGAGGCTTTGGCTGCAATTGCAGAGTTTTCAAGCGGCTCAGCCGTAGGGATTCCTGACTTTAAACAATTTGAGAATGCAGATATAGCAGATATTTTAAAATCTAGTTTGACGAGCTCATTAGTTTCAGCAGAGGAGCGGGCGCTTCTTTTGAATCTAGCGTGGGATGTGACGAGCGAGGCATTTGGACAGCGCCAGAGAACCTATGAGTTACTCCACGGAGGAAATCCAATGTTTATAAAGATTGGACATTGGCGCAGTGAAGATCTATCAGCAGGAAATGAAATGATTACAAAGGTTTTAGAGGATGCTAAAAAAGCTAAAAATTAAAGACTTTACAAAGGTTTTCAAGGCTGTCAAGGGAAGCTGGCGGCAAATATTAGTGCTTGTGATTTTGTTATCACCAGCATTTTTTTGGCCTCCTAAAAAAGAAAAGGTTGAAATTATTCGCAAAACGCCAACTAGTCTGTATCTTACAGTCATACCCAAACGTGCAATTGCCTTACAAGAATTTTCAAGTTATAGTGATAAAAAGTTGACAAAGAAGAAGTCTACTATAAAAGGTCAGACAGAGTTATCAATTACAAATCTAGATAACTCTGATAAAGTCCCAGTATATAAACTTTCAGATGGAAGCTATATTCCAGCGAGCTCAAAAAATGTAGGTTCAGATGTTGTGTTGACAAGCCAAAAGCGAAGAACGACGGTGTATTTGATGGAATCTGTAAACTCTCTTTACAGTCCCTTTACAGTCTATGATAGCGAAATTTATTCAAGAATTAGTGGAGGGCAAGCTTTACAAACCCTGGCTATTGCGACAACACATTGGGGGAAATATTATAATGTTCTATTTGATGGGGGACATACAGGGTGGATAGATGCGAAGTCGGTAAAAGTTGAAAATCCAGACTTGTCAGGGCTTCAGCAAACATTAAATGCAAAATATGGGAATAATCCAGATATTTCAATCACTGTAAAGCAACTTGACACTTCCTTTACAGCGACTGTAAATTCGGACAAGATGATTTATGCAGCAAGCCTATGGAAACTTCCAATTTTATATTGGACGCAAAAACAGTTATATGATGGAAATGCAAGCTTGTCTGATATGCTGCAATATCGCCCAGAAGTTAATGATTTGAACTGGGGAGCTTTTGATCCTGCTGGGACAGGCTCAATGAGTAAGATTCCAGACAATCAAATGTATCAATTGCACGAGTTGATTAACTTGACAGCTAAGGAGTCTGATAATGTCGCCTCTAATATGCTGGCTTACTATGAAACGGATAAGTTTTCAGCAGACTATCAAAAGTCAATTAATCAGTTGGCAGGCAAAGAGTGGTCCTTTACTACACGTGAAGCTACAACGACAATGGTTGCAAATGTCATGAATGGACTTTATGACGAAGGCGGTGCAGCGTTTAATGCTCTTTTTAATACATCGTATGATGATTCTAGAATAGAGGCGGGCCTGCCAAGTGATATTCATATGGCACATAAAATAGGGATTGCAGATGAGGAAAATCATGATGCAGCCGTTATCTTTACGAGTCAACCCTACATACTTGTCGTGATGACGACAGGAAGTCAACCCAGTAGTGTGATTACAGATATTTCACAAACTGTTTATGAGGCTTTGAAATGACAAAACTAAAAATGAGCCCAAATGAATATAAATTTTATAAGATCTGCTTAGAGAAGAAGTTTTTTGATAAAAAAAGGCGAGTTCTGGTGGCTGTTTCAGGTGGACAAGACTCGATGACCTTATTTTCTTGGCTATACGATCTACGTGAAAAGCTAGAAGTTGAGCTAGGTGTTGTTCACATCAACCATAAAGTACGCAAAGAGTCAGATGATGAAGAGAATTATTTACGTGCAAAAATGGCTGAGCTGAAAATTCCATTTTATTTTGCAGAGCTTCCAGCCAATCTAAGTCTTGACTTTTTCACTGAGGAAAAAGCTCGTGAGTTTCGCTATAACTATTTCAAAAAAGTGATGAAAGAAGAAGCTTATGATGCGATTGTAACGGCGCATCACAAAGCAGATCAAGCAGAGACAGTCTTTATGAGACTCGTGACTGGTCGACGGCTCCGCCATCTTCGAGGCATGGAGGAAAGACAAGCTTTTGAAGATGGAGAGTTAATTCGCCCGCTTTTAGACTTTGAGAAGTCAGAGCTAGATGCAGAGACTTTTTTTGAAGATGAGACGAACCATGAGAACGAGCATTTACGTAATCGTGTGAGAAATCTCTATCTACCAGAGCTGGCTAAGGAAAATCCGAGAATCATAGAGGCTCTGGTGGACTTATCAGACGAGACAAGCCGAGCCATGAATCTCATCGAGCAGTCTATAAAGGACTTGCAGATTCTCGGAGAGAGGATTAGTTTGTCAGAGTTCCGCTTGCACAGTGAGGATTTGCAGTATTTTATCTTACAGGATTATTTTGCAGGTTTTCAGGACTTGCAGTTGAATAAGCGAACGTTTAACGAAGTCTTAAAGATTATTCAACGTCCGCAGCAGTATAACGAAGTTATATCTAAAAATTATTTTTTCATCAAAAATAGTAAAGAATTTTATATTAGTAAAGTAAAATCTGAGAAAAAAGTCGAGATAATGACTGAAAACCCGAATGATTCAGAATTTTTGAAGATAAATCTACCAATAGACGTAGAATATAAGCTCAGAAAGCGCGAGGCTGGGGATAAGATTAAGCTTCATGGGCAAACGAAGATGTTGAAAAAGTTCTTTATTGATAATAAAGTAGCTCTGGAAGACCGTGATGTACCAGTTATTGCAGTCGGTTCAGAGATTTATGCGATTCCCGTGATGAATATTGTTTCAGATTTGAGCTTCTCCTTGCAAAGTGCTACAATTAAGCTAATAATTTGGACGAGAGTTCATATAGAAGAGGGAGAAGCTTAATGCTTGAACAATACATCGAAAAAGTCTTGATTTCAGAAGATCAAATTACCCAACGTGCAAAAGAATTAGGTAGTGAACTTACAAAAGATTTTGAGGGAAAAAATCCTCTGATTCTCGGTATTCTTCGTGGCTCAATTCCTTTTTTAGCTGAGCTTGTAAAGCACATTGACACACATGTTGAGATGGACTTCATGGCCTTGTCGTCTTATCATGGGGGCACAAAGTCTTCTGGCGAAGTTAAGATGATTATGGATCTTGACACTCCTGTCAATGGACGTGAGGTTATCATTGTCGAGGACATCATTGACACAGGCTTGACGCTCAAATATTTGAGAGAGTTGCTAGAGCATCGTGGCGCTATCGTTACGATTGTGACAATGCTAGATAAAAAAGCTGGTCGTAAAGTTGAAATCGATCCAGACTATCTTGGCTTTGACATTCCAAATGAATTTGTAGTCGGTTTCGGTCTTGACTATGATGAGAATTATCGTAACCTACCTTACGTTGGTGTCTTGAAGCAAGAAGTTTACATGGACTAAAGATTGTAAGGATATAATAAATGAAAATGCCTTCGGGCATTTTTTTGTAACTTTTTTATAATTTAGTGATAGACAAGTGAAATATATTGTGTTAATATCTTAAAGTAATATTAAGTTAAAGAATTAACAAACTAGAGAATTAGGAAAAATTTTTAGGAAATGAAAAAGTTAAAGAAAAAGCGCGTGCTTTTATCTCT
>JAIRUS010000062.1 GCA_031254295.1 Streptococcaceae bacterium | reverse complement strand
TCAATCGCCGAAAAGATTTTGTCCTCATCTGGATAAATTCGCCCCTGATGATAGACTTCGTTGATAAAGTCAATCATCTGCTGAAAATACTCCTGCGAAAGTCGTGCACGCAAAGGCTGCGACCAGTCTGTTTTTTTCATAACTTTATTTTAGCACAACTCGCTTTCAGACAGTATTTTTGAAACATTATAGAAAAAATTTCACGTAAGTTATCAATTCTCTCTGTATTGCTGAAAACATCAAATCCTTTTTAAAATAGATAATGATAACTCTTTTCATGATTCTTCACTTGAATCCTATCCGAATTACCATAGAACTCAGAACTTATCGATTCTCCTTTTGCTAATCATCGAACGTTTTTATCCTCAAGTAAGATCCTAAAATTCATATTTTACCTACTTTTCTCCAATAATTTATAATATCTCAAACTCCAAATTTTGTCAGCTTATCAAAATCTACTGTCTCATCGTATTCATCCTCAATATGATGAGCAATCTCAATAAGCATCACAGGCAAAGCGCGGAGACAACTTCTTACTTTTTTTGCATTCTCTTTATCAAGGGCTGCTGTTACCTCATCCACGAGTAAGATATCTTTTTGTCTTAATAGAAATCGTGCTACTTCAATCCTTACTCGTTGCCCGCCTGAAATATTTTCACCATTATTTTCAATCATAACATCCAGTATATTTTCAAATTCATCAGTAAGCCCAACCTGAGAAAGTACACTTAAAAGCTCTGAATTTTCAAATTTTTGTCCTAATGATAAATTGAACGCTATTGTATCATTGAACAAAAAAGGATTTTGGGTAATTGTCCCTACATTTTTTTGATAGTTTTCATAAGAATTCCCCTTTTCATTCATAACCGTAATATTTCCCATATCAGGTTTTAACTCTTTATTAATAAGTTTAATCAAAGTAGTTTTTCCACTCCCACTATGACCTGTGATAAGATATTTTTTTCCCATTTTGAAATCCAATGAAAATTTTTGAAATAGACTTTTCTGTTCAAACGTTTTCGAAATTTCATTTATTTTTAAATTCGTAATATTTTTAATAACCGAACTCGTATCTCGTTCACTCGTATTTTCTGTGTCTAAAATATTTTCTAATTTTTCACAAACAGCTCCATTCTCTTGAACCAAAGTGACAGAATATAGCATTTGCTGCACAGGACCTGTCAACTGATTTGATGCAATATACATAGAAATCAATGCCGGTATAGAAATCTGAGCTCCATACATATTCATGAAAAAGCCAATACTGAGCGGTAAAATTTGACCTAAAAAAGCGGTCAGCCCATTTGCTGAATATGAAATATTATATAGATAAGAATTTCTCGTTCGAGATTTCTCACGCGCCTCAATAAAATTGACAAGATCAATAAAAATATTTTTAGTAGCACCATTATTACGCAAGGTCTGGCTTCCATGAATTGCATCCATAATTTTAGAGAGTGTAAGTGTTCTAATATCTACTAATTCTTGCCCTCTTTGCCTCATTTTCTTATTTAATATGGCCTGTGGTGCAGGGACTAGTAATAAGCCTAATGAGAATAAAACTCCTAAAAAGAAATTTGTGAAAAGCAAATAGCTGATTGTTACGGCGACTACAGCTCCCCAGATAAGCAACGTAAGATGTGGCACAATCCAGGCATCACGATAAGCATCTGCATCCTGAGATAAATTAGAAATTTTTTCAGAATCACTAATTCTTTTTGAAGATTGCCCTAGAAATCTCTCCAAAATTTCAGAAGAAATCCTCACAAATATTTTTTCATACACTACATGGGACATATACATATTTGTGATAAGAGCCACACCATAAATCCACAAATAACACAAAAAGCCGAACAACGCAAAAAGCACCAAATCATGAGCATTAGGTTGTGCAGGAAGACTTAAGGCTAACTTTAAAATTAAAGGTTGAGAAAGATATTGAACAGAGCTAGCAATTATCAAAAGTAACAGAATAATCAGTGAACTTTTCTTTAAATATTTTAGATATCTAAAGTGAGTTTTAAGAATTTTCATTATCCCCTCCAGCATTATTCGAAATTTCAACTATCATATCTTTGATACTATTTATATTTCTTAGTCGCTTTCTGTCTAAATACTCATCAGGAATATTTATTTCAAAAACTTCCTCTATTTCAACAATTAATGAAATAAACTCCAGTGAATCTTCAATATCTTTGTCTATATCAAATTTTTGAATATCTTCCAGAAAAATTCCTAAGTTTTCAAAACACTGCATTAATTTATCCATCATTTCTGAATACCGACTTCCTCAAAATAATCTTGATTATCAAGCAAATACAAAATACTTGTCATCGCACTTTTTTCATACCCACATCTCCCCCGTTCCGTTAGTATCCACCCCTTGGCAGGACATGTTCTATCAAAACATGAATAAGTAAATGGGCAATTATCACAGGATTTCATCCAGCTTTCTTCATTTCCAAAAATCCATTTTGTATGCTTTTCTTGATTTATGAGCATTTTCCCGTCTTTGGTCAGCACACCAATTCTATTTTCTGGCCTTTCAAAAAGAACCGTACATTTGTAAACCAAGCCACTACTTCCAATTACATAATAGTTTTTCTTCGAAGAGTTGCATCTCCCGTCCATAAGCAAGGCTCCATAAATAGAAAAATTCATTGGATATTTCTCCGACGCTTTAATAATCCCTTCATAGAAAAGGTCTAGGCTCTTAATTAATTTGCTTCCAATTTCTTTTACTCGTTCACCTCCCCAGTCTCCTGCGGGTCGAAAGAAAAAAGAAAAACGACGATCTTCATAAAATTCGTTGTGCATAAGTTTAGAATAGTCTTCCACCACTTCAAGTGTATCCTTTGTCAAATTACAGCGAATATTTATGCTGATATCCCGAACTTTACAATTATCTCGAATATTTCTTAGATTATTCAAAATCCTTTCAAATGTTCCTCTGCCATTCTGAAGTATACGATACTTGTCATGGGTAGCCTCTATTCCATCAAGTGTTATAGTGAAACTTTTTATTTTATTTTTTAATAAAATCCCGAGCATCCTATCACTCAACAAATAAGCATTAGTTGTAATATTAGCATGATATGGACGTTTTGCCTGACTGCATATTTCTCTAAATGCAGTCGATAAATATTCAATTTGTTTTATTCCTAATAATGGTTCACCTCCAAACCATGAAATTTCAACCGCCGTGTAATTTTTTATATTTTTTCTCAACCATATAATCAGGTCTTCACAAACTTCCGAGGAGATATTTCCTCGCTCAAATTTCTCATAACAATATGAACATCTGAAATTACACTCTTCTGATGCAAGAATTGTCAGGCGCAATGTTGAGTCATAAATATATTGATAATATTCAAAACTCAGATCCATAGTTTCATCTACATTCTCCTGCATCATAATTCCTGCATCAATTAGCTTGTCTTGTATCTTTGAATTTTTATCTTCTTTTTCAAAAATATTTTTTGGAATTTTCACAAATCGTTTGCTTTTAGAATTGAAAATTAATAGATTATCATCACGTTGAACAATATTATTGAATCTTGAATTTTTCATACTTTTATTTAAACAACCTTTCATTAAGATATCGTTCTTCGGTAACTTTCAAATCTTCAATCAAGTTCAACATGGCACTATAATTTGAAAATTTATTTGATAGCATTTCTTTTAGGCCTAAAAACATTACTTTTTTAGACTTTTCTTCGCAATCATAAATCCATTCTTTATCTAAATCCAATTCATTCATTAAATATTTATAAACCTTGAAATGTTTATAAAGTAAAGTTATACTCTTCTTGTCAAATTTTTCGTTCATTTTCAAAGAATATTTTATTCTTTCTTTCAAATATTCGTATATCTGTATTCCATGAACAATTTTTATTTGATATATAACATCACTTACCTCATTTGCTAATCTTTGGTTAATAAAATAATAAGCATCTTTTCTCAAAAAATTTGTTGAATTTCCTTTTAAATAATTTGTCAGAATTTTTGAATTATCTACTTTAGTAAATTTTTTCGTTGGCTCTATTTCTTCTATACAATAGAGCCACTTTTCTCGTTCCTTTATCTTAATCTCCCAAAGAAATTTATCAAGGTAATAATATGCCTGAACAAAATTTTTCAAATTAACCCACTGAAATGAATAATGTGTATAGTCGAAAAAATCACAAATTTTTAATATATTTTTATCTTTATCTATTCCTGCAACAAGTGGGCTATGAACAATATGTTTATTCCCTGCCGTACTATAAGATTCTACAAAAAATGTATCTATACTCAGATAAATATACTTCTCTTTTTTCAATTCTTTTTCTAAATAAATTACCAATTCATCTTCTGTTCTTATATCTTTTCGAGAAATAAATTTTCTACTTAAGGGAACTTGAGAAATCGTTCTTCCCATAAAAAAATCATAAAAAGTGTGAGTAGAATTCTCAAGCAAAATGACCTCCATATCAACCATAGAAAGATAATAATTGGTTTTATCAAGATGGTTTGCGGATAAAATTGAATCAATATGAGATTCATAAGAAAGCATTTCCAGTGTCGGTTTTTCTATCGGAAGTTCATTCATAGCTTTTCGTCCTTATGGATTAAAGTGTAGCAAAAAAAAAACAGGACAAAATTAATTTGTCCCATATTTGCATCACTTTTTGATTCTATTTATCAATTTTCTTCGTTCTTCACTTATATTTTTAGCTTCAAAATCAGCTCCCAATAGATTATAAATCTCTGATAACTCATCCAATTCCATGAGTGCTTGGCTCCAATTTTCTCTTTCATTTTCACATGAATATGCTAATGTTTTTGAAACAATCCATGCAAAATAGTCATTATAATTAATTGCGATTTCTCGTATTTTCTCTTTATATTGATATCCATGTCCGAAATCTTTATGATAAAGACTGTTCCATGTTGCTGATCTCAATACCATTATGATCAACTTACGATTCTCAGGAACATTACGATAATATTCTCCTTTTTTTAACAAATCTTCCATTAATTCTGTACTCATATGATAAGGAAGTTGGGTTAACGTGCAATTAAACAGGCGAAGCTCACGCATTCCCCAATTAACATTATCATACAGCATTTTTATTATAAAATCTTTTTCATTTTTTGATAAACAATCTGCTTCTTTATGTGAATAAAGAATCGCTTTAATTGAAATTGCTTGAATTCTAAATTTGAGGTTCAAAGTTTTTTCAAATTTTTGAACACATTCATCATATAGCTTTTTTAATTCTATCCATTTTGACTCTTGTTCGTATATACCTACTTTATCAAACATTTTACTAGAATCATCAATATCATACTGGCGCAAGATATGAAAAAACTCTTCTGGGGCAGCTCCAATATTATCAAGGAGTTGCAATAACGCACTTGCTCTTAACTGGCTCTCATTTTTTTCAAAGCGGGCAAGTTGAGATTTTGACAATACACCTTTTGAAGCTGTGCTTAGCGATATACTTCGTGATTCTCTCACTTGTCGAAAAGTCATTCCTATAATATCACTATAATTATCCATTTTATTTCACTCCATATTATGAATCTATTATAACAAATATTTTAACCGTTTTCACAGTTATTCAATACAACACTTCATGAATATTTTAAAATAATCTCCTTAAAATTAAAGAGATTATTTCGCTTTCTGCCAATCTTCCGACAGATATTTTCCATTATCTAGGTGATAACTTGAAGTTGACTTGCTTTTCATAAAATCTGAGATGCTTTTGTCAACCGCAACCCAGCCACGATAACCGATATGGTCAGTATCACTAACATAGTATGGCGTTTTAGATTTATTCGTATAATCCGCAATATGTGTAAAGCCTTGGCTAGCCAACTGCTCTTTGATTTTGCTTGAAAATTGTTGCAACATCTTCTGCGATAAACCTGTATAGCTATACCACTTATTATTCACGGGCTGAATGATAAACTGTACATCATCGTGATTTTTAACAAATTCATTGAGTAAGAGCTGAAAGTCTGTGTATTCTGGGCTTTGCAGGTAGCTTACTTTCGTCTGATAGCCCTCCATGCGATCCACTCGATTTTTTAGGCTTTTATCCCAAACTTTATCGTTAATGCGATAAGGGTTGTTGCCAGAGTTTGATTCTGCCATATTATGCGCCTCTGAATCAAGTTGGGAAAAATGAACTTCATCTGGCAATCTTTGAGCCAACTTTGATAAATTATTCAATGGATTTTTGCTTGCTGTCAAGCCCGTATCAAAACCTGAAAACAATGAATCCTCTCTTTTCCAAATTCGTGCAGCCACCTGAACTTCAAAGCGGTTGAAAGGCTTGAGAGCTTCTCCTTTTTGCAAACTCTCGAGCGCGCTGTGAATACTTGAATCACTATCAAAGCTTTTAAATGCTAACAGACGCTTCGCAAGTGTCTGAGTTGCAACATCTTTTGGATTAGCTGTCATCAGCCAATTATCAATTTCACCTTTTGAAGTAAAATTCTCGAGCATGGCTGGTAAAATTCCTCGTTTGACGAACCATTGTGGACTGATGATAAAGATAATTTTGCGATGTTGCATTTCAGGAGCAACTGAGTTCAACCAGAAATAATGCGTGAGCGACTGTGTGCCTGGCTGCCCTAGCAAAAAGGGTGTATAACTCGTCTGATACTTGAAAGAATAAACGCTCGGGTGATAAGGGTCAAAACGTTCTAGCTCAGAGCTTCCCATAACAGGTAGAAAACTCTTGTCCGCCATGGCCTGTTGCTTCACTGAATAGCCAACAAAAGCTGCTCGATTCATTGGATCAGCCGCAAACTCTTTGAGCTGTTTGCCACTATATTTTGGCGTCAAAGACAGGGGGGAGGCAAGCAAAACTCCTAACAAAATAAAGGCTGCAAATAGAGGCCCTAGGGCAAAGAAAATTTTAGATTTCATTATACATTTAATTTTTCCTGCACACGTGCAGCGATTTTATTGGCCGTGTTCCATTCTTCGCGGTCCATTTCAGATGGTGGCAAGGAGACATCAAAGGTATTTTCCAGCTCAACAATCAACATAATGGCACGCATCGAGTCTAAAATCCCTTCTTCAAATAAATCCATGTCTAAATCTTCGCGGAACTCATCGCTCCCCGCGATTTGCTCAATCACATCAAAAACTTCTTCTTTTTTCATAACTCTCTCTTTTCTAATTGAGTTCGCCCTTCTAACTCCTAGGGAATTAGATGAATCTAGAACCTGCGCTGCGCGCAGAACCTCGGTTTCCTAAATTCCTACGAAGCTTAGCAGTCGGGCTCACATCTTGTTTTAATTGAGTTCGGAAGGCTTGAAGCTAGGAAAAAAGATAAATTGTGAACCTGTGCTGCGCACGGAACCTCAATTTCCTATTTTTCTACGCTTCATAGCGAGCCTCCCTCTCATCTTGTTATTTTAAAAATTTGGGATAAATAGGCGGTCTAAGGTTGCATGATACATGATCATATTATTGAGCAGGCCTGAAAAAATCAGGAAGCCTAATAATACAAACTGCAGTGTGATGAAAATGCTGAGTCCTTTTGTCCACCAGACATTTGGAATTTTCAGCTTGTGCTTTTTCTTGAAGCGATCCCAAGCCTCATAGCCAATCATTAGGCTTGCGTGATAAAAGCCATATACAATATAAAACCAGGCGAAGCCGTGCCAGAAGCCCATCAGCCCGAAGAGCGCCAGATTGGCAATAACCGACATCGTAATCATCGACTTGGTGAATTTTTTCGTCATCATTGTCTTGACAAGTCGCATGAAGACAAAATCACGAAACCAATTACAAAGTGTCATGTGCCAGCGATTCCAAAAATCTTTGATATTTTTGGCGAGGAAAGGCTTGTTGAAATTCATCGGCGTTTCCACACCCATCAGCTGGCTGACGCCGACCGCGAAAAGTGAATAGCCTGCAAAGTTGAAGAAAAGATAAAGCCCGTAAGCATAAGTTGCAGACAGCCCGCTTGAAAAGTCAGGGGTTCGCGTGAAGATAATCGCCGCGCGGTGTAACCAGAGATGCTGGATGAAATAACCGATGATGAAATTATAGAGAAAGCCTTGGAAAATGTTTTGGATTCCGTTTTTCAGGAGCTTGACGTATTTTTGCGGGTCAACTGGCTTATCAAGGTCTTTTTTAAAGCGTCTAAAGCGGTCAATCGGCCCTGAGGAAATTGTCGGATAAAAATAGAGAAAATAGAGAAATTCTTTAAGCGGCAGCTCTTTTATAAGCCCATCGCGAATTTCCATCAGTGTGGAGACTACTTTGAAGGTCACATAACTGATGCCGAGAAAGCCGACAATAGACAAAGGATGCGCTGGATCAATGACTGGCCAGACTTTGACGATAAAAAG
>JAIRUS010000178.1 GCA_031254295.1 Streptococcaceae bacterium | reverse complement strand
ATATCTACTGAGTGCTCCAAGCATAATTCTATCAGATTTCTAAGCAGGGAAGCTTGTTGTATAGTCCTTATTGCATAAGCCCTCTCATTTTGCCTGTCGTCTAAACTGTCAATCAGTTTTTCCTGCATCTTGAATTGTTTAATGATACCGTCCAACTTGTTTTCATTATTGTGGTAAGTGTCAAGAGCCCTCTTTAAGCGATGAAACAAATAGTTTAGTTCTAATCTAATTTTTGTTTCATCATCTTTTTTATGATTATTTATCATATCAGAAAATAGTCTGTCTGCAACATCCTCTTCGTCTAAATTTAATGCTCTGATATAACAGTCAGTGCAGATTTCAACAATCCTGCCATGCCTGCCGGTTTCTTTGACATCCATTATTTTGCTGAAAGCAAGCTTGTAATAAAAAGCACGTAGCCCTTTTTTTTGATGATAGTCATCAAACAATTTACCAATAACATGGATTTTCACGAATTAAACCTTACCTAATTCACTGTCCATATTAAGTATGGCTATTGGCGGTAAACACCAGCTTTTTATTACCCAGCCAAGAATATGTATCCTCCAATTGAGGAATACTCTCACGTAATAGCGGCAAAGCACGTTTTCGATTCATTTTAACGGTGATTTCATCTTCTCCCACGACAACTTCACCGTAGTTATCAATGAACTTATCGTACAACGACTGAGCCCTGTTGTGGGAATATCCCTGCAACTCAGCTGCAAGGAGTCGATACAGGTTATGGGCTAAGATGGTCATGGTTAGATCAAAGTCAACCTTTACCACAATGCCTGAGCAATTGCGATTTAAATGGAAAAAATGAATCTGTTCCGAAATCTCATTTTCAATTAGCCATCTTCTAGAATAGCGGCGAATCACTTCTTCGGCCTTGAGCTCAAAGTCGTTGGTAAGGATGGTCGCCGGTTTAATGGATCTCCCTTTGATAAAAATCTGACGTAATGGTTGATCTCCGTATCGCTTGTTCGTTGTCGTGCTTTCGCTGTACACTGCTGTGCGCGACTTATGATTAGGCTTTTCGATCTTGACGGTCTTCCATTGAGCATCCGGGATTTGCGCAATCTTCTCATTCAAATGCTTGCTTTTCCTCTGAATGGTTATGAAATTGATCTCATGCCCGTTGATGCGCCCGAGGTTCTCTAATGTCGTAAATTTACTATCAAAAATAAGATAGTTTACCTTCTTGCCTGTTCCACTTTGATAGAAATCCAAAAACTCCAGAACTACATCGTCCTGATTATCGTGCTTGACGGTCGTATCTCCGTAGCACAGTATTCCTGTATCGGGATCCTGTGCCAATGCAGCCTGAATAGAGATTAATGCTTTAGACCGTTTGCCTGACCAGTTGTTTTCAAACGGATCCTCATCACCCCAATACGGGATTGCTGTAAAGTCAAGGTTGGCTGTATCGGACAGGAGTCCGTGATCGGCAAAAATCCGATTCATTGATTTCAAGAAAGCCACGTTGTCTTTGCGTTCTATAGCATCTGAATAGGCGCTGTACCATGTTGTTTTGGGTAAGACATTGAGCCCTGCGAACATCCCGAGTCCCCGATCCATGCACCATCCGTCATCCTGTCCATAGCGCTGCACATTTGACAGCTTGAGCGCCAAAAATGCCAGAATAGAGCTCAACCTTCCGATTTTCTTTGTCTTCGGGTAAGAAGATTTTTGGATGACCTTGTCTATTTTGTATTTTTTGATTAACGGAAGGAATGTCAGTACCCCTACACCTTTGGAAGAAAACTGCTCCTCCTCTATGAAAGGGTACCTTGTGGATATAGCAGCTTGAATAACATCCACATACCCACTGCGCTCCATCAACTCTTGCCGTTGCTCGCTGCTGCGCTTGGGAAGACGTGCGAACCCGTTTTCGTCACAAACTCTGTAGACTAAACCTTCCGTAACGTTATATCCCTTGCTGTCGAGAAGAATCTTGATGTCTGGCACGCTAAGCTGCTTTTTGCGAAAGTTCACGATAATCTCTACTAAATTGGAATCCCGCTCTTGCTTTGGCCGTCCCAATTTCAGCTCCTGAAAAAAGAGCTCTGCACCGCTTGTCTTGCTGCTTTCCAGCCTGTTTCTAAAGTTCTTTGCCAAAGTGTAAACTGCCTGCACAGTGTAACCGTATTGAGCAGCGACTTCAACCGCAGATTTCTCCTCGAAATAGAAGCTTCTCAGAGCAAGATACTGGCGATGAAGCGGCTGAACAGGGTCAGCGAAGAATAGTTTGACGCTCGAATCTATCGGTCTGGTTTTTCCCACAACGCACCTCTAATTAGGTTATTTAACGTCGTGATAAGTATACATCTAATTACATATATTGTCAAGAGGTAAAGCAATAAAAATCCATTAAATCTGTAAAAAGCTAGTGATATCAAGGAAACAAAGACATCGTTGTGTTCTGTAGTTTCGAGGCATACATAAAAACATACATGTCAAACAAAGCTATTACTTGCATAATGCCCCTAAATAACCTGATATACAATCTGATGCTATGCAATTCAGATGACCTGTTTTCCCTAATTTACGCGCTTTGTATGTTTGGCGGTAGCTTTCTAAATTAGGCAAGCTTTATCGCGTGAAAATCCATGATATTGATAAAATAGACTATCCCTCATATAAAGCAAAAGGCTATTTTGTTGGTAGCGGCGCAATAGAAAGCGCAAACAAAGTTATCGTACAAAGACGGCTAAAACAGGCTGGTATGCGC
>JAIRUS010000174.1 GCA_031254295.1 Streptococcaceae bacterium | reverse complement strand
TTTCATGGGCTTACATTGCCCGAAGCCATAACGGTATTCGTTAAACACGCTTGTCACGCAGGAGGATTCCCATTTGAATTGAAACGAGCGCCATATACTGACCCGGAATCAATGGAGGCGTTAAGAGAAGCTATCCAGTTGGAAAACGACCCAAACGCAAAAACATTCAAAACAACAAAAGCTCTGATTGACGATATTTTGAGCGGTGACGATGATGCTTGAAAACAAACGAGGTATCAAGCATACGAAAGTATTTAGAAAGGAATACAGGAAAGCTCATAAGCAAGGTAAAGATATGGCTCTGGTGGACTGGATCATTGATCAACTTGCTAATGATAGGTCGTTGCCAGAAAAACATCGTGACCATGCCTTGACTGGTAACTGGAAAGGATTTAGGGAGTGTCATATTACACCAGATTGGTTGTTGGTTTATAGGAAAACTGACGCTGGAGAATTATTATTGATTCTGTCACGGATAACGTCACACAGCGAGTTGGATTTTTAATCTTTTGTCCTAAAGACACAGATTTGAGGAATTATTTATCAACGAAACCAGCGGGATTTTATTGTCGCTGGGAGATTAAGGAGCAATTTATTAATGAATTACTATCAAAAATTCGATGATGATTTTCGAGGGCTTTTTTTGGCAGAGCTAAGAGAAAATGAAGATTTTGGCACTCAGTTATGGTCGGCGCTGGCCAATGTGAGCTGGTATCACGAATCTGACTCTGAAAATACCGAGTGTGGGTATTCACACACTGGCGCAGCCGCATCAATCATAGGCTATATGCTTTGTAAGCACGTTGTCCGTATGGATTTTTTCCTAAATGATTCCGCTTCTGCTGGAACTGTCAGCGAACATATCGCCAACGCAATGGCTTCAAAAGGCTGGCGGTTTAAAGTTCAGTAAGCCACTGTTTACAAAAGCCAATTCGTCAGAGATATAATAAATCTGATAACCAGATTTTTTTTCAAAACAGATGATGAAAAGATTTCTTCATACTCGCAACATCCCTTGATAAACAGAGCTGGTCATGATACACTTAAAATGTACAAGTGGTGTTGTCATGGCTACGTTAAAAGAGCTGATAAAGCTAGTAAAGGAACTACCCGAAGACAGTTTCGGTGATGTATATAAAATAATGAACGACATTAAAGAAGCTGCCGAGGAAGCGAAAAAGACAGCGCCGGTAGTGTGCATCCAATGCGGGGAAAAAGCTGTTAAAAACGGAAAGAATGACGGAATACAGCAATATATATGCAAGAAATGCGGCAAATCGTTCTCGGAACGCGCAACAAGTGCGATATCCAATTCACAGGCTTCAGATAGTGTTTGGATGTCTGTTATTCGCGATACGGTAAGCGGAGTATCACTCGCAAGGACATCAAAAGACCTTGAAATTTCCGAATCTACAGTATTCAACATGCGTCACAAAATAATTAACGCAATAGAACAAGAATATCTATCAAACCCGGTGACGCTTGAAGGTGCGTGCGAAGTCGATGAAACATATCTATTAGAATGTGAGAAAGGCAGCGCGTTTCCTGAGTGTTATCACCGAGAACCACGACAAAACGGCAAGGCATTAAAGCCCGGACTTTCCGATGAATATATCTGTCTTTGCACATCAGTTACGAGTACGGGCAAGCGCATAGCCCGCGCCGTGAACCGTGCAACACCAAGCAAAGACGAAATAGAGCAGGTTTTTGGCAAACGCATAGAAGACGACACGTTACTGTTGGTTGACGGTAACAAAAGTTACAATACGATGAAAGACCGCTGTATTGTCATAAAAACGGATGAGGAAGACCGTGTAAGAATAAACCGGTTCCACAGTTTTATCAAAGAACGCAATTCACGCGCACGAGGCTTTGCTACAAAAAATTTAAATCGTTACGCGGCACTTTTCGCTCAAGTTTTCGGAAATCAAGACGATGCTCCGATAAAGATTTTTGAACTTATCAAAAACCGTAATAAGAGATTCATTTCCATAGATGGATTGAGGTCTCACAATTTGCTGTTGTTGTAATCAAGGGACTTTGAGAGTATGATAATGGTCAATCGAGAGACTTCTTCCAGCCTTAGATACGAACTGGCAAATTTAGAATTGTATTCACTGTAATATTCATCTACAAGCAGCATAGTATCATCGTGTTTAACGATTTTGCCTGCAAAATCATCAACATTTCCTCGATAAGTGATTCCCACAATCTTTTCTGAACCGCTCAATTTGTTTATCCAATCGCCTAATGAAGAGAAACTATCAACAAGTAAAAGACTATCAGCCACTTCTTTTTCGATTACGTTAATATCAATTTTCTTCAACAGTTCCGCTAAATACAATGTGTCCCTTTTGATGACGTCCACATCAGTCCAACTAGCGATGGTTAGCCCATGAAAATCACCAGTATTCCTAATTTCTGCAAAAGCAAAATAATCGCTGGATGTACCTAAAATGTAAGCGGCAGTAAATTCTTCGCTTTCAGTTAGGTGCAGCTCTATCAACTTTGCGTTGCCAAACTTTTTTAATTCACCATTAGAAATAAACCTACTCATACTGACAATTATTATATCACACAAGGCAAGGCAAAAATGGTTATCGCTAATTAATTAAAAAATTGGCGGCGTAACCCATAAACAAACAGACAGACGATTGCCTTTGAAGCGGTTATACTTGTTTTTTGACAAAAAAATCAAGCATCAAGGAGGAGTAGATGCTCGATTTTTATAATTCTAACACACTGTTAGAATTATAAAAGCGTTTGTTTATCAATTTCCTCAACTTTATCACCAAGATCAGCAATTTCCAGAGTAACTCGTTTAAAGTGATCTTCTTCAAAGGAAATCAGTTTTTTAAGCTCGGTTTGTTGTTTCCTGATTAACGCAAGCTCTTCGATTACCAACCGATGAGTTTTGTTGATAGCTTTTTCACGCCTTTGCCTTTGAACACCTGTAACAAAAGCTAGGACGGGTAGTGCTAGAGCTTGAAAAGCGGCTGAAATCCCAAATAAAGTCCATTCATAAGTGTCTGTTGGCGTGTGCATGAACATGGCAACCAGCATGATCAGACAAAGAATCCAAAACAACCACATGCTTGATGTGGCAACAGCAAGTTTTTGAGAAATCTTGTCATTGATTTTAGAAATTATCACAAGATTGTCAGTGTATGTCAGTTATTTTAAAAAATCAAATCTAAGCACTTAACAAATTTGTTAAAAAATTCATTAGGTGTCCTGAAAAAACATCAGACAATCTGGTTCTTTCGAGCTTTCATAGTTAAACCTATGGAAAAAGATAGGAATATGAATTTTAGAAAGTGGTACAAAAGAGGTTGCAATTGGTAGTATCAGTGTCGCCCTGACAAGGAGACATGAGGAATGTACCGTTATCATAGATGATAGCCACGTCTGGTGAAGAACTGCCTGGGCCGCCAGGAACATCGGGAGGATCGGTAATGATTGTTTCACTTGAGGTATCTGAGGCAGTCTCCCAAAGACTTTCAGAAGCTGCCAGAGTTAAGGCAGCGGTATCGCCTAACTGGATGGCGTTACCCGAGTTGGGAATTTCAAGTCTGGCGCAAGCAAAACCAGAGTTGGTCTTAACTGCACGGTAAACAACTCCCTCGCCCTGATCGGTGATTATAGCAAATTCAGTGGCGCTCAAAGTTTCGAGATTGACTGGAGCGACTACGAAATATCTACCGGTGCGAGCGGGATCTTTGGGCAAGTATCCGCCAGCCTCCCTGACGGCGGACATAATATCTAAGTTACCGTTGGCGTCAGATGAAGATACCATGTAGCTTTGGATGGTCTTAATATCGTCTCTGCGCCTTGCGTCCCGAGACTTTCTTTGAGCGTTGGAGAACCCAGCAATACCAATGGTGGATAGGACGGCGAT
>JAIRUS010000115.1 GCA_031254295.1 Streptococcaceae bacterium | reverse complement strand
ATAAATCTACATGGTGGAGCCGAGCAGTTTGAGAAAAAACTTATCGAGCTTTGCAACCAAAGACCCGACTTTAATGTAGACGGCTACGGTTTTGAAATTCATGAGATGAGTGAAATGGCCGCACTAGAATTTGGGCAAGTCGCAATCTCTAACCAGCCTAGTTTTCACTATCCTTATCTTTTCAGCTATATCGGAAAGCCTTGGATGGCTACATCGCTTATTAAAAATCTACTTACTCAAGCCTTCAACAGTGGCTTCAATGGTTATCCAGGTGATGAAGATAATGGAACAATGGCAGCTTGGTATATCTTTTCTAGCCTTGGCTTTTATCCTGTGACCGCGGCGTCGGGCGAATATGTCATTGGCCTGCCACTTTGGGACAAAGCGATTATTCATTTGAGTTCTGGCAAAGATTTGATTATTTTAGCCGAGCCAAATCAGCCTCAACAGGTATTTGTTGACATGCTTAGCTTTAACGATCAAATAGTTGATGATACTTTCCTAACTCATGAAAACTTAATGGCAGGCGGAATACTTCATTTTGACTTGGGCATTGTACCACGTCCACATAGCTATAATTCTCGACAACTCCCCTACTCAATAAGCAATAAATAGAAGACGTTATGATTCATTTCATTAATAGAATAAAGAGGCTCCCTGCCATGAGTTAGCAGGGAGCCTCTTTATCGTAGACGTATTTTAGATATCTTTTTCTTCTGTAATTTTTTCTGCATTATCAAGTGAATTATTTGAAACTTCTGACTGATTGCTAATCACAATCTTGTCATCTATCACATCTGCAAAAAGCTGTTTGATTTCAGGGTGTTCAATGTAGAAATCTGCAATGGGGTCTTCGATATGCTCTTGAATCGTACGACGCAATGGACGTGCTCCCATCTTAGGATCATAGCCAAGATCAACCAGTTTCTCCTTAGCAGCCTCAGAAACCTCAAGATGAATCTCATTCTTAGCAATCTGTGAATTGACTTCATCTAACATTAAATCAACAATTTTGATTAAATCTTTCTTAGTTAGTGAATCAAATTCAATAATCGCATCAAATCGATTCAAAAATTCAGGGCTAAAGAAATCGCCTAGCTGTTCAAGGACTGAATTTGTCCGTCCTTCATGTGCTGCTCCAAACCCTACAGAAGCCTCTATCTTACCCGAGCCTGCATTTGAGGTCATGATGATGATAGCATCCTTAAACGATACCGTGCGTCCCTGTGCATCTGTCAAACGTCCATCATCAAGAATCTGTAAGAACATATGCATCACATCTGGATGAGCTTTTTCAATCTCATCAAGCAAGATGAGTGAATATGGATTACGACGTACTTTCTCAGTCAATTGGCCTGCTTCTTCATAGCCGACATAACCTGGAGGCGCACCGATAAGTTTTGACACGGCATGTTTCTCCATATATTCAGACATATCAAAACGAATCATACTATCTGCCGAACCAAAAAGTTCAACTGCAAGTTGCTTGGCAAGCTCCGTCTTTCCAACTCCTGTCGGACCAACAAAAAGAAAACTTCCAATTGGACGATTGGGCTTACCAAGGCCGACACGAGAACGACGGACGGCTTTAGCTACCTTATCAATGGCTTCTTTTTGACCAATGACATGTGCATTCAAGTCCGAAGCTAAATTGATTAACTGAGTTTGTTCTTTTTCCTTCAAATCGCCAACAGGGATACCTGTTTTCACTTCAATAATTTGCTCAATATCTTTTTCTGTGATAAGTGGTGTTTCTTCATCTACGGTTTCATGGTTGGCTAATTCTTTAAGTTTCGCAATCTGATCTCGGAAATGTGCTGCCTTTTCAAAGTCTTCTGAACGCATCGCTTCATTCTTGGCTAGTTCTGCTTCTTCAATACGCTTTTGGACATCTTCTGGATTGACAAACTTTAATGTTAAGTTTTTCTTTGAACCTGACTCGTCAAGCAAGTCAATTGCCTTATCTGGCAAGAATCTATCCTGAATATAACGATTTGACAAAACTGCAGCAGCCTGAACTGCCTCATCAGTATATTTGACGTGATGATAAGCCTCATAACGGGGTTGAATTCCTTCTAAGATTGTCAATGTTTCTTCGACAGAGGGTTCATCAACTTTTACAGGCTGCATGCGGCGCTCAAGAGCGGCATCTTTTTCAATCGTACGGTATTCATTCAAAGTAGTCGCACCGACCAACTGTAACTCACCACGTGCAAGAGCAGGCTTCAAAATATTCCCTGCATCCATGTTTCCGTCACCAGCCGAGCCTGCCCCCACGATTTCATGAATTTCATCAATAAAGAGAATCACATCTTCACGCTTCTTCACTTCATCCATAAGTTTCTTCATGCGTTCCTCAAACTGACCGCGAATACCTGTGCCTTGAACCAAAGAAACCACATCAAGACGAATCACTTCCTTGTTCAAGAGTTTTTGCGGAACATCTCCATCTACAATCTTCTGCGCAAGCCCCTCAACAACAGCAGTTTTACCCACACCAGGTTCACCAATCAAAACAGGATTATTTTTTGTTCGTCGATTGAGAATTTCAATTACTCGCGTGATTTCTTCATCTCGTCCAATCACTGGGTCGATTTCTCCACGGCGAGCAAATTCTGTAATATTGATACCGAACTCACCGAGTAAACCTTTATCTTTCTTCGGTCCGCGTGGACCTCCACCACGTCCCGCCTGGGTTGGTGGTGTATTGAAATTTTGTTGACCATTTAAGGCTGAGAATATATCTCCAAAAGGATTGAATTCTTGATTCTGATTATTGTCAATCATATCAACTGGGGAAGTTGAAGCGTTTTGGAAAAATGCTTCTTGACCACCTGCTTTCATGATTTGATAGCAATTTTGACAGAGATCTGTCTGTCGCTTTTGACCATTCACATTCGTATAAAGATGAATCGTCGCTTCATTTAGATTACAGTTTTGACAAAGCATAGGCTTATCTCCTTTATTCTTATCGCTTTGCAAGCAAAGCTTAATTTGATCAATTGTGCCATATCACCTGAGGACACCTAGCTATTATAAAACAAATAACTTAATCAAAGCTAAATATATTTTTTACTTTGACCATCTTTGACCTTTAATTAATTATACTCTTAGCTATTTACCTTGTCAAGAATTTGATTTCTCTCTTGAAGCTTACTATTCTTATGTTTACAAAGATTTATTCACCTCTTAATTCATAAAGTCTTTAAGCTTTTTACTACGTCTTGGATGACGCAATTTTTTCAGAGCTTTTGCTTCAATCTGACGAATACGCTCACGTGTCACTTTGAACTGTTTACCAACATCTTCCAAAGTATGCATACGGCCATCATCGAGTCCAAAGCGCATACGTAAAACATTCTCTTCACGATCCGTTAAGGTATCCATAACTTCATCAAGCTGTTCACGTAGCATAGCCCGGTTAGTGTAAGTCGCTGGATCTTCGATAATATTGTCTTCAATGAAATCGCCAAGGTGAGAATCATCCTCTTCACCAATAGGGGTTTCAAGAGAAACAGGATCTTGAGCAATCTTCAATATTTCACGGACACGCTGTGCTTCAAGTCCCATCTCTTTACCAATTTCCTCAGGAGTTGGCTCTTGACCATTTGTCTGCATCAGCGTACGCTGTACGCGAATCAATTTGTTAATCGTCTCAACCATATGTACAGGAATACGAATAGTGCGGGCTTGGTCTGCGATGGCACGCGTAATCGCCTGACGAATCCACCAAGTTGCATAAGTAGAAAACTTGAAGCCTTTCGTGTAGTCAAACTTATCAACGGCCTTCATAAGTCCCATATTACCTTCTTGAATCAAATCCAAGAATTGCATGCCACGACCAGAGTAGCGCTTGGCAATTGAGACAACCAAACGGAGGTTGGCTTCAGCCAGCATTTGCTTGGCAAGCTCTCCCTCATCGCCACCGCGAATAATCGCCTCAGCCAGCTTTGTCTCTTCTTCAATCGGAATCAGATTGTACTGGCCAATCTCCTTAAGATACATACGGACTGGATCATCAATACGCGATTTAGACACGATATTGTCAAGGTTTTCAACCTCTGCTTCCTTACCAATCATTTCATTAGCCGCAACCGCCAGCGGAGAAGGATTTCCTTCTTCATCAAGAATCTCGATTCCAGCATCTTGAATTTTTTGAATGGCTTCTTCGATTTGATCAGCTTCAAGTCCTAACTTGAAAGCTAAGTCATCCGTAATTTCAGTATCAACTACTGACATTGTCAGTTTATGCGCCGCAATGAAAGCCTTAATCTGCTTGCTTTGCTCAGCCTTTGTCATTTTTGAACCTGCTGCTTTTTCTATCTTTTTAGCAGGAGCGACAACAGTTTTTTCTATCTCTACTTTTTTGCTTGGCTTTTTAGCTGTTACCTTAGCAGCTTTTTCAGCCATGTTTACTTGATCTACCTTCTTAATAGGCATTGCCTTTAAGAGCTTGATTGTCTGAGACTCATCAAGCGAGGAAGAATGGGATTCCGCAGGAAGACCTAGTTTTTTTGCTTCTGCAACAAGCTCAGCACTTGTGTAACCTGCGACTTTAGCAATTTCATAAATACGTTTTTTGATTGTCAAATGTGTCCCCTTAATATCTCTGTTGAGTATGCAATGATTTTCTTAATTGAAATACTTCATTTGCAAGTTCTAATTCTTTTTTCTGATTGCCCTCTTTATGGGCTATGAGACCGTCAGCTTTCAACCCTTCAATTTTATCAAGAATTGTCTCTCGACGCAATGCCGTGAGCAATTCATTTAATTCATCTTCTGGAAAGTTCTCTGGAAGCTCTAAGCTCACAATATCATAATACAAACCTCGTAATGGTTCTTCCAACAATTCTGGGAAATAAATATCATCGACTTCCCCTTCAGTCAATTGCTGGATAATCATTGCATTATAAAGTGCATCTGTATCTGAATGTAAAAACTTAATCGAGTTGTCCTCGCTTAGCTTGTCTAGAAGCGTCGGCTGTGACAACATTCTATATAAAAGCTGTCTCTCTAGCTGTTCAGATTTTGTAATCTTCCGTGGAGGAATAAAACTTCTAGCTCGATTCTCAATCGGTCTTCCCAATTCTTCTTCATCAAAAAAAATGGGTGGTTCTGGAAAGCCATAACTGTTAGTTGGCTGTTAAAAATTTTGCCTTTCACTTGAAACTGGACTTTGCCTAGCATTTTTAACGGCCTGCTCCACCTGATTATACTCGAAATCAGGCAATATCTCAACTAATCTGCGCATGTAAACAGCTTGAAGTTCAGCTTCTTTTTCGGTAGAAATAACCTCTGCCATTTTTTGTAAAAATTCAAGCTGATTCACAACATTCGTCAAATTGGCCGGTCGAAGATAATCCATTAGAAATTCTGACTTTGACATCCTAAAATTTGTAAGCAAGTTTGTCAGAGCTTCTGATCCATGTGTTTGTGAATATTCATCTGGATCCTGCGCATCAGGAATCTTCACGATTTGTATATCTAAACCATGAATCACTTTTAAAGATTTCTCAATAGCTACCTGTCCAGCTTTATCTCCATCAGTTACAAGGATAATCTTAGTAGCAAGATTTGACAAGCTTTTAACATGCCGCTCAGTCAAGGCCGTCCCCATAATTGCAACAACATTATCAATGCCTGCTTTATGTGCCGCAATCACGTCCATGAAGCCCTCCATGAGATAGACTTCTTTAGACTTTTTTATAGACTCCTTAGCCCGATGTAGATTGTAAAGTACATCAGACTTTTCAAAAACAGCTGTCGTCGTTGTATTGACGTATTTTCCCTGCCTGTCATCTCCCTCTTGCCAAACCCGACCAGAAAAGCCAATTGCTTGCCCATTCTGATCATGGAGGGTGAACATCAAACGATTTTGGTAAACATCAAAAGCTTTTTTATTACTGAAATTAAATAGGCCTGACTTTACCAATACTTCTTCTTCAAACTTCGCAGACAATCCTTGATAGAGAAAGTCAGGCAAATCAGCAGATAGACCAAGATTAAAGCGTCTTGCAAGCGTCTCATCAACTCCTCGCTTTTGAAGATAGTCTCTGGCCTGCTTTCCTTGCTCTGTAATCAGTAGATAATTTTCATAAATATAACTTGCCTGATTATTGATTTCGTAAAGCTTTGCATTGGGATTTTCTTTTCTATTTTCACGTTGGTCAATCTGAACCGTGATTCCTGCAAAATCTGCAACCTCTTTGACAGCTGCCTGAAAGCCGATTTTTCTATACTCCATTACAAAGTCAAAAACAGACCCACCTTTACCACAGCCAAAGCATTTAAAAATTCCTTTCATAGGCGTGACATTAAAAGAAGGAGTTTTTTCATTATGGAAGGGGCAAAGACCTTGGAAGTTCTGCCCCGTCTTTTTCAAAGCCACGAATTGACCAATAAAATCTGCAATATTTACAGAATTTCGGATTTCTGTGATTTCTTCTTTCGAAATTGCCATATTTCCTCCTTCCTAATTATCTTAATCTTATTCACGGTGAATGTAAAAGCTCAAAAAACGCCGTTTGGCGTTTTTATTTAGGAGAAGATGGGATTCGAACCCACGCACCGCTTTCGCGATCTAACGATTTAGCAAACCGTCCTCTTCAGCCTCTTGAGTACTTCTCCATATATTCAGATTATATCATTGAAAAATAAAATTTTCAATGGGAATTCCAGGATTCGAACCTGGGACCCCTGCGTTATCAACACAGTGCTCTAACCAACTGAGCTAAACTCCCTTTATTATGTTCAAGAATATTTAATTCTATCTTGAAACTTTAGTCCTCCTAAGTTTGTCCATTCCATCTAGCCACAAGTGGCTGATGGGCTGGGCAAGCAACTGCAACTAAACTCCCAAATATGGATCCTGCTGGACTCGAACCAGCGACCGATCGGTTATGAGCCGATAGCTCTAACCAACTGAGCTAAGGATCCAGTTGCTCACGGATAAACCGTATTATAGCGGCGAAGGGGATCGAACCCCCGACCTCTCGGGTATGAACCGAACGCTCTAGCCAGCTGAGCTACACCGCCATATTATTTTCCCGCAACTATTGGGCAAGAAAATGATTACAACTAAGTTTCTTTTTTATGCGAAACTTATCGGGAAGACAGGATTCGAACCTGCGACACCTTGGTCCCAAACCAAGTACTCTACCAAGCTGAGCTACTTCCCGAACATTAAAATCAACTGCTTTAGCAGTTAGATTTTTAGTTCGCAATCGCAAAACGATTGTGCCTAAAATGCTAACTATTACAGCTAGGAAATCTATTTTAATTATAAATTTTCCAACTGCCCAGAACGGGGGTCGAACCCGTACGAGGTTTACCCTCCCAGGATTTTAAGTCCTGTGCGTCTGCCAATTTCGCCATCCGGGCATTGCAAGATACACTATTTGACATCAAGTCAAAAGCGAACGACGGGATTCGAACCCGCGACCTCTACCATGGCAAGGTAGAGCTCTACCCCTGAGCTACGTTCGCAGGGATTTTTGTTTTATTTGTACTGAAATTTACTGACCTTCGGTCTTCTCGCTTTACTCGGAATGCTTCGCATTCGCAAATTTCAATACATATTTAATTTTTTCTCTTAGGCAAGCGAGCTTGCCACGCTTAAAAATTAAATATGCCGACTACATGATTCGAACACGCGACCCTCTGATTACAAATCAGATGCTCTACCAACTGAGCTAAGTCGGCTCTTTGGTTTTTTATTACCTTCTTTTCTCATTTTGTAGAGCATCTGTAATGAGGAAAACTCCGTTTCCCTTATCCACAACCTTGAAACAATGTTTCAAGCTCTCCCAACTGAGCTAAGTCGGCTCTTTGGTTTTTTTGCTTCCTTTTCTCATTTTGTAGAGCATCTGCAATGAGGAAAACTCCGTTTCCCTTATCCACAACCTTGAAACAGTGTTTCAAGCTCTACCAACTGAGCTAAGTCGGCTTTTTTGGATTTTTCCAATTTGGCTTTCTCCATGCGGATTAAGGGACTTGAACCCCCACACCTTTCGATACAAGAACCTAAATCTTGCGCGTCTGCCAATTCCGCCAAATCCGCTTTACATTATTCTTTTGAACGCTGTAATGACCCCTGCGCGGCTCGAACGCGCGACCCTTTGATTAAAAGTCAAATGCTCTACCGGCTGAGCTAAGGAGTCTTATTTTGCTCATCAGAGCATTTGCAATGACGATTCTCTATCCGTAACCTCGAAGCTGTACTTAGAGCTCTAGCGGTTGCAGCTAAGAAGTCTATTTTTCAACTTGCCGTTGAAATAAAAATTTGTTTTATCTGAGACGAGGAAGAAACGACCGCCGCGTATTGACATACGCAAGAGAATTTCTGACGAAGTTTCAGATGAAACAAACGGTCCCAACGGGAATCGAACCCGTCTCTCCGCCGTGACAGGGCGGCGTACTAACCGATATACTATGGAACCTCATATCTTGGAAATCCCATAGATACTAAGGAAGATTACTGCGTAATCTTTGACTTATACCAGTTTCTCTATTGTTTCATATGAAACTGGCATTAAATGTCTACAAGACATTTAATGCGCCCAGCAGGATTCGAACCTGCAACCGCTTGATTCGTAGTCAAGTACTCTATCCAGTTGAGCCATGGGCGCTATTCGGTATGTGCTCTCTGAAGCAACTATTTGATTATACTAAATGATTTTTTTCTTGTCAAGAAAGAATTTTTCCTAATGAAACTCCAATAAATAGCGCAAACGTACCAATACCATAGCTTAAGGCGAAATATTGCGTAAATAATTTATATTTTTTTTGGTCAATTAAATTAAAGAGTTCAAAATTATAAGTAGAAAAGGTCGTTAAACCACCACAAAATCCTGCTGCCAGATATGAATATAGGTCATTATTTAGATGCAATGCGAAAAATAGGCCAATCAGGAAGCTTCCTAAAATATTGACAATATAAGTCCCCCAAGGGATTTTCCAGCTTGTAAACTTTAAAGACAGCTGACTAAAAAGATAGCGCACGACCGCACCGAGCCCCGCAAATACACCGACTAAAACTACTTTCACACTTTTACCAACTTTCTTGCCATGTTTGTTCCAAAAACGATCATAGCCAATCCACCAACAATCTCAAGAAGAATATAGAGAAACATCAACAAATAATTTCCAGATGATAATAATTTATAAGTATCCAGAATAGCTGAGCTAAAAGTTGTAAACGCGCCTAAAAATCCTGTTCCCGCTGCCAAAATCCAAATTTCTGCGACTTGCTTGGCTACAAGAAAATTTTTAATAAAAAAAGCGAACAGAAAACAGCCAAGCAGATTGATAAGCAAAGTAGCAAGTGGAAAGTTTCCTAGCTTGGGCAAATAATCATTTATTTCCAATCGGGCAATTCCACCCAGAATTCCGAAGAAGAAAACTACGAAAACTTTCATTACTGAATTATAGCAAAATCTTTTGGTTTTGTTCTCCTTTTGAAATCTACAACAACGCGACCTTTCTCGGCTCCAACACATGTAATTTTATCGCAAGCCTTTACAGTCAGGATAATTCTCCGATTGGTATGACACAAAGTTTACTTGGAATGTTTGGCTCAACTTTCAAGAATTTCTTCCGACGACAATCAAACTATCTCTATCCTCACAAATTTGTAAAGTTCAATAATGGTTTGACCATTCTTCAGCTCGTCAGGTGATCTGATAACCTGACTGTTATTCTATGCTCCTTGCCCAATTTTGATTTTTTAGACTGGCTTATTTCTTTCTAGGTCGCTTCTTTTACTAGATTGTTCAACCAGGTTTTCGATTTAAATTTCCAGATGCCAAGCCCCATTCTAATCATTTCTTCAAAGGTAATCGCTGTAAAAACCATATAGATCGGCCAATGGAGCGCAAAAGCAGTCAAATAGCCTAAGGGGACAGAGAAAACCCAGGCGCCGAGAAGACTCATATAAAGCAAGAACTTTGTCTCGCCTCCTGCTGCCAGAATAGAACCAACCACCATGTTGTAGACTTTTGACGGAATAAAGGCAACCATGAGAAACATTACAAGCCAAGTCAGCTGCAATGAATAGCTGCTCAGATGAAATAAAGGCAAATACCAGTTCATGACTATCAGTAATAAGCCGCCAATGCCCAAAGAAGCAAAAGTTGACAAGTAAAGGATTTTTTTGCTTGTTTGGTAAGCCTGATCTTTCGCATCTCGCCCTAGTGCATGTCCTACCATAACAGAGCCTGCTGTGCCAAATCCACTGAAAAAAGTAATAATCAAGAGTTGAATCGGCATCATCAGTGTGACCGCTACAGTCTGTGAGGTTCCAAGAAAGCCATAGACGGCACCTGAAACTGTATCCGCCAGTATAAATGACAAGTTATCTCCTAGAAGTGGGAGAGATAAGCGCCAGAGTTGTTTGATCTCATCATCAAACTTGAGAAATGATAAAAGTTCTCTCAAACTAAAGCTGCCAGTTAATTTCTTAACATAAATCACAGTCAATAAAATAATCGCCTCTAAGCTTGTCGCAAGTGTCGTGGCTAGAGCCGAACCTGCAGCTCCAAGTCTTGGGGCTCCTAAATTTCCAAAAATCAACAGATAGTTCAGAAAAACATTTAGCGGAACTGCAACCATCGAGACAAGCATCGGAAATTTAACAATGCCATCTGCACGGAGCACAGTTGAGTAAACACCGATGAATAGATTAGGCAGATAGCTCAAGGCAAGTAACTGATGATACTGGATACCTATTTCAATGACAGCAGGATCGTTTGTAAAAAGATGCATTGACCAGTTGGCTGCAAAAAGCGAAATCAGAACGAAGAGCAAGCTGATTCCTAACCCCACAAAGAGCATCATGCCTTGATGTTTGGCAATCTTATCCCGCTGTCCTGCCCCGACAAGCTGAGCGCTGAGAATCGCCAGTCCTCCTGTCAAGCCCATCATAATAAAACCTAAAACGCCAGCATTTTTAGAAGCTAAACCAACTGCTACTACTGCCGCTGGCCCCTCTTTTCCCACCATGATCTGATTGACAATCGTCAAAAAAGACAGCAAAATCCCCTGCAAGGCAACTGGAATCGCCAGATGAAGGACTTGTTGCCAAAATCCCCGTTCGTGTATCTTTGTCATAAATCCCCCTTTATTTACTCCTCATATCCCATCTTGTCTTATCTTGACTTTATCCAAAATTCTACTCTTAATAAACTCAAAAACAAGAGAGGATTATGTTATAATTTCGCATATATAGGAATTTAGATGATAATTCTGGCAAATAATTATGAGGAGAGAATATGAACGAAGCATTCGGAAAAACCTTTCAAGCTTTACGAAAAGCAAAAGGTATTGAATCAAAAGCTGTCCAATCAGATAGCCTATCCTATTCACAACTGATGCGTTTTGAGCAAGGAAAGACTAGCTTGACGATTGAGAAACTCTTCTCCGCCTTAAATGCCATCAATGTCAACTTTGCTGAGTTTCAAGCTGCTTATTATAAAATAGCTGAACCTGAATCACTCTACCTATCCGAGCAAGTCTGGCAGGCTTATTGGGAGCAAAATCCAGTAAAAATTGAAAAAATACTCGCAAAAAACGCGCCAACAAATCGGGGAGTGACACATCATAATGATCAAAAAATTGTCCTAGCTCAACTCAAAGCCAAGGCTTTACTTAGTCAGCTTGATACAAATTTTACATTATCAAAGCTTGAAAACAAACAACTTTACCGCAGCCTCATCAAACTCAAGCAATGGACAAAAAATGACTGTTTATTGCTCATGTCTACAGCCTCTGTTTTCACTCTTGAGCAGCTTTCAGAGCTGGCCAATTCAATGATTATGACCAGTACTCATATTTTTAGCGAAGAGGACCTGCAGTCTCACATTGATTCAGTCCTGCTGACCATTATTCGCCTTCTCATCAAAAGAAATTTTCTTTTATCAATCCCAGAAATTTTCGCCTATCTTGATCAACATGTTCTGCCTGACTTCAATATGTATGAACGGGCAATGCTTACCTATTTGAGGGCACTTTATCATTATCGAAAAAATCCAAGCGCTGAAAATCGAGCAGCAGTTGACACTCTCATCTCTGCTTTTACAGTCTTTGAGTGCTCCAACCTAGCTAATAGAGCCAAAACTGAGCTTCAGGCCTTTAAGTAAAATTCAGAGTAAAAAAATCGCAGATTTGCGATTTTTTTACTCTGAATTTTACTTTACTCACTTATTCGCCAAGCTTGGCTAACTTTTCTGTCTGATCAGCCACAATCAGCGCATCAACAATCTCGCCTAAGTCTCCTGCAATAATACGATCCAGCTGCTGAATCGTCAAGCCGATTCGATGATCCGTCACACGATTCTGTGGGAAATTATAGGTGCGAATGCGTTCCGAGCGGTCACCTGTTCCAATCGTTGACTTACGCGTCGCATCCTGCTTATCACGCTCGATTTGCTGATAGTAATCAAAAACACGCGCTGTAATAACTTTTATCGCCTTATCACGATTTTTTTGCTGCGTCCGCTCCTCTTGCATCTCGACTTTAAGTCCTGTCGGAATATGAACCATACGGACGGCTGTTGCTACTTTGTTGACATTTTGTCCCCCAGCTCCTGAGGCATGGTAGATGTCAACTCGAATGTCATTTGGGTCGAGCTTATAATCAAACTCTTCAATCTCAGGCATGACGAGAACTGTCGCCGTTGAGGTATGAACTCGCCCTTGTGATTCTGTCACTGGAACACGTTGCACCCGATGGGCACCAGATTCAAATTTTAGCTTCGAGTAAACATTGTTACCTGAAACCATGGCCACGACTTCTTTGTATCCGCCAATTCCAGACATTGAAGCTGACATCACTTCAAATTTCCAACCTTGTGAATCCGCATAATGAGAGTACATATTGAGTAAGTCGCCTGCAAATAAAGCCGCTTCATCTCCACCTGCAGCGCCACGAATTTCTAGAAAAATATTCTTATCATCGTTTGGATCTTTTGGCAATAATAATATCTTGATTTCTTCTTCCAGGCGCTCTTTCTCAGCTTTAGCTTCAGCCAGTTCTTCTTTTGCCATGTCTCCAAGCTCTGAATCACCAAGCATTTCTGTCGCGTCTAAAATTGTCTGTTCATTTTCCTTGTAGTGTTTATAGGTACTCACTGTATCGCGTAGATTGGCTTCCTCACGCGAAAGAGCCATGAAACGTTTTGTATCTGCTACAACTTCAGGATCAGACAATAATTCGCCCAGTTCCTCATATCGGCCGAGAATGGATTCGAGTTGATTAAACATTATTCTCCTTGTAGTTTTCTTTTTTAATAATTTACAAATTGATAGGTTTTCTTACAGAGTTAAATTCCTAAGTCAGCCCCATTAATCTCTGTTTCAATTGGTTTCATATAGTGATTGCGACAAACAGGGATATAACTCTCATTGCCACCAATCTGTAACTGTACTCCCTCTTTGATAGGCTTACCATCTGCCATTCTGAGGACCATCGTCGCTTTTTTTGAACAATGCCAGCAGATTGTCTTAACTTCTTCTATCTTATCTGCTAACAATAACAAATATTGCGAGCCTTCAAATAACTCATTGCGGAAATCATTTTTCAAGCCATAAGCCATCACTGGAATATTCAAGTCATCTACGATCTTCGCAAAGTCATAGACATTTTCTTTTGTTAAAAACTGTGCCTCATCAATCAAGATACAATGTGGCTTTTCTGCCAAATTCGAAACATAGTCAAACACCTGAAAATTTTCATCAATCGCCACAGCCGGATGGGAAATCCCGATGCGTGACGCGACTACTCCAATGCCCTCGCGCGTATCAAGACTTGATGTCATGAGAAGAATTGGTTTCCCTTCTTCTTCGTAGTTATGTGTAACCTTGAGAATATCTATTGATTTACCGGAATTCATCGTTCCGTAGCGAAAGTAAAATTGAGCCATAATAATTGATTATACCAAAAAGTGAAAACGACTGCTTAGCTTTATAAAAGCTAACCTAGTAAATAATTGTCACAAATTAATCTCCGTCTGTTATAATAATCAAGTGGAAAAAGTCTATTATACTTATGTGCTACTCTGTGCCGACAACACTTATTATTGCGGTTTTACTGACAAGTTAGAACAACGCGTTGCCACTCATAATGCAAAAAAAGGAGCTAAATATACAAGTAAGCGAACACCAGTTAGACTTGTTAGTTCTGTTGAATTTGACAATGAACATGATGCTAGGTCTTGTGAATGGTGGTTTAAGCATAAACTCACACGGGCTGAGAAAATTAAGCTCATTAATTCTGATGGTATCCGTACAGCTT
>JAIRUS010000166.1 GCA_031254295.1 Streptococcaceae bacterium | reverse complement strand
TAGCACAGGGGACTCAAAGTTTACAAGATAATTCACGCCAACTTTCAACGGGATTATCTCAGCTTCAATCAGGCAGCACTTCCTTACAAAAATTGATTGTAGGAAGTCAAAATTTATCCACAGGCTTAAGCCAATTAGAATCAAGTACAAGCTTGAGTGCGACGCAGCAAGCACAAATCTCGGCACTTCTCAGTGGTCTGGATACTGTCAACTCTGAACTTCAGGCGTCTGGAAGTGCAAGTACATCAACAATAACAGATGTTACGACTCAGCTTGGCGAGGTTAAAACGTCACTCCAAAATCTTTCAAGTGATCAAGTGGCAGCAGTAAATGGTTTGTCTGATCTGAGCCTATCTCAAAAAGCAGAAGTTTTAGCAGCCCTACAAGCAGCTTCAGTAAATGATATGACTAAACTTACAGATAGTTTGACTCAGCTACAAACAGATTTGAGCTCAATTCAGGCTGGCCTTCCTAACCAAGATACGCTTAATCAAGCAAATACAATATTGACAGGCTCTCATGACTATTTAAGTAGTCTGAGTTCTGGTATGAGCTCAGTAAACTCAGCTGTATCAGGTCACTTATTACCAGGTGCCAATCAATTATCTACAGGGCTGACACAATTTGGAGCAGGCATGTCTACTGGTTCAAGCCAATTATCTTCAGGAATGGCACAATTCATCCAAGGGGTGAATCAGATAAATACTGGTGCTCAAACGCTTGCAAGTAAATCACAAGAATTAAACACTGGGAGTCAAAAATTATCATCAGGCCTCTCACAACTCGCCAGCAATAATGGTCAGCTCGGCATGGGAACGCAACAAGTCCAAACAGCTACAGGTCAATTGACGTCTGGTCTGGGAACATTATCAACGGCTAGTGGAGATTTATCAATGAATCTTGGTACACTATCGTCTAAGCTCACAACTGCAAGCCAGCAAATATCTGGAACAAATTCTAGTCAAATAAATGCAGCCGCTATTTCAAAACCTGTAAATACAAATCATAGTGACAATGATAAAGTTCGCTATAATGGCGAGGGAATGGCTCCTTATATGATTTCAGTCGCACTCTTTATTGGGGCTTTATCTACAAATGTTGTCGTAGGCATTAGCTTCTCAAAGAAAAAATGGAAGTCTGGCTGGGACTTTATGCTTTCAAAAGTTGCAATTAATGGAAGTATTGCATTGGCTCAAGCAATTATTGTTTTTCTTGCAGTTCTAGCACTAGGCTTACAGGCTAGTCATGCTTTCTTAACCCTTGGTGGAATTATTCTGATTAGCTTTATGTATATGGCCATCGTGACTTTCTTTGTCACTTGGCTTGGAAAAGTTGGGGATTTCATGATGCTTATTATGCTTGTACTTCAATTAGCGACAAGCGCTGGAACATATCCTATTCAGTTAGCACCTAAGATTTATCAAATTATCAGTCCATTTTTACCGATGACGTATGCTCTGCGGATGATTCGCTCAACTATTGGCTTATCTGGAAATGAATGGGGCTATGCTGTTAGCTTTGTGGCGATTACGTTAGTCTTTGTATTTGGCTTGACTTTCTTTAAGAATAGCTATGAGTCATTATTTGAATAAGTAAAACTAATTTAAGCTAGTATGCTAAGTTATCATGTTTATTTATTCATTGTTCTTAATTGTCTTTTATACGACAACTCTTCGAGCACTTATTAGAAAAAAAGAAATTAATTGGGTTCAGACATGAGCTGGCACTGAAAATATTTTAATCGTTATATGTTATGTGGGGCAAAGCAGCAAGCCTCACTTTTTGTTATAATTTAGATAATGAAACTCCCAATAGAATTTACTGAGAAATATAAAGAAATCTTAGGTGAAAATTTTCCTCAATTTTTGGAAAGTTTTGATAAAGCTGCCATATCTGCATTTCGTGTGAATCCGTCTAAACCTACTATAATCTCTGCTGAAAAACTTCCAGAGTCTGATTTTGGCTACTATGGTAAAATATCTGGAAAATCTAAGGAGTTCTTATCGGGAGAGCTTTATTCGCAAGAACCAGCGGCTCAAATGGTTGGCGAAGTTGCGAAAGTTTCGTTGGCATCATCAAAACAGGCTAAAAAACATGTACTTGACCTCTGTGCAGCGCCTGGAGGGAAAACGTCACATCTCCTATCCTATTTGAATGATGAAGATATCTTAGTTTCAAATGAGATTTCAGCTAAACGAAGTAAAATTTTAGTTGAAAATCTAGAACGCTGGGGATCAAGAAATCTGGTAGTATTGAACGAAAGTCCAGAGAAGCTTGCTAATACGTTTAAAAATTATTTTGACCTTATCGTCATAGATGCCCCTTGCTCAGGTGAAGGAATGTTTCGTAAGGACCCAGAGGCGATTCAATACTGGTCTCAATCCTATGTAGAAGAATGTGCTAGTCGTCAGAAAGAAATCTTAAGCGAGGCAATGAAGATGTTGACTGCAGAAGGAAGCATTGTGTATTCGACTTGCACTTGGTCACCAGAGGAAGACGAAGAGATAGTCAAGTGGTTACTTGAAAATTATCCAGACCTAGAGCTTGAATATGAGAAGAAATTTTGGCCTTTTGAGTTTTCAGGAGAAGGACAATTTGTTGCGCGTTTTCGTAACAAAGCGACTGCTAAAGCAACAAAGATAAAAACTGCAAAGTCTAATTTAACTGCAGAACAAAGCAAGCTCTGGAAGGACTTTCAGGCCAAGAATCTAAATGTTCAATTTGATGGGCTACTACAAGTTTTTGGCGATAATCTTTTCCTAGTTCCGAAGGGGCTACCAGATCTATCAAAGCTGAAAATTGCAAGAAATGGTCTTCATTTAGGGATATATAAGAAAAATCGTTTTGAGCCAAGTTATGCTTTTGGAATGGCTCTATCAAAGTCAGAAGCTAAATTTTCAGTTGAGCTGACAGAAGAAGAGCTATTGGAGTATGCAAAGGGGAATCCTATTTCAAAGAATAAGGATTTTCCAAATGCTTGGACGCATTTATTGATTGATGGAAATGGATTTGGCTATGCTAAGATGGTAGACGGTACCCTGAAAAATAACTATCCCAAAGGATTAAGAATCCGTTAATAATAGAAAACGAAAGTAAAGAGAGAGGTGTTTTATGGCTGAAAAATTAAATCTTGTGATGATAACA
>JAIRUS010000153.1 GCA_031254295.1 Streptococcaceae bacterium | reverse complement strand
TGAATATTCTTTGGCGACGGCTTCAAAACGACTTGGAACTGATGATGCTGGAAAAGTCGGTTCGGATTTTCTCCATAACGGCCGTCAGCCGGACGACGCGAAGGCTGCACATAAGCCGCTCCCCAAGGCTCGGGCCCATTTGAGCGCAAGAAAGTATAAGGCGACATCGTCCCCGCCCCGACCTCATTGTCATAAGCCTGCATCAAGTTCGCCCCCTGCTTCGCCCAGAAACCCTGCAGGGTTAAGATAATGTCTTGAAATGTGAGTTTGTTTGTCATGTTGTTTCCTTTTTTTCTTTTGAATATATTTTAATTTAAATCGCGCAAAATTTTGAAACATTTCTTTAAATTTTACGTATATATAACTAGAGAGACAAAATCTCTCGTGTCAAACTTCTAGGTGATCATACCTTACACATAATTCTAGACAAAATAGGAGGATGTCACATGAGAGTTTCTAAATTTGAAAGGTGAGTAAGTGGATTTTCTACTTCTTGTAATCGGACTTATTCAAGTAATTCTTGATTTAGTTTTGATTTTGATAGAAATTAAAAAGCTTAGTCACAAAGACTAAGCACCACCATTCACCTGAGAATTAATTGACACGGACCTGTTAGAAGCAGGTCCTTTTATGTATCAAATTCTTGGTAAATTGATTGTAGCATAGTCTGTCTCTTTTTTCAATTATAAATAATAACTCAAAAACCGCACACAAACACCCCAGATTTTCCAATCAAAGGGCGCTTGCGCGCGGTTCCACCTTTATTTATTACTTTTATGTTCAGTTATAAAACGCCATGAATCTGTCTTGGCTTTCACTCTCCCAAGTCGCTAAATCTGTACCTACATTTTACTTCAAAACGCAACAGCTGTCAATCATCTGCGATATTTTTGGAAAAATCGTTCAAATTTTTCCTGTAATAGTTGAAGTTCAGTAACAGCTGGCAAATAAACGATACGGAAATGATTCGCAGTCGGATAGTTGAAGCCATGCCCAGAAACAAGCAAGACTTTCTCTTCTTTCAGAAAGTCCAATACAAATTGCTCATCGCTTTCTATCCGATACATCTCCGTATCAATTTTCGGAAAGACGTAAAAGGCAGCTTTTGGACGAACTGCTGTTAGTCCTGGGATAGTATCAATGACCTGACAGATGAGCTCTCGCTGCTCATAGATCCGTCCCCCTGGCAGGAGCAACTCATCAATTGATTGATAGCCACCGAGCGAGGTTTGCACGACTTGCTGAGCCAGTACGTTTGAGCAAAGACGCATAGAGGCGAGCATATTGAGTCCCTCAATATAGTCTTTGACGTGACTCTTATTGCCAGAAAGTACCATCCAGCCGACACGGAAACCTGCTATTCGATGCGACTTCGATAAACCATTCATTGTCACTACAAAAAGATCTGGAGCAAGGCTCGCAATCGGTATATGGGTCAGGCCGTCCATCACAAGTCGGTCATAGATTTCATCAGAATAGATAATCAGATCATTTTCACGCGCCACTTCTGCAATTTTCAGTAACAACTCCTTGCTGTAAAGCGCGCCTGTTGGATTGTTTGGGTTAATGATAACGATGGCCTTTGTGTTTCGCGTAATCTTTGACTTGATGTCGTCAATATCTGGAAACCAATCTGCAGCTTCATCGCAAACATAATGTACGGCCTTACCACCTGCAAGCGATACAGCCGCTGTCCAGAGGGGATAGTCTGGGCTTGGCAGCAAAACCTCGTCTCCAGTATCTAGTAAGCCTTGCATTGCCATGACAATCATTTCTGAGACGCCATTTCCAAGGTAGATATCTTCAATCCCAACGTTCGGAATTTTTTTGAGCTGACAGTACTGCATAATCGCCTTGCGTGCCGAAAATATTCCTTTTGAGTCCGAATAGCCCTCTGAGTCTATAGCATTTGTTATCAAATCATGTATGACTTCATCTGGCGCTAAAAATCCAAACTCGGCTGGATTACCAGTATTCAGTCGGAGAATTTTTTCGCCGTTTGCACGCATCCGATTGGCCTCATCAAGCACTGGACCACGAATATCATAAGATACATGTTCCAACTTCTGTGACTTTTGAAAATTTTTCATTGTTCCTCCTTCAAATTTCAAATTAAATAAAGCTACTCACCTCCAGCAAGCCAAGTAAAAAATACCACGGCAAAAGCCCTATATTATCTAAAGGGCGCTTGCGCGCGGTACCACCTTAACTTTTCACTTTTGGTTTTAGTATTCAGATATGATTTGCACTTATTTTTCTTGGCTTTCACTTTTCCAAGTCGCTTTAATGACATTCTAACCTAATTTTCCTAGCAAGTCAAATTTTTTGAAAATTATGAAATTCATTGATATTTATTTCCTTCACCTACTTCATAGTTATATTTCTGGCTTTCACTCGTCTGCTTTTTAGACCGATTATGTTATAATCAGCCTATGAAATACAAATTTATCTCATGGAATATTGATTCACTCAATGCCGCTTTGACAGGCACGTCAGAACGTTCTGCCCAGTCCCTAGCTATCATTGACGAGCTTATCACGATGCAAGCTGATGTTATCGCCATTCAGGAAACAAAGTTAAACGACGACGAGAAAAAAGTCAATAAAGTTTTGTCTATTCTCAAAGAAAAATTTCCTAACTATAAAATCGTTCACCGTATCTCAACGCCGCCTGCTCGAAAAGGCTATGCAGGCACCATGTATCTCTACAAGGAAAGCTTGCCTGAACCTAGCGTAAGTTACCCTGAAATCGGCGCACCCGAGACAATGGACTCTGAGGGACGCATCATTACTCTGGAATTTCCCGATTTTTTCATCACTCAGGTATATACTCCTAACTCAGGTGATGGATTGAAACGTCTCGAGCTTCGTCAAGTCTGGGACGACAAATATCGCGAATATCTTCAAGAGCTAGACAAGACTAAACCTGTCTTCTCATCTGGTGATTTCAACGCTGCCTTCAAAGAAATTGACTTGGCAAATCCAAAATCAAATCACATGAACCCTGGTTTTACTGATGAAGAGCGTGAAAAGTTTGGTCTTCTGCTTGATGCTGGCTTCACAGATAGCTTCCGCCATCTACATGGTGATGTTGAGGGGCGTTATAGTTGGTTTTCACAACGCAGCCGTATGGCAAAGATAAACAATACTGGTTGGCGCATAGATTATTGGCTCGTGTCAAGCCGCGTGGCTGATAAAATCACAGCCTCAGATATGATTGACACTGCTGCACGTCAAGACCATGTCCCGATTATTTTAGAAATGGATATTTAAGAGTTCTTCTGAACTCTTTTTCTTTACAAAAAAAAACAGCCATATTTGGCTGTTTTCCTATATATTTTACTTACCCTCGATTAAACCGACATTGCCATCTGAGCGCTTATAGACGACTGCCGGCTGATCCGTATCTCCATCAATGAAGAAGAAGAAATCATGCTCTAGCATCTCCATTTGGAGAGAGGCTTCATCAACGTTCATTGGTTTGAGATCTACGTTCTTTGTACGGACAAGCTTGCTAACAGGCTCTGTTACCTCATCACCTAAGGCTAACTCTGCAAATTCTTCTGCCAAAGCAGTATGTTCAGATTTCGTATTCATACGTGTTTTGTATTTACGAATCTGACGTGCGAGTTTTTCTTGGACAGCATCAATCGAATTATAAAGGTCACGCGATTTATCCTCAGCACGAAGTGTAATTTGCTTTGCTGGAATCGTCACTTCGACTTTTCCTGTCTTGTCTTTGTAAACTTTAAGGCTTACGTGAGCTGTCATTTCGTGACCGTCGTTAAAGTATTTCTCTAGATTAGAAATTCTTTCCTCAACGTAATCGCGGAGTGCGTCTGTGACTTCGATATTTTCGCCACGGATATTGAATTTAATCATAATGAAACCTCTTTCTATTTTTCTTAATTATATCAAATTAAGAACTTTTTTATCATGTATGAAATTATAGAATATAAAGCTTAAATTTATCTCGTTCGTTTCGTAACCTTTTGATTACTCAAGTTTAAAAACATCTGAGACAGTAAACTTCATCTTGTCTTTTTCAGATGTTACTGTTACAATTTGATCATTTTTAACTTCTTCTTTAAGAATCATCTCAGATAAAGAATCTTCGATTTCACGCTCAATCACTTTACGCAAAGGTCGCGCACCGTATTCCGAATTAAATCCTATTTTGGCCAGATATTTTATGGCCGACGGATTAACTTTAAGCGTGATGTTCTGCTTAGCCAGATGGTCAATCAAAGATTTACACATGAGTTTGACAATCTGTTGAACATTCTCTTCGTTAAGATTATGGAAAACTATCGTCTCGTCAATACGATTTAGGAACTCTGGCCGATAATGGACTTTTAGCTCCTCCATAATACGCTTCTTCATCGCCTCATAGTCTTGTGACCAGTCTTTCGCCCCAAAACCAACCGTCTTATCATCACGTAATGAGGTCGCACCGAGATTACTCGTCATGATAATGATTGTATTTCGGAAATCAACCTTACGTCCCTTAGTGTCTGTTACAAAGCCATCATCAAGAATCTGGAGCATAATATTAAAGACATCTAGGTGAGCCTTTTCAACCTCATCAAGTAAGACAACTGAGTAAGGTTTGTTACGTACACGCTCGGTTAGCTGTCCTCCCTCATCATAGCCGACATAGCCTGGAGGGGAGCCAATGAGACGGCTGGTTGAAAACTTTTCCATATATTCGCTCATGTCAACCCGAATCAAGTTATCCTCGGAACCAAACACACTGGCAGCTAGAGCCTTGGCAAGCTCTGTTTTACCCACTCCTGTAGGTCCCAGAAACATAAAACTGCCCAGAGGACGCTGACCTGATGAGACCCCTGCTCTTCCACGACGAATTGATCGTGCCACAGCAGAAATAGCTTCGTCTTGGTCAATTACTCGCTTATGCAATTCTTTTTCAAGATTAATGATTCTATCTGTCTCAGACTTACTCATTTGCTGAACTGGAATTCCTGTCAAATTTGACAAGACAACATAAATATCTTCTTCTGTCACCTCTTTGCTTGTGTTAGTATTTGTCTGCGTTGCAGATTTAGAAATTTTTTCTTCTAGTTTTTCTATTTCTTTGTTGATGGCCTTGGCTTTTTTCAAATCTAAAGCTTCAACAGCATTTGGAAGCTCATATTCCAGCCTTTTCAATGTTTTTTCATCATCTAAGTTTTTATTTGAAAAGTTCTTCTCAGATATCTTCACCTTGGCAGAGGCCTCATCAAGGAGATCAATTGCCTTATCAGGTAGCCGACGACTTGGCAAGTAACGTACACTTAGTTCAACTGTTTTTTTGATTGCAGAGTCAGAAATCACAAGACCGTGGAACTTTTCTAACTTCTCTTTGATGCCTTCTAGAATTTCAATCGTATCTGTCTCCGTTGGCTCATCAACATTGATTTTAGCCAAACGACGTTCAAGTGCTTCATCTTTTTCAATATATTTTTGATATTCCTTGTAGGTCGTCGCACCAATCAACTGAAAATCACCGCGAGCCAAGGCAGGTTTCAGAATATTTGACGCATCACTGGCTGAATCATTTCCGCCGCCCGCTCCAATAATCGTATGCAATTCGTCAATGAAAAGAACGGTATTAGGATCCTTGCTGACCTCGTCCACAATGGCCACCATGCGATCTTCAAACTCACCACGCAATGATGTTCCTGCAATCACGTTAGCCATTGATAAGGACACCAGACGAATTCCTTGCAAGTTCTTTGGCACTTCTCCTCTAGCGATACGATTAGCTAGTCCCTCAACAATTGCCGTTTTACCGACACCTGGCTCACCTACAAGAACTGGATTATTTTTACTACGTCGGCTCAAAATATGGACTAAGCGCTCAATTTCAGTATTTCGGCCAATAGTTGGATCAAACTTTCCAGCTAAAGCTTGCTCTGTCATATTATCTGATACTGAGTCCAGCGTTGGTGTCTTGGAGTTTTTATCAATTGATTTTCCACGACGGCGTTGTGACATTGGAGTAACAGGTTTATTTTGGGCTTCTGGGCGTGGAATTTGTAAATCGTTATCCTTAATAATTGCCTTGAATAAATCACGCATCTCAACATCTAGATCGTCTAAGATTGTCAGGGCGAATGAATTATCTTCACCTAGTAAAGCAAGTAGTAAAAATTCCGTGCCAACCTTTTCCATATGATTTTCCTTGGCGAATTTAGCCGCTGAAACTAGAATTTTTTTCATGCGAGGACTAAAGTCCATGTCAGATTTATTGAAAACATTATGACTAGAATATTTTTCTATCTCATCTGCTACCAAATTATAAGTGACACCACGATCAATCAAGTAACCATCGACTAAAGTATCCGACACATCAACAAAAGCAGCTAATAAATGTTCTGAGCCTACAAATTGATATTCAAAATGGTAGGCGACATCTATAGCCCTTTTTAATACTTTCTGCGCAGAGGCAGTGTAATTATTCTTCTCAAACAACATTAATTATAATTCCTATCTAGTCGCTGTAGTAACTCATGCATCAGGTGTCCACGTACACGATCTGAAATTTCAACACTTGTCAGCACTGTTAATAAAAGATTAGCTTCCTGCTCAGTCAAAATTTGCTCTTCAAAAAACATCTGTAAAATTTCTCTGACATCTTGCTCACTTAAAACATAGGGCAAACGTGTATATAAATCAACCAAAAAGTCATGCTTTGTTGAGTAATCAAACTTAACAATTTTAATATATCCCCCACCCCCACGCTTGGACTCAACATCAAAGCCTTGATTTGGATTAAAGCGCGTCTTAATAACATAATTAATCTGCGAAGGTACTACTGAAAAACGCTCAGCCAACTCTGATCTCTTGATTTCAATCTCGCATGCCTGTGCTTCAGCCAAAAGTTGTTTTAAATAGGCTTCAATCATATCTGATGTATTTTCCATATTTCCCCTTTCTTTTATCCTAAGTTCTTGACTTTGACTATCTTTGACTAATTATAGCAAATTTTCCTTTTTTATGACATTATCTAAAATTTACAGCATAAAAAAACTGCCTAAAGCAGCTTTTTTATATCAAGTGAAAAATTAATGTCCTACTTTTGTAATCTTCACATTCATCTCAATACCGTTGGGTAATTCAACTTTTACAACGTCACCCTTTTTACGGCCAATAAGCGCTCTAGCGATTGGGCTTTCGTTTGAGATTTTACCCGCAGATGGATCTGCCTCAGCAGTTCCGACGATTTGATATGTTTCTTCTTCATCATCTCCGTCTGCTAGAAAGCTAACTTTTCTTCCGAGTACAACAACATTTTTAGCAACAGCTGCGCTATCTACAATTTCCGCTGAGCGAATCATTGCTTCTAAAGTTGCAATACGTCCCTCAATAAAAGCTTGTTCGTCTTTTGCTGATTCGTATTCTGAGTTTTCCGACAAGTCCCCATATTCCCGAGCTGTCTTAATGCGCTCCACTATTTCAGGGCGTTTTACGAGTTTAAGTTCCTCAAGTTCAGCCTCTAATTTCTCAAGACCTTCTTGTGTCATCTGATATACTTTTTCTGCCATAACTGAAATCCTCCAGATTTTAATATTTAAATTGCTATTTGAGCTTGAGTTTTCTAAATCCTCTAAGCTTTTCTTGTCTTATTGTCCACCAAGATATTGTTGGACATCGGCACTATGCTCTTCTGCTGTCTCTTCAAAATGCACTGTTCCAGTACTGTCTGCAATGAAATAATAGTAAGAATTGGAAACATAGTTCATCACAGCATCAAGTGACATTGCACTTGGTGAGCCAACCGGACCAGGGCCTGTTCCTAGATTGGTATAAAGATTGAACGGTGAATCTAGAGTTGTATCCACATTTGCATCATCTGCAGCTGAGACATTTGTCCCTAACTTACCTTCTGCATATAGCAAGCTCACATTTGAGCCAAGAGGCATTCCCTCGTTAAGACGCTTGAGGAAGACATCTGCCACATTTTTACGATCATCTGCTGTATTGGCTTCTTTTTCAACAAGTGCTGCTAAACTGATGAATTGGTTAGCATTAAGATTCAATGAAGCAATCTTTGAATAATAAGGTTGCATATTTTGATCCATTGCCTTAATCATCTGCTCTACGATGTCTTTCATTGACGTACCAGATGAATAACTATAAGTAGCTGGAAATAAATAGCCCTCCAGTTGATACTTTACACCAGAATCTGTACTCGGTAAATTCACAAAAAGTTGTGGGTATTTAGCTTTCATCTCCGAAATAAAAGTTGAATCTGTAACTATTTTCATAAATTCAGCTTTTGTGAACGGTGTTGCAGATGATGTTTTGCTATCTGCGTTAACTGTAATCGCAGTGGCAATCTGGTCAAGCGTATAACCCTCAGGAATGGTTATCTTTCCTGTAATTGCACTTCCCCCTTTTACAAGAAGCTCCGCAATCTGTAAAGGTGTCATATTTTTAGAAAGATTATAACTACCAGACTTAAAATTTGTCAAACCTTTAAACATCGTATAGTAATTAAACACCGCCGCATTTTTTATCAAACCATCTTTTTCAAGAAGTGTCGCAACAGTTTTAGAAGAGCTCCCTGTGGGAACACTTACAAGCTCTGTATTTGTCGCGCTAGGATTTACTGCTTTGAGATTCGAAGTTACAAAGTAATAACCAGACCCTAGCAATGCAAGCAATACTACAACCAAGATAATTGCAACTGAACGCCCTATGTGCACTTTCGATTTTTTCTTATCTCTTTTCTCAGCTTTACTAAGTCTCTTTACCTCAGCTTCTCCGTCAAAGTTGCGAGCCTTACGGCTCATATTCAACGGATGTTGATTAATCTCATCGTTTATCTTGACCCGTTGTTCAGTAGGCTCAGCTATAATTTCTTTGTTTTCTTGATTCCGTGTAGCCAACGCTTTCGCAAGAGCAGGACTCATTTCAGGCGCAACAGCTTCGAGAGGATTATGATGTCTATGTACTGTCGGTATCTTTAAATCTGCTAACTCAATTTTCTTCGTAGCCTGAGCTCCATCGTATTCATCAAGTTCTTCTGGCCGTTCATGGCTAAAGCCTTCAATCGGATTTGAATTTACTGGATTTACTGGATTTGCCGGATTTGCTAGATTTGAATGAGGAATTTCTGAATTCTTTGCAACTGCACTCTTATCTGCTGATAGTGTTGGCGAGATGAACTCATCATAACTTTCTGTTTCAGCTCTCAGACGCGCCATGATTTCTTCTCTAAAAGAGGAATATCCTTTACCTTCTGGTACAGTCTTGTCTGGTAAAGGATTTTTTTGAGGCTGATCTGCTAAATTTGGCTTGAAAATATGACTCGCATTACTTTCTGGTGGAGGAACTGAGGCTACAGAAGCTACTGCTGAAATTGGCGGCTCTTTAGCTTTCACTATATTATTCGGGCTCAAATCATTTGCCTTTTTAGGCAAGTTGTCAATGAAGCGAACTTTTGAAATCTTCAAAGCTTTCGAGACTGAAGGTTTGCTTGCTTTAGATTCTGTCTCCATATTGAGATCTGCCGCAATAGGCATAATTGGCTGATCCACTAAAACATGAGGTGTTGCATTAGCTTGTTTTTCAAGTCTCTCAGTCGAAAAGTTAAGTTCAGTCCCGTCATCGTTTTCTTCAGGGTGAATTTTCCCATGCTCAAACATTGCCTGTTGAGCTATTAATTGTATATCAGCGGGAACTTTACGATTTGCAAAAATAGGAGCCCCAGGCGTAGGTTTGGGACTATTTTCAAATTCTGACTGCGGATTTCCGTTTAATAGGAAATCGTTAGAAAGGCTTTCGCTGTTAAATTCGTCAGACAAAAGTACCTCCTAAATTTTTATTTTCATTAAATTAAAGTGTGTAGACTGAGTATTCACTCAGTCCTCGTCATCTTCTTCATCGACTTCGTTGATGTTTTCAACTTCGTCTTCTGGAATATCTGCGTCTACTTCGACTTCTGCTAACTCTTCGTCGTAAGCTTTGGCTTCATTTTTATCCTCATCGTCATCATCTTCTTCATCATAAGTGAGGTCGCTAATTTTCTTAGAGTTGAAGCCAGCGTCCTCACTGCTTGTCACACCAAGAATATCTTCGTCAAGTTCTGCTTTAATTTTACCTTCGTCGTCAAAATAATCAAGAGATATTGTCTCTTCGTCAATTGAATCAATTGCATACCATGAACGAAGTCCCCACTTATTATTGCCAAGCGGAATAAATGAACCATCTGTATTCAAATCTGTATAAAAGTGAGACAAGTTTGCCGTCATCTGCTCATCTGTTTTCCACAAAAAGTTTTGAACTTCTATGACGATGTCTGCAAATACCATTTCCTCGCCTGCTTGCTCGAGCAAGGCATGAGCAACTTCAATCATTGAGAGTTCTTCAACATTTTGTCCTTCAAGTGCTTTGATTTTCATATATCCTCCAGAATAATTCTTAGTTTATTGCTAAATTTATAGTCTAGTTTTACAGGCAATTCATTAGTAGTGCAAAAGTACCTTGTAATCATTACCTTTAAGTTTATCTTTGCCTTTGAGTTCGTCAAGTTCAATGATAAAGGCACAACCTGCAACGACACCACCAAGCTTTTCAATCAACTCAATCGTCGCCTCAACAGTCCCACCAGTTGCAAGCAAGTCATCAACGATAAGTACACGTTGACCTGGTTTGATAGCATCTGCATGAATTGTCAAGGTATCTTTACCGTACTCTTTGTCGTAAGATGCTTCAACTACTTCGCGTGGTAACTTACCTGGCTTACGAACAGGGGCAAAACCTACACCAAGTGCATAAGCGACAGGGCACCCGATGATAAAGCCACGCGCCTCTGGTCCAACCACAACATCAATTTCTTTATCACGGGCATATTGTACAATTTCTGTACAGGCATAATTATAGGCATTTCCATCTGCCATTAAAGGTGTAATATCGCGGAAAACAATTCCTTCTTGTGGGTAATCTTTAATTGTCGCAACGTACTCTGAAAGTTTCATGTTTAGCTACTGCTTAAACTAACTAAGCAGTTTCTCCATTCTTTAATTTATTATAAATTTCTTTAACTGGTGACAAGGCAAAAAATTCTTGTGCTTTAATCGTTTGTTCAAGCTCCTGATAAATCTTACTTTCGCTGATTTCATGATGCTCTGGATCTTTTACTGCCGTCATCAAGCCATCTGTAATCTTTACAAATCCAAGTTCTTCAAAAATTTGAATCATTTTGACCAATAGATCCTGTGGAATTTTTAGATAGCTCGATAATTGGCCAAGCTTATAACGCACATCAAACTCCGAAAATTGATAGATTGCCTTAAATAGACTTGCATATTGTGCTCGCGTTCCCGCTCCATTTAGATAATATAAATTTTCATAATGATTAATGAAGTAGATGACTTCTAAGTTTTTAGTAGCTAATACAGTCTGTAAGACATCAAAGCCCGTTTTTTCAGTTGGGGCATCTCTCACAAGCAATACAGAGGCTATTATATCATTTTTCAAAGAATTATTCTCAAATACTGCAATATTTTCAGGGAGAGCCACCGTATGGCTACGCAAGTCAATCAGCTCAATGCCATATGCTCTGGCATCACTAATCATGAGCTGCAGACTCGTCTGTCCATTCCAAGTATTACTTGAGAGTTCTACAAGCAACTCTGTCTCAACTTGTTCAAACTCAATGGCCTTATCGCCCTGCCCAAATAAAATGGCATCAATTTGTGACTTTCCTTGTGACAGGCGAAGCTTCAGATGGGAGTTATCTTTTCCCATCGTCCGAACATTTTGTATCTTATAATCTTTTATTAAAAACTTCGGCTTAGGATTTCCCATGCCAAATGGTGCCAACTTGGCAAGTAAATTTAAGCTGTTCAACGAAAGATTATCCAGCTCAATTTCTTCTGCCACTTGAAGTTCTGCTCTGACAGCGAGGTCGGCCCCTTGATTGTCTAATTCTTGATTTAAAGCCTCAATGAGTTCATTAACCTTATCCAGATGAATTGTCAAACCACAGGCTTGGGCATGTCCACCAAAAGCAATAAAAAGTTCACGATGCTTATTCAGGGCCTCAAAGATATTGAACTGTTCAACTGAACGGCCTGAACCTCGTAGCTCTCCGCTTTCTTCATCAAGTGCCAACATAATAACAGGTTTGCCATATTTTTCAAGCAATCGCCCCGCTACAATCCCAAGCACTCCCTTATGCCAATCTGCATGATAAAGCACTTGAACAGAGCTTTCAAAATCAATCATCGTCTCTGCTTCAGCCATAATTTTTTCAGTAATGGCTTTACGCTCAGTATTTTTTGCCTCAATCATCTTGGCAATCTCAAGCGTCTCATCTTCGTCCCAACCTGTCAAAAGTGTAATCGCAGGGTTTGGATCGTCCAGACGCCCTAGTGCATTCAGCCGAGGCGCAATCTGAAAACCAATTGTCTCCTCATTTAAACTCTGCAAATCGCTACCAGCCAATTGCATAAGTTGCAAGAGACCTGCCCGATCTGTATTTTTCAACTGCTTTAAGCCAAGTGACACAAGCACACGATTCTCTCCACCAGCACGCAAAGACACCATATCGGCGACTGTTCCGATAGCGACCAAATCAAGCATTTCCGTCGGAACTGACTCGAGCAAAGCAGTCGCTACCTTAAAAGCTACACCGGCACCGCATAAATCATCAAATGGATATTCTGAGTCTGGGTGCTGTGGATGGATAATGGCAAAAGCCTCTGGCAGAACTGGCGGCATTGAGTGATGGTCAGTTACAATCACATCACAGCCATGCGCCTGCGCCCACTCAATCGGCTCATTTCCAGCCACACCATTATCAACAGTGATAATGAGTGTAATGCCCTCTTTTTCAATCCAATATTTATAAACCTCAAGATTTGGACCATAACCATCACTAAAGCGATTGGGCAGATAAACCTGTGCCAATTCGTCTGCACCCAACTCATCAAGCGCCGATTTCATAATAGAGGCCGAGGTCATTCCGTCCGCATCATAATCTCCATAAATCAAGATTTTTTCTTGATTTTCAATTGCAGTTCGGATACGCTCAATTGCTTTTTCCATATCATGCAGTAAAAACGGATCATGCAACTGTGAGCTATCTGGATTTAAAAAAGCCTCAATCTCCTCTTTTTCGCGTAGGCCATTCTCCCAGATAATCTTTCCAGTCATTGTATCTAATTTGAGTTTTTTTATTAGTTTTAAGAAATCTTCATCTGGCTCAGACTCCAATAATTTCCAATCATACTTTGCTTTAATCATTATCTTTTATTATAACAGAAAAGCACAACGAGTCGTGCCTTTCCTACAAATCATTTTTCTATCGTAATCGGAAAATAGCGAACAGTAACTCCAGCATTTGCCAGCAATTCTTTTGCATAAGCTGTATCTCCATATTCCCGACCATAAACAATCTCTGCGATACCTGCTTGAATGATTAACTTCGTGCATATCAAGCAAGGAAAATCTGTCACATAGAGAAGCGTTGTATTGGTTGACTCTCCATATTTCGCACACTGTATCAGAGCGTTTTGCTCGGCATGGACGGTCCGTATGCAATGACCATTTTCCATCTTGTGGCCAACCTCATCACAATGAACATCGCCAGACACAGAGCCATTATAGCCTGTCGCAATTATGTGACGATCTCGTACGACTAGAGCCCCAACATAGCGACGGTCACAAGTCCCGCGTGAGCTTGTAAGCTTTGCAATTTCCATAAAGTATTGATCAAGTGATGGACGTGCCATTCTAATACCTTCTTTCCTATTTAGTAAGGGCTACTTGCAGTTACCTTGATAATTTGCTTACTGCTTGCTGTCGTTTGGCTTGAAAATTGACTTTGCAATTGCGAAAGGCTCATCGTTGCTTTTGTCTCCCAAACAATTTCAGACCACTTCCCTGTCAGACCATTTGGAAAGCTTGGCGTTTGAAAGGTTACTTGATCTCCTTTGACAACAAATTGGGCTGAATTTTGCTCACTTTTTAAGGCAATTCCCGCGGGACTATTCCCATAATAGTCTTTTCCTGTGCCATTTTGTCCACCATTAACAAAGATATAAGTTGTATTAGCAGTTGAATCTGAAAAATATTGCACTTCGTACATTCCTTGTGAATTTTCAATCCAAGCTGCTAGCAAATTTATCATGTCTGTTTGAGAGATTGAACTGCTTGATGATGTAGCAGATGAAGTTGAACTAGCTGATTCGGTGCTTGAAGACTTTGAGCTAGATACTAACGACGAGCTTTTAGAGCTTGATGATAATGAAGCTGTTGAGCTTGTATTTGCATTTGAACAAGCCGACAAAATCCCAAAGCTCAGAGTTGTGATTAGGAGCAAAGATAGTAGTAAAGATAGTCGCGTCGTTTTCTTATTCATAGATTTCCTTCTTTCAGTAGTAAAAGCAAAACATCAATTCTTTAAAGTAATTATATCACTCATTTATATCACTTATTTGTAGTTAAAAAAATGAAGACTAAAATAATCAAAAAGGTTTGGAAATAAAGCTCTCAGCTTTGCAGCTACTGAAATTGAAACTGGCAGATTGAGTTCTCTCTTTCGACTTGATAGATTTTTAACAATTTTTTTGGCAACGAAGTCCGCAGTCACAGCATGTTGGCCAACTTTTTTCAGATAAGTAGCATTTTCTGAATGAAACTTTGTTTTAACTGGGCCTGTATTGACAGTTAGAACTTCTGCCCCTTCTTGTCTCAATGCATCTGAGAATACAATAACTGCCGCCTTAGAGGCCGCGTAAACAGTAGACTTTGCCGTGGGCAACTTCCCAGCAATAGAGGCAATATTTACAACTTTTTTAGGCTTCAAATCTCGTGTAAGCTTTATGAGATCAATCGTGTTCACCTTGAACATTTCATCAATTTCATCATTTTTCAAATCTGAAAGTTCTGCAAAAATGCCAAAACCCGCATTATTTATGAGAATATCAACATGGCTTGGAAGTTCTGGAACTGGCAGACTACGACTAAAAAGATAAACATGATCATGAGGTAAACGCTTGATGATTTCTTGAGCAATGTCACCACTAGCCCCCGTAATCACAATATTTCTATTTGATGACTTCTTCATAAAAATCCTTTGCAACAAATGAATTTTCAAAAATATCTTTTGCCCCCTGAGCCAGCTCAGAAATATCTTTTCCAAGATAGCGAGCAGACACATGATTAATCAGTAGTCGCTTGACTCCAGCAGCTTTGGCGACTTTGGCGGCTTGACGGCTTGTCGAGTGTCCATGACGCTTAGCCATTCCTTCCTCGCCAGCTTTATATGTCGCTTCATGAATCAACACATCTGCTCCAATCGCAAGACGAATTGCGGCATCAGTTTTTCTTGTATCGCCAAGAATCGTGACGACTTTACCAATCTTATCCGCACCGATGTAATCTTCCGCACGGAAAGTCTTCCCCTCAAACTCGACTGTCTCACCTTTTTTAACCTTGCCAAAAAGTGGACCAAAAGGGAGGCCATCGAATTTCAAGCGTTCTGCGTCAAGCTCACCCGTCTTATCTTTTTCAACAACCCGATAGCCAAGACAAAATATTGTATGATCTAACTTCTCGACATAGACCTCAAATGTGTCATCTTCAAAAATTTTTCCGTTCTCTGATAATTCATGAAAATTAATACGAAAAGCCAAACGCGTTTTTGTCAATTTCAAAGAGTTCATCACAAAGTCTTTCACGCCAACAGGACCATAGATATCAAGGTCTGTTTGCCCCTTTTCCTCACTGGCCTGAAAGTTCCGGCTGGCTAAAAAACCTGGCAAACCAAAAATATGATCCCCATGCATATGGGTGATAAAAACTTTCGTAACCTTGCGCGGTTTCAAAGTTGTAGCAAGAATCTGCCTCTGAGTCCCTTCGCCACAATCAAAAAGCCAGACTTCATTACGTTCATCTAAGAGCTTAAGAGCCGTTGCACTCACATTGCGTGACTTTGACGGTTGACCTGCCGATGTTCCAAGAAATAATAAATCCATCTCATCTCCAAAATTCTAAAGAAAAAGCCGGTCATAACCGGCATTTATTTGAGCTCGGGGGGAATCGAACCCTCATCGCAAGAACCGGAATCTTGCGTGATATCCATTACACTACGAGCTCATCACAGTATCTAATTTTACTGGAAAATAAAGAAAAAAGCAAGCTCTTTAATGAGCTTGCTCGTCTTTGCTTACGACGACGGAGAGGCGGAAACGATATTTTTTCCGACTCTCAATCTAAATCTAGTTCAAAGCTTAGGAAAAGCCCTCATGGGGATTTCCGTTGAACTGCGTGACCGAATGGACCCGCAGTTTTTATTAACTGAGTTCGCCTCTTACCTCGTCACTTTTCGTGACGACGGTGTCCATGCTCGCTATGCCGCTGCGATTTACCTTTATGCTTTAGCATATTAGAGTAAATGGTCGGTAGCTAGTCACAATGGCAACTTCCTACGGAGCTAAACAGTCGGGCTCACATCTTGATATTACTCAAACACAAATTGGTTGTTGTACAATTCGGCGTAGAAGCCGTTTTGGGCAACGAGTTCGTGGTGGCTGCCTTGTTCGATAATTTCGCCGTCTTTGAGGACGAGGATGAGGTCAGCGTTCAAGATGGTTTTCAGGCGGTGCGCAA
>JAIRUS010000121.1 GCA_031254295.1 Streptococcaceae bacterium | reverse complement strand
CTCATCATGCAGAGATTATGGCGATTGAAGAAGCTAATCACTATGTAGGCAATTGGCGGCTTCTGGACTGCGCGATGTTTGTGACCGTTGAACCCTGTGTGATGTGTGCAGGCGCGATTGGACTGTCACGCTTGCCAGAGCTCTATTATGGCGTGGCTAATGAGAAGTTTGGGGCAGTAGAAAGTCTTTATCAGATTTTAGAAGATTCGAGATTGAATCATCGAGGCGTTGTGGAAAGTGGTATTCTAGCTGGAGAATGTGCAGAAATTATGCGTGAGTTTTTTAAAGCTAGGCGAAAATAAAAAAATGTGATATAATAGCTATGGAGCAATGTGTAATGAGGGAAGTGGGTCAGATCCTGACGGAAGCAGCCCTAAGCTGAGTGCGCATGTGCTCTTTTTTATTGCTAATTTTACAATGAATTAACTGACTTTCACAAAAAGGTCATAGAATCAATTGATTCTGTGAGCTTTTTGAATAGATTTATTTTTACCACATTCCAAGAACTTTCATCCAAAGTGAACCAACAGTGAGGAACACAGTGAGATAAATAACTCCCATAATCAGGCACAATCTCCACCAATCATTTTGTTTGACGTAGCCTGAACCGAAGTAAATCGGGGCGGGGCCGCTGGCGAAATGGGTGGTTGAGCCAATTAGATTACTTGAGAAGGCGAGTAATAGGCCAGCCAACATTGGAGGAACCCCGCCTGCGACGGCTAAGGCCAGTGTGGCTGGATAGAGGGCTGTGATATGGGCGACTTCAGAGGCAAAGAGGTAATGCAGGTAGAAGTAGACAACAACTAATATGACGAGAAGAAGGATCCAGTTTAGGCCATGGAGCATGCCGCCAATGTGCTTGGAGACCCAGCCAATAAAACCTAATTTGTTGAGTTGACCAGCCATGACGACAAGGACAGAAAACCAGAAGAAGGTGTTCCAAGCGCCGCTTTCGTTGAGGACGTCTGTCCAATTGATAACGCCTGTAACTAAGAGGATGCCAACAGCTAAGAAGCCAACGGTTGCAGCGTCTAGGCCGATAAAGCTGGAAAGAACCCAGAGGATTAGGGCGAGCACAAAGGTGCCGAGCATGATTTTTTCGGCGAGGCTTGTTTTGCCTAAAGTTGCAAGTTCTTCCTTGGCCCATTTGCTGGCCGTTGGTGTTTCTTTAATTTGTGGAGGAAAGATTTTGAATAATATAATCGGCATGATAATCATGCATAAGAGGCCGGGGACAGAAGCGGCTAAAGCCCAAGTCGTCCAGTTGATATTTAAGCCAGCATTTTTGGCAAAGGTATAGATTAAAGGATTTCCAGCCATTGCGGTCATAAACATTGAAGAAGTGATGACATTTCCCTGATACTCTGTAAACATGAGAAAGGCACCAATTTCACGTTCAGTCTTAAATTTCGGCTCAGAGCCAAATGATTTTGAAATAGACTCGATGATGGGATAAATGACACCGCCTGCTCGAGCGGTATTGCTTGGTGTGGCAGGGGCAAGAATCAAATCTACGCCAATGATGGAATAAGCTAAGCCGAGTGTTTTTCGACCGAATCGTCCAATGATGACGAGGGCAATGCGTCGCCCTAAGCCAGTTTTGATAAAGCCGCGAGAGATGAAGAAAGCTAGGGCAATGAGCCAGATATTAGTATTGCCAAAGGCGAGAATCTCAGTGCTGATAGGAACGGTATTGGTGATAGCCGTTATTGTAAATCCCAATAGAGCGATGGCACCAATCGGGAGAGGTTTTGTGATCAGGGCGATGATGGTGGCGACAAAAATTGCGAACATATGCCAAGCGACAAGGCTGAGCCCCTCTGGACGGACTGGCGTTGACAGCCAAATACCAAGTCCGACAATTAGAGGAAGCAAAAATTTTTTATAATCTATTTTATCAAGCATTTGATTTAATCCTTCTCCTCATCATATTTGATATTTGGCTTCCCATTTGACTTCAGAGATGGCAAGCTTCACGGCGTTTATTTGTTTAGTGGCTACTTTGTCTTCAACTGCAGCTTTTACAACAGCCTCAGCGACTAAATCAGACGCTTCACGCGCATATTTTAGAGGAGGAAGAATTGGAGAGCCTAAATTTTCCAATTTCAGAAGTGTTGAGATAGAGGCAGCAGCCTTAGAGAGCATATTTTTTGTGACGTGGGAAGCCTTTGAGGCTACAATGCCTAAGCCGAGACCTGGATACATCAGGGCGTTATTGGCCTGACCAATCACATAAGACACATCATTATAGTTTACGGGGGCAGATGGACTACCTGTCACAACTAAGGCCTTTCCTTGTGTCCAATGGATTAAATCACTGGCCGTGGCTTCTGAGAGAATGGTTGGGTTTGAGATAGGCATGATGGCTGGACGATCCGTGTATTTCACCATTTCCTTAACAGCAGCTTCTGTGAATGCACCTCCTTGTCCAGAACAGCCAATTAAAATAGTTGGTTTGACGGCACGTATAATATCAACTAAGTCAACAAGCTTTTGATATTTTTCCTCAAATCTGGCATATCTTCGTTGGCCATCAGTCAAATCATTCATATTTTCAGTGATTAAGCCGTTATGATCTACGACGAAGAAGTGTTTATAAGAATCAGCTTCTGAAACGCCCGATAGAATGACTTCTTGTCGGAGTTGGTCTGAGATTCCGATTCCAGCTGTGCCCCCGCCGAAAATCAAAAATGTATGATTTTTTAAAGGAGTTTTTGTAACGGTTGCGACGGCGTAACTGGCGGCTGCCATCATGATGCCAGTGCCTTGGATATCATCGTTAAAAGTTGTAATCTTGTCTTTATATTTATCAAGAATGACCGACGCATTGCCACGGCCGAAGTCCTCCCAGTGGAAGAGGACATTTGGGAATTTTTTTCTCGTAATCTCTACAAATGAATCAATATAGTCAAGATAAGCTTGTCCTGTTTTCCTGAGAGATTTTTTTCCAATATAATGGGGATCATCAAGTAACTCTTGGCGATTGGTGCCATTGTCTATGATGACAGGCAGTACTCTATTCGGGTTAAGCCCTGCCGCGGCAGTATAAACGGCGAGTTTGCCTACGGAAATCATCAAGCCGCCGATTCCCCAATCTCCAATGCCTAAAACGCCTTCTCCATCTGTGATGACCATGGCATCGAGTTCTTCTATGTCTTGACTGGCATTTGTTAAAGCCTCTTCGATGAGTTCGGGATGATCAGTATCGAGGAATAGAGCCTCATGACCTGAACTATAATCCCGAGAAAAATTGGTCACAGCATCCGCGATCGTCGGCGTGTAAATAATTGGCAATAACTCCTCAAGGTAGGAAGAAATTACGGCGTAATATAGAACTGTGTTCTTATCATAAACTGACATCAAATATTGATTTCTGGCATAGTTGTCAGGGAGACTTTGAATCTTAGCATAAGTAACTTCAATTTGTTGCTCAAGACTTTGATTGATATAGGGCATTTTGCCTATTTGGTTGAATGCTCGGCGTTCCTCTAAATTAAAGGCTGTTTCTTTATTGGTTGCTTTTGTCAGTTTTCTTGGCATGAGATTCTCCTTTATTATGCCTACATACTAACAAAAAAGAAGCGCTTTATAAAATATTTTTTTAATTAAAAAACATAGGCTTAGCCTATGTTAAATTATTTGTAAATTAAACTGTCCCTGATTTTCTTTTCGAGATCTGACAAGTGTTTCGTGCGTGAAACAAGGAGGTAGATATAAAAATAAACAGGAATTTTTAGCGGAATGGCGACAAGATCTGAGTCTTCATTCACCGCGCTTGAAATTAAAAAACCGATTCCCTTATTGGCTGCAATCAAGGCCTTGGCTGTTTGGACTTCATTGACCTCAAGTAGATTTTCTAATTCGTTACTGAGGGCAGCTTCAATCAGTTGATTTTTCAGGATTTCATACTGTGAAAAATTCTTTCCTAAAGTGATAAATTTTTGATTTTTTAAATCGGAAAAATTAATCGTTGATAACTGAGAAAGGGGATTATTTTTGGAGACAATGATAGAAAAATAATCTCTCATGATGTAATATTTCTCAAAGTTTGGATCATCAAAGGGCTCAGAAGTCCCCAGAAAGCTCATGTCTAACTTATTTTTTAGCAAAAAATCTAAGAGCAGGGTCGAACCTTCTTCGATAAAGGTAATGGAATTAAAGTCTGATAAGCTCAAATTTGAGACGAGCTTTGGGAAGATATAAGCACCGATGATAGGCGGAACGCCCAAAGTAATAGTTGCCTTTTGAGGGTGCAGTTCATTTTCCATGTTGGCAAGCGACTGAAGAATAGCGTCAGTATAGCGTTCGACTATTTCTCCCTCAGGTGTCAGTTCTACCTGCCTTATGCCACTTTTCCTGTTAAAAAGTTTGACCCCCAGCTCTTCTTCAAAATTTTTGATGGACTGTGAAAGAGAGGGTTGCGAAATATAGAGCTCAGCCGCTGCCTTTGTCAAGTTGCGGTCCTTCGCGATTTTAGAAAAATATTTAAGTTGTTCTATTCTCATGTTAGGTTTCTCTTTGTCATTCTAACACTTTTTTAGTCCAAAATCTGAGTAAAATTATAAGTGATATCAGGTTCTGCAAAATGTTATAATTTTATCTAATGAATGATGTCATCAAAGCCAAGTTAGAACTTCTGCCAGACGCGCCAGGTTGTTATATCCATAAGGATAAGAACGGAGAGATTATCTACGTAGGTAAGGCCAAAAATTTAAAAAATCGTGTGCGTTCCTACTTCCGTGGGTCGCATGATACAAAGACAGAGCTGCTCGTTTCGGAGATTGCGGATTTTGAATATATTGTCGTTGGCTCAAATATTGAGTCTCTTTTGCTTGAAATCAATCTGATTCAGGAAAATAAGCCGAAATATAATATCATGCTCAAGGACGATAAGTCCTATCCATTTATTAAAATCACAAATGAGAAATATCCGAGGCTTGAGATTACCCGTCAGGTTAAAAAGGATGGGGCCCATTATTTTGGTCCTTATCCAGATGTTGGTGCGGCTAATGAAATCAAGCATTTGCTGGATCGCATTTTCCCCTTTCGGAAATGTTCTCTAAATGAGAAGAAGGTTTGTTTTTATTATCATATCCATCAATGTCTCTGCCCAGTCGTTAATCATGTGGATCCTCAGATTTACAAGGAAATGACCCAGCAGGTCATGAAGTTTCTGTCGTCAGATGACAATGAAATCATTGACGAGATGCAGCAGAAGATGCAGGAAGCGTCTGATAAGTTGGAGTTTGAGCAGGCGGCCGAATATCGCGACATTATCAAATCGATTGGCATTCTGCGGACCAAGCAGCGGGTGCGCAATCTGGACAATCAGGATCGCGATATCTTTGGCTATCATACGTCGAATGGCTGGATGTGCGTGCAGGTCTTCTTTGTCCGCCAGGGCAAGCTGATCAAGCGTGATGTCAATATGTTTCCTTACTATAATGATGTTGAAGATGACTTTTTGACCTATATGGGACAGTTCTACTCAGAGTTGAACCATCTCATGCCAAAAGAGGTCTACATTCCAGATAATATTGATATGGAGTCCGTATCAGCTCTCGTCGGCGAGAAGGTCAAGGTCATTCAGCCCCAGCGTGGCGAGAAAAAGCAACTTGTGGCCATGGCCATGAAAAATGCTCAGACTCAGTTACAACTCAAGTTTTCTCTGGCTGAGCGTGAAATCATCAAGACGACAGGCGCAGTCGAAAATCTGGGAGATATACTCGGCATTCCAACGCCTCATCGTATTGAGAGCTTTGATAACTCCAACATTATGGGAACCTCGCCTGTTTCTGCCATGGTGGTTTTTATTGATGGGAAACCATCGAAGAAAGACTATCGCAAATATAAGATTAAAACCGTGGTTGGAGCCGATGATTATGGCTCAATGCGTGAAGTCTTGACCCGTCGCTATTCTCGGGCGATTAATGAGGGCGGAGCCTTGCCAGATTTGATTGCGATGGACGGAGGTGTCGGTCAGGTCAATATTGCCAAACAAGTCCTGAAAGAACTCGGTCTTGACATTCCGATTGCCGGGATGCAGAAAAATGATAAGCACCAGACGAGCGAACTTTTGTTCGGTGATCCCTTGGCAGTGGTCGAACTCTCACGCCAATCTCAGGAATTTTTCTTGCTGACCCGTATTCAAGACGAAGTCCACAGATTCGCTATTACCTTCCATAGACAAGTCAGAGGCAAGAATACTTTTTCATCAAAACTTGACGGCATTGACGGCCTCGGTCCTAAGCGCAAGCAGAAGATTCTGACAACATTCAAAAATCTGAAAGCCGTAGAAGAAGCGACCGTACAGCAAGTTGCCGAGGCAGGCGTGCCCTATGAAGTGGCTGAGCGCGTGAAGATAAAACTGGCAGGGGAGTATCAGCGCGATGAGAATCTGGAGTCGTTGGAGGACACAATAGCAAATAAATGATATAATGATGTCATCAAAAATCAAAAGGAGCGCTCCTTTGTCTTGTATATACAAGACAAAGAAATCTTAATGGAATAGAAATCTATACAAAGGATAGATAGAAGTTTTAAAGGTAAGATTAAATTATATTACGTCATTCTCTTTAATTTCGTCGAAAGATTTGAAATGAGAATTCAGGAGTCTGGTAGATACGTGCAAACCTGATTCACGCTAAAAGCTGTAAGGAAATATTTATGTCAAAAGACACAGGAGCAAAACCTAAAAAGCCGTTTTATAAAAAATGGTGGTTCTGGGTCATCGTCGCACTAGCTGTAATCATTGGAGCTACAAGTCAAGGTAAGAAATCAAGCAATACTACAAGTAATAGCTCAAGCACCTCAAGTAGTTCAAGTTCATCTAGTAAGTCAAGCGCAAGTTCAAGTGTAGCAAAAACATTAACTGGACAGCAAGAAGCTCTAAATGGTTTATCTGGAAACGCTCTTGCCCAAATGAAGACAGGTATTAGCTATCTTAAATCTGCTCATATGAGTAAACAAGAACTATATGGGCAACTAACATCTGAGAATGGGGAAAAAATGACAGCAGATGAAGCAACCGCTGTTGTAAACAAACTAGACCCATTGGTAAATTGGAACAATCTAGCAGTATATCAAGCTCAATCTTATAGGGAATCTGGAAACTTGACAGGTCAAGCATTATTAGATCAGCTTACATCTGAATATGGCGCAAAGTTCACTCCAGAACAAGCTCAATATGGAGTAGATAATATTGACACAAAATTAAATGGTGAGTATGATTTTTGGAATAAATAAAGATAAAAAGCTATTGGGATAGGGAAACTGATAAGAGAAAAAAGCTAGAAAAGACACTATACTCTTTAATATATTTGTAGCGAAATGAATTTGATATCAAGTAAAAATAGCGTCTTGGCGCTATTTTTTGCTATACTAGAGCTATGAAAAAATCAGATCTATCACAGTTTCAGACTGATTTGCTTGACTGGTACAATGCTAATAAAAAGCCTCTGCCTTGGCGGGAGACGAAGGACCCGTATAAAATCTGGATTTCTGAGATTATGAGTCAGCAGACGCAGGTTGAGACGGTCATGCCCTACTATGCGCGCTTTTTAGCGAAGTATCCAACACTTAGGTCTTTGGCTGAAGCAGATAATGCGGAGCTTTTGAAACTCTGGGAGGGACTTGGCTATTATTCTCGGGCGAGAAATCTGAAGGCGGGGGCTCAACAAGTTATGGCAGAATTTGATGGGAAATTTCCTTCAAATCTAGCAGAGATTCGAAAGATTAAGGGAATTGGCCCCTATTCGTCGGCCTCTATTGGCTCGATTTGTTTTGATTTAGTAGAGCCAGCGATTGATGGGAACCTTTTTCGTGTCACGTCACGCCTCTTTTCAATATCTGATGATATTTCGATGCTAGCGAGCCGTAAGGTTTTTGATGAAAAGTTACGGACAATCATTTCTCAGGATAATCCAGGCGATTTTAACCAAGCCTTGATGGATATTGGTGCAACAATCTGTAAGCCCAAAGCGCCAAAATGTGAAATTTGTCCTTTGCAACAATATTGTGAAGCTTATGCAATGGGGAATCAAGAAAGTTTTCCTGTAAAATCTAAAAAATTAAAGCAAAAACAGCTTTACTATCATGCATTTGCAGTAAAATCAGGAGAAAAATGGCTAATGGCTCAGCGCCCATCAGATGGCTTGCTAGCTGACATGTGGACTTTTCCAATGCTTGAAGTCACAGAAGATGCAGTGATAGAGCTGCCAAGCGATTTGAAAGAAAAAGTTGTAAAATTTGAAGAGATTGGTCAAATTACACACCTTTTTTCACATTTGAAATGGCATGTGAAATTGATTATCTGCCATCTTGAAGCAGGGCAAGTTCGGGATAATTTGGCTTTATATAATCAAAAATGGTTATCAGAATCAGACTTGAAAAAGCATGCATTGGCTGGTCCACAAGTCAAACTTTTTCGACTTTTGAAAAGTATTTGAAGAAATTCTGGAAGAACAAGGATAAATATTTATGATTTATGGAATTGGCATTGATAATGTCGAATTGTCACGAATTGAACAGGCCTCGCAGCATGAAAGGTTTGTGGATAAGGTATTGACAACTAAGGAAAAAGTGAGATACGAAAACTTTAGCTCTGACAGTAGAAAAATAGAGTTTTTAGCAGGACGTTGGGCGGCCAAAGAAGCTTTTTCTAAGGCTTATCAAACTGGTATCGGGTCACAACTTCATTTTTTAGACTTGGAGATTGATAATGACGATGCTGGAAAACCGTATTTTACGCGTTCACCATTTGATGATAAGGGAAGTATTCAGCTTTCAATCTCACATAGTAGTTTAGAAGCTGTGGCATTTGTGATATTAGAAAAGGAGATAATAGAGGAAAAATGAGACCAAGTCCACATCGGCATACACCTGCAACAATTGATTTGTCTGCGATTCGCTATAACTTAATCACGATTCGCGATCATTTAAAAGCTAAGGGGAAAAATCCAGAGTTTTGGCCAGCAGTAAAGGCCAATGCTTATGGTCACGGAGCAGTCGAGGTTTCCAAAGCGATTGAGGAGCTCGTAGAAGGCTATTGTGTCTCAAATCTGGACGAAGCCATTGAGCTGCGAGATGCTGGGATAGAGAAAGAAATACTAGTTCTGTCAGGGATTGTACCAAATAACGTAGATTATGCACTTGATTTGAATCTCAGTCTGACAGCTCCCAGTCTGGAATGGTTAAAGCTGATTTTAGCCACAGATAAACCTGTTCAAGGACTGAAACTTCATTTGAAAGTTGATACTGGTATGGGACGTATTGGTGTCCGAACAGCAGAAGAGGCCAATCAAATGGTTGAGTTGATGGATAGTCACGGGATAGATTTTACAGGAGTGTTTACACATTTTGCGACGGCGGATGAAGAGGCGCAGGAGAATTTTAACAAACAGGCAAGTCGATTTGTTGAGATTGTAGCAAGCTTGCCACGTCGCCCCAAATATGTACATTCGACAAATTCGGCTGCTGCCCTTTGGCACGATGGGCAAGTTCAGGATATCGAAAGACTTGGAGCAGGTCTCTATGGTATTAATCCGAGTAATGGTGCTTTGGAGCTTCCTTATGAGTTGAAAGCAGCTTTTAGCCTGAAGTCTGAGATTTATCACTGTAAAGAAATCACGGCAGGGGATTCTGTTGGCTATGGAGCTACTTATAAGGCTGAGGAAAACACATTTATTGGGACAATTCCAATCGGCTATGCGGACGGTTGGACGCGTGATATGCAAGGCTTTAAAGTATTAGTAGACGGAAAATTCTGTGAAATTGTTGGGCGTGTGTCAATGGATCAGATGACAGTGAAGTTAGACAAAGCCTATCCAATCGGCACGGTAGTGACTTTGATAGGGGGCGATGGCGATAAGAAAATTACAGCGGATGATATTGCTCAATGGCGGCATACCATTAACTATGAAGTGCTGACGCTTTTGTCAGACCGTATCTATAGAAAATACTTAGGAAAATAATAAGAAAATAAACTTCATTAAGAAGTTTATTTTTAATTTAAGCTCAGATTTAGCAAGGTGAGTTAAAATGATAGTGAGCATAACTAGTTATGTATGAGCGCAGCTGGAGTTCAGCAACGTTTAGAGGGGAGGGATGCCCATGATCATTATTTACACGGTGCCATCTTGTAGCTCTTGTAAAAAAGCCGAAGAGTGGCTCCGTGCTCATGAGCTTGAGTATAAGGAGGTGAACCTTTTAACCGATGATATCAGGAAAGAAGATTTGCTCAAGATTCTTTCCTTGACGGACGACGGGACTGAAGAGATCATTTCAAAGCGAAGCAAGGCTTATGCTCGGCTTGACCTGAATTTCAACAATGTGACTGTTAATGACTTGATTAACATAATCGAGGACAATCGAACATTACTCAGACGGCCGCTGATTTTGGATGATTCAAAGCTCCAAGTCGGATATAATGAGGATGATATTCGCAAATTCCTACCGCGAGGATTTCGCAGAGCCAAGTTAGAACAGGACATTAGTGAAATTACTCGGAATCTTGAAGACCTTGAGGTGAGCACTTAAAGAAAGCTTGAAGTCCTAAGATACAGTAAAGAAAAAGGAAGGAGGTTGACTGTCTAGTTCAACCTTCTTTTAGTTATTAATCTTTAGAAAAGCTAAATTCTCATGTAGGTGATATGATAGAGTTATGAATGAGAATAAGATTTTTCAGCATAATTCATACCACAGTTTACGTTCTGGCTTTTATAAGGGAACAATCGCTTTGTCAGAGGCTTTGAGACATGGATCGATTGGAATTGGAACCCTTGATGGGGCAAATGGGGAAGTGATTATTCTTGACGGCGTTGCCTATCATGGAGATGCAAATAATCAAGTTCGGCAAGTTGGACTTGATGATAATGAGACACTGCCTTATGTGGCGGTGTTAGATATTAAAGCTTCAGATTTAAACAGTCTTGAGTTTGAGAATCTATTATCAGATGACTTATATGCAGAGTTAGCTAAGAGTTTTTCAAATTATTCGCTATATGGCATAAAAATAACAGGAAATTTTAGGCTTGTGGAGATTATGAGTAAACCAGCTCATAATACTGCTCCCTATGAAGAAATCTTAGAAAAACAACCACATTTCAAACGTGAAAAACTGTCGGGGACTATGGTTGGTATTTGGGGGCCAAGGCATTTGGAATCTCTATATGGTTCTGGCTATCACTTACATTTTTTAAGTGATGATAAAAGCTTTGGGGCTCATGTAGAGCGTTTTATTGTTGATTCTGTAAAAGTTGAATTTGTGGAGATTGATAAGATTGAGCAGGAATTTGATTTTAGTTAAAAACACGCCCAACTCATCAGTTTGGCGTGTTTTTATTTGTAATCTAGTCAGTTCCAAGCAGTGAGATAGTTCGTGTAGGCCTTGTAGCACTCTTGTTTGAAATCGCGTTTGAAGTTCGGAATTTCTAATAGTTGATTTTCAATGTTGAGTTGTTTTGTGATATCAGCGTCAAGTTTGAAGCTGGTGAGGAGGGCGGCTTCTACGAAGAAAGCTTTAAAAATCTGCTCAGCTTCTAGCTTATTTTTGCTTGTAAGTAGGTTTGCAAGACTGGCTAACTTGATGTAGAGTTCTTTTTTCATGGCAAGTAGAATTGTCGGACTGACATTTTTTTCCAAGATTGCCGCACGTTTACTCTCAAGCAAGATATAGAGTGGCTGCTCGGTCAAGATGTTTTTCAAATCTTTTAGGAGAAAATTGCGCACACTAGAGATTGTATTAAAGTTCTTGACAGAAGCGTTTGCCAATAGATTGTCTAAGCGTTTGGTGTATTCCCGCCAAAGGAGTTGAAAAAATAAGGTTTCTTTAGTTTCAAAATAGATAAAAAGACTACCATTAGAAAGGCCCAGTTGCTTGGCAAGTTGACTCATCTTGATGGATTCGTAACTGCTGTCAAGGAGGATTTTAGCTGTTTCATCTAATATCCAAGTTTTTTTAGCTTCCTTAGCAGCCTCGGTCATTGCACGCTTTGCCATATTATTTATTGCTTTCTTAATTTAGATCATCTTCATAATAATCTTGTCGTAGATCTTATCACCAAGTAGATTTTTCATGAATACAGATGGTTTTGCCATGTAGCCTAGGAGGTAACGAGTTTTCGGCCTTCTTTTTTGGACGGCCTTTGCGATGCAGTTGGCGATAACTTCTGGTTTAGTCAAACCTGTTCCCTTGTACATTTTATCAAGAGATTGAGCTACTTTGTTGGCAGCGTCAGCATAGGCCCCTTTGCTTGAACTTTCGCTCAGATTTTCAGCCGCAATTGTTCCCCAATCGGTTTGGATTCCGCCAGGCTCAATAAGAATGACATCAATGCCAAAAGGTTTGACTTCCAAACGTAGGGCGTCAGAGAAGCCTTCAACGGCAAATTTTGTTGCATGATACCAAGCACCAAATGGTGTCCAGATTTTTCCGCCCATAGAAGAAATATTTACGATTTTTCCAGAGTTTTGTTTACGCATTACTGGAAGAACAAGTTGTGTCATGCGGGCAAGGCCAAAGAGATTGACTTCAATTTGGCGACGTGCTTCAGTCATTGGGACATCTTCCACAGCACCAAATGAGCCATAGCCAGCATTATTGACCAAGACATCAAGCCGACCTTCGTTTTTCAGAATCTCATCAATACATGCAGTCATTGAGCCTTCATCTGTTACGTCTAAAGACAAAGTTTTGATTCCCTCAGCTTCGAGATTAGCCATGCGATCCTTGCGGCGGGCAGCTCCATAGACGATGTAACCTGCTGTTTTCAAAGCGCGTGCGGTTGCTTCACCAATACCTGATGAGGCACCTGTTACAAGCGCAACTTTAATTGTATCTGTCATTTTCTTCTCTTTTCTTAAATGATTACGAGTCAATTATAAATGACTTGAAGTCATTTGTCAAATATAAATTATCATACGCAACATTTTACGTTATAATATAAACATGACAATTATTGATGGAAAAACTCTTTCAGCTAAGATTCAAGCTGAATTGAAGCGTGAAGTAGACGGAATGCCGATTCACCCAGGATTGGTAGCGATTTTAGTGGGAGATGATTCTGCGAGTCAGATTTATGTTCGTGGAAAAGAGCGAGACGCGGAGAAAGTAGGAATCAAGTCTGAAATTGTGCGTCTGCCTGAAACGACGACGGAGCAGGAATTACTGGAAGTCATTGACAAGTATAATCAAGATCTGGTATGGCACGGCATTATCGTGCAATTGCCACTACCTAAGCATATCAACGAAGACCATATTCTCATGAAGATTCTGCCCGAGAAAGATGTGGATGGCTTTCACCCAACGAATATGGGGCGTCTCTGGGCGGGAAATCCTCTGATGATTCCGTCAACTCCTGCAGGTATCATGGAGATGTTTAAGGAATATAAGGTCAATCTTGATGGCAAGCGTGCTGTTGTCGTGGGGCGGAGTAATATTGTCGGTAAGCCAATGGCGCAACTGCTGATGATGGGAAATGCGACGGTGACGATTGCGCATTCGCATACCAAGAACTTGTCAGAGTTGACAAGAGAGGCTGATATTTTAGTTGTTGCAATCGGCCAAGATCGTTTTATTAAAGCAACGGATGTCAAGTCAGGTGCAGTAGTTATTGATGTCGGTATGAACCGTGATAGTGCAGGCAAGCTACATGGTGATGTTGATTTCGATGAGGTTGAAAAAGTTGCCAGTTTGATTACGCCCGTGCCTGGTGGTGTAGGTCTGATGACACGGACTATGCTCATGAAGCAAACGATTGAAGCAGCAAAAAGGAGCAAGCTATGATATTTATAATTATTTTATTTCCTATCGTGGGAATAATTTCCTTTGTTGCTTTTAGAAAAAATTTTTCAGAATTGACAAGTTTTCAAAAACTTTCTTTAGTTTTAATTTGGATTTGTTGCCTTCTTGGCTTATTATACATCGGGCTAGTCTATTTTCTATTAGCTACTAGAGGGAGTGTGATGTAAATGACAGAATATTTATCAGTTTCGACGCTCACGAAATATCTTAAGGCCAAGTTTGATAAAGATCCTTATCTTGAACGCGTTTACCTGACGGGAGAAATCTCAAATTTTCGCCAACGTCCAAGTCATCAGTATTTCGCCCTGAAAGATGAGGGAGCCGTGATTCAGGCTACGATGTGGGCAGGCCAGTTTAATAAGCTGGATTTCAAACTGGAAGAAGGTATGAAAGTCCTTGTCGTGGGGCGCGTGGGCCTTTATGAGAAAAATGGTTCCTACTCGATTAACATAGAGACTTTAGTGCCAGATGGTGTGGGGGCATTAGCCGTACAGTTTGAGCAGTTGAAGAAAAAGTTGATGGCGGAAGGACTATTTGAAGAACGATTCAAGCAGGCGATTCCTCAGTTTTCGCGAAAAGTTGGTGTAGTGACTTCTCCGTCTGGAGCGGTCATTCGTGATATTATCACGACGATTAATCGGCGCTTTCCGATGACAGAGATTTTACTTTTCCCCACGAAAGTCCAAGGAGATGGTTCAGCGGAGGAGATTGCGGCGAATATCAAGGCTGCTAATCAGCGGAATGATTTAGACTTGCTAATCATCGGGCGTGGCGGTGGATCAATTGAAGATCTCTGGTGCTTTAATGAGGAAAATGTCGTGCGGGCGATTTTTGAGTCGCGGTTGCCGATTATCAGCTCAGTCGGGCATGAGACAGACGTGACCTTGTCAGACTTTGTGGCAGACCGACGGGCTGCAACACCGACAGCTGCGGCCGAACTTGCAACGCCAAATACGAAAGCTGATTTACTTGGCTGGACGCGTGAGCAGCAAAATCGAATTTATCAGTTAGTAACAAAGTCAATCAAGCAAAAGCGCGAGCGTGTTGAGAAGCTTTCAAACTCAGTGATTTTTCGTCAACCTGAGCGTTTATATGATGGCTATGTCCGCAATATCGACGACTTAACACGAAGATTAACCAGTCTGACTGAGCGAAAACTTGCGGACAAAAAGCATTACTATGAGATACTTTCTCGTAGTCTAGTGCCATATTTTCAGAAAGTCTTTGAGGCGAAGAAAAATCAAGCCGAACGTGCCAGCCAAGGACTCTTGCTTCTTGATGTGAGTAAAATCAAGTCTCGAGGCTTTGCCATTGTCCGAGGAAGTGACGATAAGATTTTAAAGTCAGTCAAACAAGTAAAATCAGGCGATTTATTAAATATTGAATTAGAAGATGGGAGCGTAAGTGCCAATGCCAACTAAAAAAGAAGACGTAAAATTTGAAGATCAACTTGCAGAGCTTGAAGAAATCGTACGCAAGCTTGAAAATGGAGATGTCGCACTGGAAGATGCCATTAAGGAATTTCAAAACGGTATGAAACTATCTGAAAGTCTGAAAAAGACACTAGACGAGGCCGAAAAAGTTCTGGTTAAGGCTGTAGGCAAAGATGGAGCAGAGACGAACTTTTCTGAATAAACTATAGATATGAATATCTGATAGAAGAAAATTCATAGTATAAAAATATAAAAAAATACCTAAATTAACGTTTAGGTGTTTTTTATAAAAGAAGCGTTTTAACGAAATATGTGTAATATGTTATTTCACTTGTGAAAAAATATTCAATAAATATTATAATGAATCTAGCAAGAAAATTAAGAGAAATCAGATGAGGTTGGGAGAAAGCTCTAAAATATGAAAAAACGCACCAAAATAATACTTGGAATCTCAATTCCAATAATCTTACTCACAGGAGGAATACTAATGACACAAATGAAAACACCTTTTGATATTTTCTTAACTCATGATTTTACAGTCCAATCAAAGGAAAATACAAAGCAAATGCAAATTAATTTTTTGAAGAAACATGAACAGGAAATGATAGATTTTGTCAAGGCTCAAAATCCAAAAGTTACGAGCGTGCAGTTTGATTGGAATAGTATCCAAACGGGAGTAATAGGAAATGGAACTCCACAAGGAGGTGGCGCTTATCTTCTACTTTTTGGATATGTCAATGACAATAAAGATATAAACTTTAGAATAGATTTTACTCTTGATAGAACTGGCCTCCCTATACAGAAAAGCATGATATTAGGACAACCGATTAGAATTGGAGGAGATTTTTATGAGTAATTTACAAAATTTTAATAATCTTTATGCAGATTTAGCTGAAAGCGCCTATAATGGGCGACCTAGTAACTTTCCTTATGAACAAATTGGGGTGAAGCAACAGGAAATTTTAGATTCCGGAAAATCTATTAAATTTAATTTCTCTCAAGATGGAACTACGAAAAATAGTAAGGGAAATACTGTCATTACCAAAGGCGGCACGAACCTGCCGAACAGCGGCATCGTCTATCTCCAACCAGACAAAACTCTTCACACAGTAGAAGTCACGACAGATTTAACTGTCCCAAATCCTAATGGTGGCTATCATACAGATAGTTATGTCACAAGCACTTACCAACAAGGTCTACTAACCGATGAAAGAGCTGGTTTTAATGCGTATTTCATAACGGATACACCAACATTGAACTCTGATACACAAAATGTCTATCTGGCGATTCGTGGAAGTGACGCAATGACTCTCGAGAACTGGAATGATTGGGTGGATAATGACGCGAATTTCGCTCTGAATAATGCGCATATCCCACAAGCTCCTCTTGCGACTGAGGCGATGAAAGCGGAAATCGCATGAAAAAACGAACCAAATTAATACTTGGAATCTCGATTCCAATAATTCTATTCACAGGAGGAATAATAATGACACAAAGAACACCTTTTGACATATTCTTGACAAAGAACTATGCCAAGGAAGCACAACAGACAAGTCGAGAAGGACAGATTTTCTATCTTAAAAAACACGAAGCAGAGTGGACAGATGCCATTAAAGAACAATATCCAAAAATTACCAGTGTTCAGTATGATTGGAACAGTGTGCAAGTTGGAGAAATAGGTAATGGCCTACCACAAGGCGGAGGTTGGACTTTAGAATTGAGTGGAAAATTTAATGATATAAAAGATTCACATCTGTTGTTACGCTTTATTTTGAAAAATGAGAGTTCGTTGCCAAAGGATAGTTATTATATAGATGACGTAAGTGTATTAAAAAATGGAGGTTGGATTGATTATGAGTAACTTACAAAACTTTAATAATATATACGCAGATTTAGCTGAAAGTGCTTATAATGGGCGGCCTAAAAATTTTCCACCATATTCTAATTTGAAAATATCAAAACAAATTGATTTTTCACAAAATGCGATAGAACCTAAAACAAAGAAAGTTCTCGTTCAAGGTGGCACGAATCTCCCCAATAATGGTATCGTCTATCTCCAACCAGACAAAACTCTTCACACAGTAGAAGTCAAGACAGATTTAACTGTCCCAAATCCTAATGGTGGCTACCACACAGATAGTTATGTGACAAGCACTTATCAAAAAGGCCTCCTCACAGATGAGAAAGCTGGGTTTAATACGTATTTCATAACCGATACGCCAACATTGAGTACGGATACACAAAATGTCTATCTAGCCATTCGTGGAAGTGACGCAATGACTCTCGAGAACTGGAATGACTGGGTGGATAATGACGCGAATTTCGCATTGAATAATGCCCATATCCCACAAGCTCCTCTTGCGACTGAGGCGATGAAAGAGAAAATCGCATGAAAAAACGAACAAAAATAATACTTGGAATCTCGATCTCAATAATCTTACTCACAGGAGGCATAATAATGACGCAAAGAACACCTTTTGATATTTTTTTGACACATGACTTTACAGCCCAGTCAAAGGAAAATACAAAGCAAATGCAAATTAATTTCTTGAAAAAGCACGAACAGGAAATGATAGATTATGTCAAGGCTCAAAATCCAAAAGTTACGAGCGTGCAGTTTGATTGGAA
>JAIRUS010000113.1 GCA_031254295.1 Streptococcaceae bacterium | reverse complement strand
TAATCACTTTCAGTCAAGTTTATGACTTCACAAGCTATTTATCAAGACTTTTTCATCAAAATCTAAAAAATTTTTTACTGCCCCCCTTTACCTATGCGGATATACACAATCACTTTTATAATCCCGAATTAAAAACTCGATATGATGTACTTTTAGAAAGTTAAGCTTTCAAACTCATCCGGAAGTCTAACTTTCTAAGCGTACATCATTAATTGAAACGTTTTTTATCTCTCAACTTTTCCTTGCTTATTCACCGACCACTCTGATATCTGATTTAAAATTTCTTCTTTGTCTTTGGTTATTTCTGAATCTGCTTTTTCAGGATTTCCCTCAGAATTATTGAAATAACCCGTTGGCAAAATACTGAAAATAAAAATCGCAACTAATAGGAAAAATCCTGCCATGAAAAGAGCAAATGTTTGCCAAATCTCTGAGCTTTGATTACCGTAAATCATCGTCAAAGCTAGAGTCAGAAAAATCAAAATTAGGATAAAATTATGCCATGCTATGCTAATGCCAGTATCTGCCATTCTCCGCCGTATCATTGTCAAGGTCGGAAAGCTAAAAGCCAGAATACCTAAAGCAAGTAGGTAATAGAACGGATTATAGAGAACATCATCTGCAATGATAATCCCTTGAGATAAAATCATCTCTACCATGTCAAATAGTAGCAAAATGGGCACAAATATAATAGCTAGAAAAAGTCCTGCGAACCAAAAGCCTGCACGAGTTGTTTTCCCAGAAAAGTCAAAATATCCCTTAAAAAAAGATTTGACTGCTCGACCAAAGGTAATTTTTGTCATTGACAAATTCCTCCTTGAATTTGAAATTTATTTTATTCTACTTCAACTTAGTTGGGCGAAGGCAAAGTCCAAGAAGTATCACAGTATATAAAAGGAAAAAGCTAGAAACAAAATTCAGCCCTGAAAGATTGACAAATTGAAGTAGGGCATTTCCAATATAGATAGCTGGCAGAGGATAGGCAAAAGTTGCAGATAGTCCTGCATCTCGTAAACGACGCGCTGTCAACGTTGCAACAGGTAGCATAATAACTAAGTTGAAAAGAGTATAGATAATAGTGATAATCAGCATACTTTGACTAGGCTTGCTAATTATCTCGTTGGCAATTCTGATAATCTCGCTATCGCTTGGATTTGCTGGCAGCTTACTCAGGAAGCTCTCCATAATCACGACAAATTCTATCAGTAAAATCAATCCTCTAATAATCGAATTCACTAGAAATACCCACCAATAGTCTGAGCGTGACGCGACTCCTTCTGCTTTCAAGGCATTTTGCCAAAATTTTTTATAAGCTTTAAACATTTAGTTTCCTATCAATCATTTCTTTATTTCTTCAGTAGCAACTTCTTGGCCTGGGCCAATGCCTCTGGCGTCACGTCATCACCTGCCAGCATTTTAGCGATTTCTTGAATACGTTCTTCTTCCGTCAATTTTCGGACTTTTGATGTTGTAATGTCATCAAGGGAAGACTTTTCAATATAAAACTGGCTATCTGCAATCGCAACTACCTGTGGTAAGTGACTAATCGCTAGAACTTGGCCCGATTGTGAGATTTTATAAATCTTCTGAGCAATCGCCTGCGCCACGCGCCCTGACACGCCTGTATCGACTTCATCAAAGACGATGGCCGTTTTGTTCTCATGACGTGAAAAGCTAGCTTTTATGGCAAGCATCAGACGAGATAACTCACCACCCGAGGCCGTTTTGGCAAGAGATTTAAAGCCCTCACCAGGATTTGTCTGAATATAAAATTCAACATTTTCATTGCCACGTGCAGAAAATTTGCCTTTTTCAAAATGAACTTTAAAGTCAGCCTTTTCCATATAAAGCTCTGAGAGCTCACGTTTGATATCTGTTTCAAGTAATCCTGCTAGCTCATGGCGTTTCTGATTAAGCAAGTCTGCCGCCTTTAATAGTTCTTCTTGGGTTGCAATCACTGACTTTTCAAGGGTCGCTATATCTGACTCTTCATCTGTGAGATTAGCAAGTTCTAATTGCGACTTCTCTAAAAATCTCAAAACGTCTGCTAGTTCTGGTCCGTATTTTCGTTTTAAACCTGTCAATGTGAAAATGCGTTCTTCGAGCAAGGTGAGCTTTGCAGGATCAAACTCTAAATCAAATAAGAGCCTTTCAAGCCGGGAGGCTACTTCTTCAAGTGCATAATAAGAGTCAGAGGTCTTTTCAGCCAGCTCACGATATTCTTTGTCAAAGTCTGCTACTATATCCAGACGATTCATCGCTGTTTGCACAGCAGTCAAGCCTGAAGCCTCTTCTTCATTATTGTCAAGCGCCCTTAAGGCAACATTGAGATTATCTACAATTGATTTAACATTTGTGAGTTTGTCACGTTGTAGTTGTAAACTTTCATCTTTTTCAAGATCAATGTCAGCTGATTCAATTTCATCAATCTGAAACTGCAAAATTTCAATACGCTCAGCGAACTTTTTCTCGTTTTCTTGGTGATTGCTTAAAGCCTTACGTAGCTTACGATATTCCTCAAAATATGTTTGGTAACTAGTTTTAAGGGAAATAAATTCCTCGTCTCCAAACTCATCTAACATTTCTAGATGATGTTTTGGGTTCATGAGTTCTTGATTGTCATGCTGACCGTGAATATCAATCAGAAACTCCGATATTTCCTTTAGCGTTCCCAGATTGACTAACTGTCCATTAATCCGGCAAACAGAGCGTCCTTCCGCAAAAATTTCACGGCGAAGGATCAACTCCTGACTGGCCTCTAAGCCAAGTTCTGCTAATTTGTCAGTCAAAGCTTGATTTTCACTCGCAAAAAATAAAGCCTCTATCTCAGCCTTTGTTGCACCATGACGCACAAAAGAGCTTGAAGAGCGCTCGCCTAACAATAGGTTCATGGCATCTATAATAATAGATTTTCCTGCCCCGGTCTCACCTGTCAGGATTGTCATACCGTTTGTAAAACTAAGCGATATCTCTTCAATGATAGCAAAATTTTTAATTGAAAGCTCTTGAAGCATTATCTATTTATCAACTCCTTATAAATCGTATCAGCTGAACTAACTGATTTTGCAATAATCAGCACTGAATCGTCATCTGCTATAACTGCGAAAATCCAGTTGGCAAAACGAATTTGAATGTCACTTTTTACGTGCATCGAACTGCCAGGTTTTACATCTAACCTGATGAGATTTTCTTGTTCTTCTATGCCCAATATGAAATTATCAACTGGGTTGATGAGTATATTTGTGTTATCTTCCGACATCACATATTTGTATTTACCAGAACTCACCTGAATTTTGGTGAAACCAAGATTTTTGATGTCTCTTGATATCGTGGCTTGGGTGACTTCAAATCCACGCTCTTTAAATAACTCTACTAGGTCTTCTTGGCGATCAATTTCATTATTTGAGACGAGACTTTTTAAGAGTTCAGTTCTATCAAATTTATTCAATTTAATTGCTCCTTTTCAGTCGTTAAAACCTTATTAATCTCAATCTTTTCTGATTTTAATTCTTTATATTTGGCAAGATGAACAAGAAACTCTACATTTCCTGCTCCTCCTTTGATTGGTGAGAAAGTAAGATTTTTAATAGAGAAGCCGATTTCTTCAGCTATTTTTAAAACTTTTTCAATCACCTGTTTATGAACGGTAGAATCTTTGATGATGCCATTTTTTCCAACTTGTTCTCGCCCAGCCTCAAACTGGGGCTTTATCAGAGCAACAACTTCTCCGTTTTCTATCAGAATCTCAAATAGTGCGGGAAGAATCAGGCTCAGCGAGATAAAGCTCACATCAATACTGGCAAACTCTGGCTGACCGTTTGTAAAATCTTCAAGCTTCGCATTCCGAAAATTGAATTGCTCCATCACGGTCACGCGCGCATCATTGCGGATTTTCCAAGCCAGTTGGTTAGTTCCAACGTCTAAGGCATAGACATGCTTTGCTCCTGATTGTAGCATCAGGTCTGAGAAACCACCTGTTGAGGCACCAATATCAAGGCAATTTTTATTTTCTACTGAAATGTTAAATTCTTTTAAGGCTTTCTCAAGTTTGAGACCTCCTCGTGAAACATATTTTAACTTTTCTCCTTTGAGACGTAATTCTGTTGCATCGTCTATTTTTTCGCCTGCTTTGTCAAAACGATTCCCTGTCTTCGCATCTACAACAATGCCTGACATAATCCCACGTTTGGCCTGTTCTCGGCTTTCAAAAAGTCCTTGATTGGTTGCTAAAATATCAACACGTTCTTTCATAATTCTAATTGCTCCACAATTTCTAGAACAGCTTTTGCTTCAAAGTTCTTAACAGCCAAAAGCAGTGATTTCACCTCAAACAAGTTCTTATCTAGTTCAGTCTTGGCTGCCTCCAAGCCTAGTAAACTTACATAAGTCGCTTTTTCTTCTAATAAATCTTTTCCTGGCGTCTTACCAATTTCTTGAAAACTTGCTGTCGCGTCCAAAATATCGTCTCGAATTTGAAAAGCCAAGCCGAGTTTTTCGCCAATTTGACGAAGTAGTCCAGTATCGCTTCCTGCAATAATTCCAGCAGCCACAAGAGGAAAGGTCAACATGCGCCCCGTTTTCAAATGATGCAATTCTTGGAGTTCTTTTAGACTGATTTGTTTCCCTTCAGAGTTCATATCAATAACTTGACCTGCTACCATTCCTAATGATCCAGAGGCAGCCGATAACTCTCTAACCAATGCAACTGTAACCTCGGCTGAAAGGCCAGCCGTTGCAAGTAGATAGTAAGGGTCAAGAAAAAGTGAGTCCCCTGCTAAAATCGCCAAGGCTTCGCCATAAATTTTATGATTTGTTAATTTTCCACGGCGATAATCATCATTGTCCATCGCAGGCAAATCATCATGAATCAGGGATCCAGTATGAATCCATTCGATAGCGGCCGCCACCTTATAATGCCCCTCAGATAATTGAATCCCGAATCCATTTAGAATTTCCAAAAATAAAATCGGGCGAATTCGCTTGCCACCTGCTTTTAGAGAATAAGAAACAGCCTGCGCTAAGCCTGTCACAGTCACTTCTTTTTCATAAAATTCTAACAAGACACGATTCAATTTTTCTATCTCAATCATCATTATTAATTATAGCAAAAAGCAACGTCAAGGCAAATCTAATTTTAGAGTATTTAAAATGCTCTAATATCTGGAAATTATAAAGCAGATATCAGAGCATTTTTCATTCTGCCTTGGCTAAGCACGCCAAGTTTTTAGCAAATTTTTACAAAGTCGGGTAACATTTTCCAGAGTTCTTTTGTTTTCAATTGCGGCCTCATAGCTGATTGGACGTGTCTGAATAGAATAGGCACCAGCTAAAACTTCGTTCATCTTGCCTAGATCATCTGCGAGCGCACCACAGATAGCCAGCGTTGGGACTTTATACTTGGCCGCCAGTTGCGCCATTCCCCAAGGAACTTTGCCATTGGCAGTTTGAGCGTCCATTCGCCCCTCCCCAGTAATAACAAGATCTGCACTGGCAATTTCCGCCTCAATATTTAGTAGACCTGCAATTTTAGGAAAGCCTGCTTCAATTGTGCCGCCAAGAATGGCAATCGCGCCACCGATACCACCTGCAGCGCCTGTTCCTAGGATTGATTGCAAGTCAATATTCAACGATTTCCTTACCTTTTTAACAATCATCATAGCCTGTTCATCTTGGGCTTCAATTATGTCAGCCGTAGCTCCTTTTTGCTTTCCAAAGAAGTGAGCATATCCCATCTCCCCTGCGTAAGGATTTGTGACATCCGCTAAAGCTGTCAGTTTGGGCAAATCTGGTAAGTTACTGAAATCATTTAAATCTACTCCTAGACCTTCCAACAAGCCAAGGCCTCCATCCGAGCTACCTGTTCCTCCAAGGGTCAAATAGATTTCACGAACTTGGTGACTGATTGCATCTATAATCAAAGCGGCCAAGCCAAAACTACTGGCTTTCTGAATGCTTTCTGGACTAGGTATAATCTTATCAATCCCCACTACTGTAGCTGACTCTATGACCGCTAGCTCTCCCAACAGTAAATATTTTGCCTCTATCGGGCGCTCAAGCAAATCAATAGTTTCAACCGAGATTAGTTCGCCACCAAGCTCATGTTGAAGAGTAGAGATTGTCCCCTCACCTCCATCTGCAATTTCAAAAATTTTAGCTTCTGCATCGGGTAGGACTTCTTCGACAGCTTTTCCTGCAGCCAGGCCAAGCTCTAGGCTGGTCGCCGAGCCCTTGTAAGAGTCTATGGCAATGACAATTTTCATATTATACCTTACTTTCTATGACTATAACTTTTTTATAAGCCTCGAACAGGCTCTCAGAAATTACCAGAAGAGGTACTTTATCTTGAATGTTGGAGCCATTGAGCTGGCGCTCGGGCGAATAGCAAAATAAACTATGATTAGATAACTTGGAAAGAGGATTTTCAGAAAGCGCGGTCAGGCTCAGCACCGATTGGCCGCTTTCTCGGGCTTCTTTTGCGAGGCTCAAAAAGGGTTCTTTGTCGCCAGAGAGGCTAATGAAAAAGAAGGCTTCATTTTTAGCTGTGCGTATTT
>JAIRUS010000108.1 GCA_031254295.1 Streptococcaceae bacterium | reverse complement strand
TAATCACTTTCAGTCAAGTTTATGACTTCACAAGCTATTTATCAAGACTTTTTCATCAAAATCTAAAAAATTTTTTACTGCCCCCCTTTACCTATGCGGATATACACAATCACTTTTATTCTACTGAATTAAAGATTCGATATGAGATGCCCCAAAAAGTTAAGTCTCCAAACTTATTTGGAGGCCTAGCTTTTTTTGGTAGATATTCATTTGAGCTGATAAGTCTATTTCAATTTTGCTTGAGCATTTGTCCAGCTTTATAAGAACGTTACATCTAATTTCTAACTTTTAGGCTGTACATTGGATTTGATAGTTTTTTTGCTATTTTCCAAGACAGAACTGTGTAAAGAGCTGAGTAATCAGTTCATCAGGTGCATTGTCGCCAATGATTTCGCCAAGTTTTTCCCAAGCTTCGCGAACGTTGACTTGAACGAGATCGACTGGTAAGCCTAAGCTGAGCGCATTTTCAGCTTCGTTCATATTATGAAGTGCCTGTTCAACTAGGCTGATATGGCGTGCATTTGAGAGAGTTGTGGCATCTTGTGAGGCGATTTCTCCTGCGAAGAAAGTTTTGTTGATTTGGGCTTCAACCGCATCAAGATTTTCATTTCTAAGTGCTGAAATTTTAATGGCTTCTATCGGAAGTTCCGTCTCATTAAGTTTTTGAGGGAGGTCCGTTTTATTGAGCAAGATGATGCGCGTGCTTGAGGCAGATAGTTCAAGAAGCTGGCGATCTTGTTCAGTAAGTTCTTCAGAGGCATTGAGGATAAGGAGGACGAGATCGGCCTCAGCCATGGCTTTTCTTGAACGCTCGACACCAATAGCTTCAACGAGATCATCTGTTTCGCGGATGCCGGCTGTGTCGATGAGCTCAAGAGGAACGCCGCCGATATTGGCAAATTCTGTGATGATATCGCGTGTCGTGCCTGCGATGTCCGTGACAATGGCTTTGTCTTCTTGGAGGAGCTGGTTCAAAAGAGAGGATTTTCCGACATTGGGCCGCCCAATAATAGCTGTTTTCAAGCCTTCACGAAGGATTTTCCCACGCTTGGCTGTTGAGAGCAATCCAGTCAGTAGGCTCTGAAAATGTTTGACTTTTTTGATGAGCAAGGCGCTTGTGATGTCTTCGACATCGTCATACTCAGGATAGTCAATGTTTACTTCAACTTCGGCTAAAGAAACAAGAATTTCCTGACGGATTTCTCGAATCGAGTGAGACAGACTTCCTTCGAGCTGCTTTACTGCGATAGATGTTGCCTTATCTGTTTTGGCACGGACGATGTCCATGACAGACTCGGCTTGAGCAAGGTCAATACGTCCATTTAAAAAGGCGCGTTTTGTGAACTCGCCTGGTTCGGCCAGTCTTGCACCGGAACGTAAGAGAAGCTGTAAAATCTCTTGCGTGACGGCAATGCCTCCGTGACTATTGATTTCAATAACATCTTCGCGTGTGAAAGTTTTTGGAGCGCGCATGATGGAGAGCATAACTTCATCAATTGTCTTATCATTATTTGAACAATCGACAATATGACCATAGTGAATCGTATGTGAAGGAACTTTTTCTAGATTTTTACCTTTGAATACTTGGTTGGCAATAGTTAAAGCCTTAGTTCCAGATAGGCGGACGATGGAGATTGCGCCCTCTCCAAGCGGCGTTGAGATAGCCGCAATGGTATCAAATTCGTGTGTTAACGTCATGCAGTTATTTTACCTTATTTGTTGCGCTTTGAAAAGAACAGGGCTTATAAATTTTAAAGCTTTGTGCAAGAGAAGAACTTATCAATTTTTGAGATTAAAAAAATCAGACTGAATTTTTAGTAAATCAATCTGATTTCTATTAAGAATTAGGCGCTTGAATTATCTCTCAAAGCTGTCATAATCTGAGCGATGAGAGAGTCAGAGAAGTCGAGACTATAGGTACGGAGCTTATCTGCATTGCTTGCGTGTTTACTGGCTGTCATGGTTTGCTGGACGAGTTGGCAATTATCAGTAATTATGCCGTCTACACCATTCAAACGGAGTTGTTGTAAAGTCGTGGCATCATCAACATCCCAAGCATAGACTTTTTTTGATACATCGTGGGCTTGATCAACAAAATTGCTGTCAAGAGTTGTCGTCTCCATTGAGAAACCATTCGCTTTAGTATTTGGAACGCCAAAGAAGTTGTAGGCCATAATATAGTAAACATCAAGTTTGCCATCTAGTTTACGTAGTTGGTTGGCAATGTCAATGTCGAGTGTATGCACTTTCGAGCCATCATTGATAAGGCGTTTGCCATAAAGTCTATAGAAGTCAGAGGCAACTTGAATGTTTGACCTTATCACATTGTGGTGATAGTATTTGATTTCTACAAGAAGCTTTTGATGGTATTTTTCAGCTGTAGTTAAATAATCGTTGAATGAAGAAAGAGGCGCAGACTTTCCTTTTTCCTTAACGGTAAGCTTTGTTAAATCTGCTTCGTTGGTGTTTGAGACAATGGCATTTGTTCCGGTCAAAGCTCTGACATTTTTGTCATGCATCACGACAAATTGCCCGTCTTTGGTCTCTTGAATATCTATTTCAACAAAGGCTGGTTTATAAGTTTGAACCGTCGCTTCAAGAGCGGGGACTGTATTTTGTACCCCATTATTATTGGATACTCCACGATGGGAAATGATAATCGGATTTGAGATGGTGTCTAAGCTAATATATTGATAGTCAGAAACGGCAAATAGACCGAGGATAAGAAGGACAAATAAACTAGAGATAATTCGAGAAAACCACTTTAGGCCAGAGCGTTGGCGAATGAGCTGAGGAATTTCAATATCATCTAAATGCCCAAATAGATCAAGTTGACGGACCGTGAGATAGACCAACAGTAAGCTTGAAAAGGCGAGATTTAAGAGAGAGATTATCTGCATGAGTAACATCAGAATAATCGCCGCAGTGTTCGATATATTTGAAGGCAGACCATCAAAGTAAGTTTGGGCACTGATAAGAATAGAGTTAATCAACTCTGTTCCAAAGGTCAAAAATAGCGTTGCGAAGATCAACTGTCCTTTGAAAGCGACAGGTTTTGATTTTGTAAGTTTCCAAGACTCTCGGAGACTTTTTCGAATATGTCTTTCTTTAGTAAGGACTAAAATTGGTAAGGCAAAGATAAAACGATAAGCAAACCAAAGAAGGAAAAGAATCAAAAGAAGGTAGGCCAAAAATAGTAGAGGCATCGTAGAAAGAAGTGAGCTAATAACGAAGCTTGGAACCTTGATACTACTGATAATGTCAATATTTCCAGCCAAGCCAGCCAGCGGTAGGATAATGACAAAATAAAATAGGAAATAAAGAATTGACTTAGGGCTAAGAAGTCGTAAGCCAGAACGACTGGCTTTTAAGAGTTGCCAGAGATTAAGGCTTTGTCGTTTGCGTAAGGCGGCTGACATTGTAAGAAGGACGGTTAGTTCCACTAAAATAATCATCAGTGCGAGGATTCCTAGAGCCGCAAGTAAAATCGTTACAATAGGATTTTTGAATACAATGCCAAGGTTGGTGATAGAGACAACTTTAATACTACCGAACTTGAGGACGGTTTGCACAGCCCAGAGTAGCAATGGAATCACAATACTGGTTATGAGAAAATGGAAGACCAATACCGTCCGAAAAGACTTCCCCGAATCTCGGAAAAAATGTCCAATTCCTACGAATAATTGCTTAAAATAGTCCGTAAATTTATACATATACCTGATTTTATCATAAAGTAAATCTATAAGGGGGAAATACAAGAACTAAATAGTCCATCATAAAACACGAACGTTAAAAGCTGAAGATATGAATTTTATGATATTTTTCTGAACGTTTGTAAATATTTTGGTAAAATTAATAGTAATTTGCTTTTAAATAATAAATAAGAATCGAGTAATAAATATGCCAGCAATTGTAGTCGTGGGAAGCCAATGGGGAGACGAAGGAAAAGGGAAAATCACTGATTTTCTTGCGCAGACAGCCGATGTGATTGTCCGTTATCAGGGAGGAAATAATGCAGGGCATAGCATTGCCTTTGCTGGCAAAAAGTTCGCTTTGCACAGTATTCCTTCAGGGATTTTTGATCCGTCAAAACTTTCTATCATTGCCAATGGTGTAGTCCTGAATCCAAAAGCAGTCCTTGAAGAGCTGAAATATCTACAGGATAATGGCGTGGATACAAGCGGACTGCGTATCTCTGACCGAGCTCAGGTGCTTTTTAGTTTTCATAAGATCATTGACGGTCTTCAGGAAGAAGCCCGCGGTGCAAGTAAGATTGGGACGACGAAAAATGGAATTGGTCCAGCTTATGTGGATAAGTTTATGCGAAGTGGACTGCGTGTAGCTGATTTGCTGGATAAGGACTATTTGGCTCAGCGATTAACAGCCATCGTTGAGGAGAAGAATTTAATTCTAACTAAGCTCTATGGAGCTGAGCCTTTGGATGCTGAAAGTTTGATTGAGGAATACTATGGCTACGGTCAACAGCTCAAGCGCTATGTGATGGATACGAGCTATCAGATTGACAAAGAACTCCGCAAGGGAAAGAAAGTTCTTTTTGAGGGAGCTCAAGGTGTTATGCTTGACATTGACCACGGGACTTATCCTTATGTTACGTCGTCAAATCCTGTTGGCGGTGGCGCAACGATTGGCGCAGGCGTTGGTCCGTCTAAGATTCAAGAAGTTTTGGGTGTCTGTAAGGCTTATTGTTCTCGTGTCGGTGAGGGTCCTTTCCCAACAGAGCAAAATAATCAAATCGGTGATAAGATTCGAGAAATTGCCCATGAATATGGAGTGACAACAGGTCGTCCCCGTCGAATTGGTTGGTTTGACGCCGTCGTCATGCGCCATGCCGTGCGCGTGTCTGGGTTGACGAAGCTATCAGTCAATTGTTTAGATGTCTTCTCTGGCTTTGAGACAGTCAAAATCTGTGTGGCTTATAAACTCCGAGGCGAGACGATTAAGTATTATCCAGCCTCACTGCAAGATCTTTACGAGGCTGAGCCTATTTATGAAGAATTGCTAGGTTGGTCTGAGGATATTACGGGCGTGACCCGACTGGAAGATTTACCAGCTAATGCCTTGAACTATCTCAAACGTCTGGCGGAACTGACAGGACTTGAGATTGCGACGTTTGCGGTAGGACCAGAGCGTGATGCGACGGTCGTTTTAAAAGATCTCTGGGAAATCGCGTCAAGTGAGGTGATTGTCAATGCTTGAACGTTATAGCACAGCTGAAATGTCTCAGGTCTGGTCGCTTGAAAATCAATATGCCAGTTGGTTGGAGGTGGAATTAGCTACCAGCGAAGCCTGGGCAAATTATGGCCTGATGCCTCTGGAAGAAGCCAAAGTGATGCGACAAAAAGCCAGCTTCACAGTCGAGCGTGTGGCAGAGCTTGAAGCTCAAACCCGCCATGATGTGGTAGCTTTTACTCGTGCAGTCTCGGAATCTCTTGGTGACGAGCGAAAATGGATACATTATGGCTTGACCTCAACAGATGTGGTGGATACTGCGCAAGGTTTACGGTTGAAAGAGGCTAATTCGCTCATTCTGTCTGAGCTTGATGACTATATTTCTCAGCTCCGAGAGATGACACTTCGCTACAAAAATACAGTCATGATTGGACGGACTCACGGTATTCAAGCCGAGCCGACGACTTTTGGGCTTAAGTTGGCACGTTTTTATACTGAAGCCCTTCGGAATCATGAACGTTTTAGCCGAGTAGGGCGTGCGGTTGAGACAGGGAAACTTTCAGGCGCAGTTGGGACATTTGCCAATGTTCCGATGGAAGTTGAGGTAGACACATTGTCAAGTCTTGGCTTAGTGCAACAGCCAGTGGCCTCACAAGTTCTACCGAGAGATTTACACGCAGATTACATCTCAACCCTTGCACTCATGGCGACATCACTTGAAAATCTAGCAGTGGAAATGCGCTCGCTTGCTCGCTCAGAGATTCATGAGGTTGAGGAAGGCTTTGCCATCGGACAAAAAGGCTCTTCGGCTATGCCGCACAAGCGTAACCCGATTGGTTTTGAAAATATCTGTGGCCTATCCCGTATTGTGCGTGGCTTTGTGGTTCCCGCTTATGAAGATATTCCTCTTTGGCATGAGCGTGACATTTCGCATAGCTCGGCAGAGCGGATTATGCTAGTTGATGCAACGTCACTTATTCACTATATGCTATGTCGCATGACAAAGCTGATGCGTAATCTCCAGGTCTTTCCAGGAACCATGCTAAAAAATATGAACCAGACCTATGGCTTGATTTACAGTCAGCGTGTCTTGCTTAAACTCATAGACAAGGGAATGTCACGAGAAGCAGCCTATGACAGGGTTCAGCCCTTGACGGCTCGCGCTTGGGATGAGCAAGTTCAGTTCCGAACTCTAGTAGAGGCGGATGAAGTTATCAGAGCTAAGCTGACCGCTGATGAGATTGCCGATGCTTTTGATTATAACTGGCATTTGCAATCAATTGACAAAATCTATGAAAGAATGGACTTAAACTGATGAGTATGACTTTAGACATCTTCGATTATGAAGATATTCAACTGATTCCCAATCGTTGTGTGATTCGCTCACGCTCTGAAGCTGATACGCGCGTGACACTTGGAAAACATACCTTTAAGATTCCAGTTGTACCAGCCAATATGCAGACCATCATTGATGAAAATATCGCTGAGATGTTAGCTCATGAAGGATATTTCTATATCATGCATCGCTTTGAGCCTAAGCGTCGGCTGGCCTTTGTCGAAAAAATGCAAGCTCAAAAGCTGATTGCATCTATCTCTGTGGGAGTTAAAAATGAGGAGCGGGGTTTTATCCGTGAGTTGGCAAATAAAGGCCTCGTTCCTGACTATATCACGATTGACATTGCGCATGGGCATGCTGATTCTGTGATTAATATGATTCAGCTAATCAAGCGGGTCATGCCGTCAAGCTTCGTTATCGCTGGAAATGTAGGGACGCCAGAAGCTGTTCGTGACCTTGAACGTGCAGGAGCTGATGCCACAAAGGTTGGGATTGGACCTGGCAAGGTCTGTATTACCAAGGTTAAGACAGGTTTCGGCACAGGTGGCTGGCAATTAGCTGCGGTCAAATGGTGCGCTAAAGCCGCATCTAAGCCCATTATTGCCGATGGTGGGATTCGCACACACGGCGATATTGCTAAATCTATCCGCATGGGTGCCACCATGGTCATGATTGGCAGCCTCTTTGCGGCGCATGAGGAGTCACCTGGTATCACCGTTGAGCAAGACGGTCAGTTTTTTAAAGAATACTACGGTTCTGCTAGTGAATATCAAAAAGGTGAGCACAAAAATGTTGAAGGCAAGAAAATTCTCTTGCCACATAGAGGCTCGCTGACAGATACGCTTCAAGAAATGCAGGAAGATTTGCAGTCTGCGATTTCCTACGCAGGTGGGCGTGATATCGAGAGCCTACGCAAGGTCGATTATGTGGTGGTTAAAAATTCTATTTGGAATGGGGACTCGATTTAATCGCCTTGTGAAAACTAAAATTGAGTTTGCCCTCTTGCCATCGCGACTAGCCGCTTCAAATAGTCGGGCTCACATCTTATCTTATTTATACCCAGAATATGGCTGGGCGTTTCTACCTTGCACCACAAATGCGAGACAATAAGAATCTTTTTTGATTGATTCTTTTTGCGCTTGAAACGCTTTGGCAGTTTTGTCAGAGCGTTTTTTATTTCTCCAAAAATAAGGAGGCACACTCAATTATGAAAGGAAATAATGAAATTACTAGAAAATCAGATTAAAGCCCACGGACAAGTTTTAGGAGAAAATATCTTAAAAGTCGACAGTTTTCTTACCCATCAAGTAGATCCAACCTTGATGCGTGAAATTGCTAAGCGCTTTGCAGAGATTTATGATAAGGCTGGAATCACAAAAATAGTCACAATTGAGGCAAGTGGCATTGCACCCGCCCTCTACACGGCCGAGATGTTAGGTCTTCCGATGGTCTTCGCCAAAAAATCAAAGAATGTCACAATGAATGATGCAGTACTCAGCACAGAAGTTTTTTCGTTCACGAAACAAGTCAGTTCAAGGGTCTCCATTTCTCGAAAATTCATCTCAAAAAATGATAAGATACTGATTATTGATGACTTTCTTGCCAACGGACAAGCGGCTCTCGGCTTGCTCCAGCTTATCGAACAAGCGCAAGCCGAAGTTGCAGGAATTGGCATTGTCATTGAAAAATCATTTCAAGCAGGACGCCAGCTCTTGCTAGATAAAGGTATAAAGCTTACTAGCCTAGCAAGAATTGAAAAATTTGAAAAAGGACAAGTTCTGTTTGCAGTCGCAGACGATGCAGAATTTGACGAAAAATAAGTTTGTACAAGATGTGAGAGGAATTTTTTGCTTCCCCAACTCAGTTAAGGAGACATTCTATATAAAAAGTCAAGTAAAAAGTAATTTCTAAGGAAATAAAAAAACACCCCCTCTGCGATAAACTTGTTAGCCAAGTTAGGAAATCGTCTGGGGGATGCAAAGCCATTT
>JAIRUS010000040.1 GCA_031254295.1 Streptococcaceae bacterium | reverse complement strand
AAGACTAAAATCTGTCATCTTGGAAAATTTTCCAATTGAATACTCCATTAAATCTTCTTTCTTGACACGGGGTTTACCCCACGGTGTACAATCTCTATTATAGCACTTCGGGATTGAATTCAGTTCTGAAAATAGTGCGAATAGGAGGATTCAAAATGGAAATCGTAACAGAGGATATTGGATTAATCAAGCTAAACGAGGGATTCGTCACCTTGCTTTATGAAATGAGGCGGCGAAAGAGCAAAAAAGGCTTGGCATCGCTCTGCATTGGTGGAGGAATGGGCAGCTCAGCCTTGATTGAGCTTCCGGAAGAAGGTGATGATGAAAAATAAGACAACAATAGACATCCACGGCAATCCCTATCGTCGCAATATTATGGTTGTCCTCTTACTTGTCGCCGCATTCATCGGTATGATGCTTCAGACTATTCTTGCGAGCATTATTCCGCCACTCATGCGTGATTTTCATATCGATATTTCAACGGCACAACAAGGGGCGAGTCTTTTTCTTCTGGGAAATGGCATTATGATTCCTGTTTCGGCTTACCTAGCGACGAAGTTTTCTACAAAGTGGTTACATTTTGTTGCTTATGGATTACTCTTATTTGGGACGCTTATCATCATGATAACACCGACTTCTAACTATTATATTTTCATTTTGGGGAGAATTATCCAAGCAGTGGCAGTCGGATTATCTATTCCGCTTTTGCAGGCGATTTTTGTGACGATTTATCCAGCTGAAAAAAGAGGTGCTGCGATGGGGCTCGTTGGCATCGCTTTTGGACTTGGTCCTGCGATTGGCCCCACGTTTGCAGGCTGGGTCATGAGCGCCAATCATCATTTTTTAGGTTTCACACTCATGGCAAGCTGGCGCTCTATTTTTCTGATTCCAGCAATTTTAGTTGGGTTTACTTTTGTCTTGACCCCATTTTTTATCAAAGATGTCTTACCAAATCGTCCCATGTCACTTGATCTGATTTCTTTTATTGCGTCGATATTTGGTTTTGGCCTATTCTTACTTGGTTTTACGAATGTGGCAAGTGATGGCTGGGGAGATTTTAGCCATGTGATTATCCCCATTGTCCTAGGTTTAGCTATCATTGCTTATTTTATAAGACGACAATTTACATTGAAAACGCCTTTCCTTAATCTTAGACTTTTTAAGATTCGTAACTTCTCTGTTTCTGCTTCCTTGACCGCACTGGCGACAATGGCCATGATGTGTATCGAAATGTTATTACCCACTTATTTACAAAATATTCGTGGGCTAAGTGTCTTACAATCTTCGCTTGCCTTGCTTCCAGGAGCTTTGGTTATGGGGATTATGCAGCCTCTGGCGGGGCGAGCCTATGATCGTATCGGTGGCAAGCGCCTTGCGAGTGTGGGATTTGGCATTTTGACGATTGGAACGTTTCCCTTTATGTTTCTCACACACAACACACCTGATAGTTATGTTATGACACTTTATGGCATTCGGATGTTTGGCGTCGCGATGATTATGATGTCCATGCTCGCTGTTGCGATGGGAGCAGCACCACAAAAAGAAATTGCTCACGCCTCAGCCAGTAACAATACGCTGCGCACGATTGCGTCAAGTTTATCCGTTGCGCTGTTGACGAGTATTGCGCAAAACGTTGCAGCCCAACATCACGGGAATGTCCTATTGGGCTTTCACGCGTCCTTTTTACTTGGCTTTATTCTAGCGGTCATTGGTTTGGCTTTGGTAGGTTTTTTGAAAAGCAATAAAAGGAGGCTGACATGAGTATTTTACCAGCTATACTATTTACGATTTTGATTTATTTAGTTTTCGCCTACGTTCAAGTCTCAAGACTGCGGTGGATTAGCGGAAGTCTGATGTTTATTGGCCTCATTGCGTCAGTTTTAGTGATGATGACGCATTTTTGAAGATAAATAAAAGAAAAAGAAAGCTGGGAAGCTCTCTTTTTCTTTTATTTAGAAATATGTCCTGATGGATAAACTTTAAGTAGGAGGCAAAACGGAATTTTTGATAAATTGCTTTTCAGAAAATCTCAGAACTCGAGGGTAACGCGAACTTGGAAAGTTAGAAAAATGGGATTGAGATAGGCTTTAAAAATTAGAGCAATCAATTAAAAATAAAAACTTATGAAAATGATATGTAACCCATTGTATAGGGAAGTCTTTAAAAAATGAAGATGTGATATAGAACGAAAAAATGGATTCCGCAAAATGAACTCATTTTTTATTATGGTACTCAAAGTTTTATATATGGAAATTTTGTTAAGGTCAGTTGTAGAAACGTTTTGGAAAAATAGTATAAAAAATAGTATAATGGCTTTAACATAAATAACAAAGGAGACTATGATGACAGCAGGGAAAATAAACTCAAACACGGTTGACGCTCAAGAAGCGATTACCGAACTTGTAGGTATTGATGCTTCGGGACTTTCAAATCAATCTGTCAATTTCGGATCAAGCAATGTGCCCAGTATGCTCGCAGGACAAACTTTATCGAATCAGCTGATGTCTGATGTTTCAAAAGTTGTAGCGTGCGTTTTAGCTCAGGCGAATAAATTTCCAGAACTCGCCAAGGCGATTGAAGAACGTGATAGGGCTGACGGTCAACGTTTTCAGTAGGAGGAACGTGAAATGAGCATAGAAAATAATTCTGATTACCCTTTTTACTTGCTTTGGGTTATAGAATTAACCGAAACAGAAGATAAAATCCAAAAAATTGTGACAGGATATCAAAGCGAGTATGGATCCGCACTCATTATGGCATGTTGGTCTGATAAATTACAGGTTTTGGAGGAGTTTAAAGAAGGTACAACGTATGACCCTATATTGCGTGGCACAATCGCCTATGCAAAAAACGAGGAAGAGGCAAAAGAGCGAGCGGAGGGGAAATTTGATTTAGATTTATCTCTGCAATTTTGGAGAGAAAAGACCGCGCGCTGGTCTCGGATGAACGAGTTGCGTCATGAACGAGAGAGAAAAGCTCAAGCAGAAATAGAAGCACAGCGTGAGGAACGGAGGAAAGCGAAACAAGCTCAGCTGGAAGCAAGAATGGCAGAAATTTCTCGCCAATTGGATAAACCAAAAACACCTCCTAAAGATCAAAGCGCTGACAAACGTGCGGAATACGCTCAAAAAATCCTATTCAAAGAACAGGAAATAGATGACCTCGGACAGCTAGAGCGAAATTTTGAAAACAGGAATGATAAATTCATTTCCAACACTAATCGCTTTTTTGAGGAATTTGAGGAATCTTTTCATGAAGGAAGTTCGTATTCTTCTCAACAATCCCATTGGCAACAGTCGGTCGTTCAAGAGGCCTATCATCACATGAAATCTCTCGCCGAACAACAAAATGACACAATGAAAAAC
>JAIRUS010000039.1 GCA_031254295.1 Streptococcaceae bacterium | reverse complement strand
TAACAAAGACGGCTATGTTTTGATTATACGCAATTATAAAGATTTTCTTAAGCAAGACCCTAAGAAAAAAGAAATAGTGATAGATGAATTTAAAAATAATATCTTGCCTTTCTGGGAAGAGGAGGTTACTCGCACTGTTGTAGGAGGTAAAGCAAAGCCTTTTAATGTTTATATTGTTGAATAATTAAAATAGAACCATGATAAGAAAGAATAGAATAAATAAGATTAATCAGATTAAATTTGAAACTAAACTAGGAAAGTTATCAAGGAAAAGTCATGATTTTATCAGTATTGTTGATTTAAAAAATGTGACAAATGATGAGAGCTTTATCAATGAAGTAGCAAAAAGTCTAGGAGCCCCGAAAGAACACTCGATTTAGTCAGAAAATCTAAGCGCATTTTCTGACTATATAAATGAGTTGCCGTGGTTTGATACAGGACAAAAATATTCAGCTTATTGACTTTTTGTGAAAAATTTTGACAAAATGACAATAAAAGATGGAGAATCAGGCTGGTCTGGCGAGGAACGAAAACAACATTATTATGAAATTTTCCGAGATGATTTGGTTAAATGGTGGACGAGAGATATTGCGAAATATGGTGGAATTAAAGGGAAAGAACACATTAGAGATTTTACCGTTATCTTTGTAGAGTAATTGATTGTTAGAGTGTGCCAAAGGGGCAAGAGTTAGGAGGGATTTCTCCAACGAAATACTGCTAAAAAACGATATAACAACAAAAAACTCAAGCAATATTTTGCTTGAGTTTTTTGATATATATTATTTGCTAAGTTTCTTTATTATTTCATTCTATCAACGAACTGTTTCTTGTTTTTTTCCGTGAATAATATAATAAATAATCCAAACGATGATGACAGCAGGTGCACTGTAAAGATAGAGATTTTGGAAACCTTTCATACCTGGACCTAAAGCGGGGATAAGAGCACCAAGAATGATAGGGCCACCTCCAACGCCAAGGTCAAGAAAGCCAAAGAAAGTTGAAGTTGCAACGCCAATACGTTCTTTGTTGGCATTACGAATGGCTACAGCTTGTCCAAAGGGAGCAACACCTCCATAGCCCAGTCCAAATGCACCTCCGGCAATCAATAAAATAACAAATCCAAGAGTTGGCTGGAAGAAACCAGCCAGTCCGACTAGAAACATTGCAATGGTGAAAAATAGAAAAGTTGGATGCCAAACCCAATTGTCACCCTTTGTATCAAAGAGACGGCCAGTAAAGGGGCGAGAGATAAAGATTAAAATGGCATACATCGTGAAAAAGAGCGATCCAGCAAGTGGAATTTTGAGGTCTGTTGAATAAGTCCCCATTCCTGTTAGGATAGCGGAGTCAATAAATCCAGCAAGGAAGGCCACGATTGAAATTGGGACAGCAGATTTTTCAAGATATCTATCAATCCCTTTTGGTTGATGAGTTAGCGCATGTGATAATTCCTCAGGGCTGAGTTCTTTGACGCGGACAAAGAAAATAAGAACAAAAGTGACAAGCAAAAGTCCTAAAGCTAAGCTGAGAAGAATTGTAAATCCCATCTCAGAATAGATCATGATACTGAGAGCAGGTCCTACAGCGGCAGCCAGAGTAACAGATAAGGCATAATAACCAATGCCTTCACCACGACGAGCAGCTGGTACGACATGGCCTGCAATGGTTCCTGAGGCTGTGGCACCAATTCCAAACCCAATTCCTTGAATAACTCGAATTAAAAAGAGTAGCGGAATATTTGTTGTGGCATAATAGCCAAATGTCAAAAGGAGGAAGATAATTCCACCAACATAGAGTAACTTTTTCATTCCTAATCGTGTAATGCTTAAGCCTGTCCAAACACGACCAATCAAAGCTCCGATAACAAAAATACTTGAGAGAGAAAGGCTCACTACTGTAGATTGATGAAGCTGGTGGAGGGCATAGGTCCCAATAGATGAGGTGAGGACATAGAAAACGATGTAAAATAAAAAACTAATAAGTGTGTTGATGATGAAAGTAGGGGTAAAAATACTTTCTTTTTTCATGATTTTTCCATTTCTATTTTTATCTTGTCTTATTTGGATCTCGATAATTATAAAACGAAAAGTTTTAATTGACTTCTCGTTTTATAATTATCGTCTGACAATGAGGGTGTCACATGAGGAATGTGCGATAATATATGAAGTGGTAGAGCCGATGACAATACGTTCGAGATAGCTCATTCCAGTGGCGCCAACAATGATTAAATCAATTCCTAATTTTTTTGGAATTTTAGTGGCCATCATAACTCGAGGTGAGCCGTATTCGAGTAAGGTAGTAACCTGTTTTACGCCTGCTTGTTTGGCTTCATCTGCAAATTGTTCAAGCAGGATTTTCGCACCATCTTCATGATTTTTTTCAGAGACGGAGTCATAAATATTAATCGCCTGAAATGAGCGAAGCTCAATAACATTTACAAGAATGAGTTCCGCATTATTTAGCTTTGCGACAGTTATAGCTCTATCAAAAGCTTTGAGCGATTCTGCAGAGCCATCCAAACCAACTAAAATTTTATTGTATATGTTTTCCATAACATCTCCTTTCTAGAGTGTATATTTAACTAGTTTAGCTAAATATGTAGAAATGTGATATAATCTTTATGTATAACAAATGAGATTAACATTGGGTAACCTCATTTTGTTTTGCCATTAATTTATTTTTTTATTGGAGGATTCATGGATCATACATGGATGGTGAAATACATCACCGAATTCATCGGGACTGCTTTACTTATTATCTTGGGTAATGGTGCCGTGGCAAACGTCGAACTTAAAGGAACAAAAGCATTTGGCCAATCTTGGTTGATTATCGCTTGGGGATATGGACTTGGTGTTATGTTACCAGCGCTTGCTTTTGGAACTATTTCTGCACAAATCAATCCAGCCTTTACTTTAGGGCTCGCAGTTTCAGGACTTTTCCCTTGGGCACAAGTTACACCGTATATCCTTGCACAAGTACTTGGTGCAATGTTTGGACAGTTGATTGTCGTAATGGTATATCGTCCTTACTACTTGAAAACTGAAAATGCAAATGCAATTCTTGGAACATTCTCAACAATTGATAATGTTGATGATGGTGCAACAACTTCACGTAAAGGGGCTATGATTAATGGACTTTTGAATGAGTTTGTAGGGTCATTTGTGCTTTTCTTTGGTGCCTTGGGCTTGACGAATCTTTTCTTTGGATCAGAGTCTATTAAATGGATGATAGACTATGCTCAAAAACATGGAGCAGATATCAAAGATCCTAACGTTATGAGCCAAATCTGGTCAACTGTATCAGGTGCATCAGCTTCTAAAGCTATCGGTCATATGGCCCTAGGTTTCCTTGTCCTTGTCCTTGTTGCGTCATTGGGTGGCCCTACTGGTCCTGGTTTGAATCCAGCCCGTGACTTTGGCCCACGTGTTGTACATAGCTTGATGCCAAAAGCAATTCTTGGTGAAAGCAAAGGAAGCAGTAAATGGTGGTATGCATGGGTTCCAGTCTTAGCTCCTATCCTTGCGGGACTTGCTGCAGTAGCCCTGTTCAAAACTATTTACATGTAATAGAACAATAAAAAATACTGCAATCGCAGTATTTTTTATTGTTCTTTATATTGAATTTTAAAAGAGATGCAGAATATTGCTTAAAAAGAAAAGCCCAGAAACAACAAAGTTTAGCAACATATGAATACTCATATTAAGATAGAAGTTTCGATATTTGAAGTAGAAACTGGTGAGAATAATAGCCATTGTGCCATAGATGAGAGCTGAGATGATATTTGTCGGCGCATGGACAGAAGCAAAAAGTATGACAGATACTGTAAAAGCCCATTTTTTATGTTTTGGCAAAAGAATTTCAAAGATGCCAACTCGAAAAGCTAGTTCTTCAAAAAATCCTGCTAAAACTGTTGTAAGGAAATAAATAACAAAGGGGACCATCAAAGCCAGACTATTGAGCGAGGCTTGATTAGATGTAGTAGTATTTGAACTATTATGAATAACAAAGTTTTGCCAAAGAGCGGATAAAGTTATTTGAGAGCCGATAAGTAAAAAAGCCCCCAAAATAGTTCTCCCCCATCGGAAAAATTTCCAAGAAAATGGTGGAATAATATTGTATTTTCTTGCAGAACGATAGGCCAGTCGGATGAGAAAGAAAATTGAAACGCTCCAGAGGATGATTTCGATTCCGTCAATTAGCCAGCTTCTCCCAATACTTTTATTAAAACTTTGAAAAAGGCCAAGAATTGACATTGGAATATTTGATAAGAATAAAAGCCAAAGCCATCGTCGCCAACGAGGCGAAAATATACACAGAAGCGTGATGCCAGTGATGATAATCGCAATAAGTTCAAGAATTAAAATAGAAGAAAAAACTTTCATAGATTGATTATAACTTATAACCGTCATAAAAACAAAAGACACACTATATACGGGTGAATTATTTACTTTGAATAGTAGAGATATTTTGTTAAAATTAAAGGAAAAGATAGCTTTAAAGATAACTTTTATAAAGAGAGTATAGGAGGCGAAGTTTTGCTTGTATTAAAAGCTTAAGAGCTATATCTTCCAGAAAATTAATAATATTTAAGAGGTAGAAATGTCAGTTTTAGAAATCAGTCCAGTTTACCGTGTCAATGATCGCGAGGAAAATCTGAAGTTTTTTAGAAATATTTTGGGTATGAAGGTCTTGCTTGAAGAAGGTGCGATGATTGAATTAGGCGGACATCAAACTAAAAAAACTCGTATCCTGCTCGAAGAATCACCAGCCGATTCAGGATTTGCTAAAAATAAAACTAAAATACACAGGTTGACAGTGCTTCGGGCAAATGTGCATGAAATTGTTGCATTACTCGAAAAGAACAAAGCTTCTGTAAAGGAGTTTGAAGATGGAGAAGCAGGGTTTGAAGCTGTCTCACCAGAGGGTGATGTTTTTTGGTTATTGCCAAATCATCCCTATAAAAAAGTGGATACAGTAGACTTTATAGGCCTTTCAGACTTTGAAATTTCAGAAATAACCCTAAATGTTGCAAATGAACTGTCCGCTTGGGAGAGCTTTGCAGGACTTTTAGCAATCGTTGATGAAGAAAGTGTAATAATCAGTTTTGAGGAAGAAGCACCCGAAAAGCTTGAAAATGTTTGGGATATTGAAGCACTCGAAATCCAGATGTCAGAAGATACGGATTTTGAAGAAATAAAAGAAAGTTACCGTCAGTTCAATCCTTATTTGGATGCTGAAAAACGTTTACTCAATGTTAGCTTGCCCGAGGGAATTGAACTTTGGTTTGAAAAATAAGCAGACGAGTTAAAAATAGGAGGCCTGAAATAAATAATAATGAAAATAAACTTCTTCTAACACGCGTCAATGATTACTTGGCGCGTGGGATATTTCCAGGTTGCGAGTTTGCAATGATTGATGGAGCCAATCTTAAACGTTATGTTTTCGGGGACGAAAGGAAGTTACCGAAAATTGAAACTTTACAGAGTGGAAAACTGTGGGATTTAGCGTCAGTTTCAAAAGTCGTTGGAGTTGGGGCGGTCTTGATTGATGAGATACTCTCAAAGAACATTGATCTTGACCAAAAGTTATACTTTTATTTGCCAGTATGGAATGAAAAAACAGTGACAATTCGCCAACTTTTAACTCATACGAGTGGCATTGATCCCTTTATAAAAGATCGAAATGAAATGGAGTTTGACGAGCTAAAGCAATCATTGCTGAAGTTGACAGTAACAGATGATAAGGCTTTTCATTATAGTGATGTTAATTTTATTTTGCTAGGTTTTGCACTAGAGGAGATTTATCAAAAGTCGCTACAAGAAATTTTCGCAGAAAAAGTCTTCTTGAAACGTCAAATGAAGCAAACTGATTTTGGACCGATAGCAGAGGAAAAAGCTGTTGTCAGCTTTCATGAGCTTACAGCAGGAATTGTTCATGATCCTAAAGCGCGTGTTTTAGGGCAACACTGTGGTTCTGCAGGACTTTTTAGTAGTCTCGATGATATGGTGAAATTTGTACAGTTTTATTTTGAAGATGGAGAATATTTAAAGCTTTATAAGAATTATTCTCCGGATCTGAATCGACGACGAAGCTTAGGCTGGGGCTTTCAAACGACTGATTGGCTGATTCATACAGGATATACAGGGACTTTCGTGATGATGAATTTACATCTACGTCAAGCTGTTATCTTTATGTCGAATCGTGTTCATCTAAAAGATGAACGCCAAAAATGGATTGATGATCGCGATTTATTAATTAATGATTTCATACAAAGTTTTAAATAATAGTATTTTTTATAAATATGGAGCGAATAGGACTAACCAAGGGATAAGCCCCTAAATTGTTGCAGAAATATGTCAAGATGATTGCAAATCCTTTGCTTTTACCTTGACAATATTGCAGTGATGGAGTAAAATTTAAAAGAATAGCTATAAATTGCAGCTTTAGAGGACACATATGCCAATCAATTTTCCACTTTATCCGGATGAGCGGACTTTTCCACCGGACAATAGAGCTTTGATGAATAATCGTCAAATCTTTACGCATTCTCCGAGTGTTAGCGACGAGGAGCCTTTGGCGCGCAATTTTGGCCCGATTGATTTAACATCAAGCCCTTCAAAGCTACCGCAAAGTCAGCGTGCGACTTATAATTCAGTCAAACGTCCACTTGGCTCAAAGGTGGAAGAAGTAAATACTTCTGAGAGAAGTCATCGCCGGACTGCGATTGAGGAATCAAAAGAACGAGCAAAGCGTGCGGCAGTTCAACCTCGTCGTCCAAAAGGCTACGTGTATCCAACAGATCGTGTACGTCCTACTTTGCATTCAAAACTCGAAGAAAAGCCTGCAATCAATGAAGAACGTTTAAACGAATATCAAAAACGTAAACAAATGAACTCGGCGAATAAAGTCAGCTTTAATGACCCAGTTCCGACTGAAGAGGCACCTCAAGGAAATCTTTTTTCAAGAGAAGCAACAGACTATTTTAAACGTAAACGCGAAAGCTTATTTGATCGCGGAATTCAATAAAATTTTAAAGTGTCAACGGAGATTGTTAAAGAAAACATGTCAAAAACTTATCATTTTACAGGAATCAAGGGAGCTGGTATGTCTGCACTGGCTCTTTTGTTGCACCAAATGGGCGAACGTGTACAAGGTTCTGACCAAACAAAGTATTACTTTACTCAGCGAGGTCTTGAACAGGCTAATATCCCTCTTCTTCCCTTTGATGAGAAAAATATCAAACCCGATTATGAGTTGATTGTTGGGAATGCCTTTCGCTCAGATAACAACGTAGAAGTAGCTTTTGAAGAGCGCCATAATTTTCCTTTTAAACGTTACCATCAATTTCTAGGTGAGTTCATGACGCGCTTTACGTCTATTGGTGTGGCGGGTGCGCATGGCAAAACTTCAACAACTGGCATGTTGAGTCATATCCTCTCACAGTTAGAAGATACATCATTCTTGATTGGTGATGGGACGGGACAAGGTCATAAGGATGCGAAATATTTTGTCTTTGAATCAGATGAATATGAGCGTCATTTTATGCCTTATCATCCCGAATACAGTATCATTACAAACGTTGACTTTGATCATCCAGATTATTTTCACGATATTGATGATGTATTCTCAGCTTTTAATGACTATGCCAATCAAGTTAAGAATGCAGTTTTTGCCTACGGAGAAGATAAATATCTGCGCAAATTAAATACGAAAACAGTAGTTTTCTATTATGGCTTGGAAGATAATGATGATTATCAAGCGCGCAATATCGTGCGTACAACAAAAGGTTCAGATTTTACGGCTTACTTCCATGATGAAAAAATAGGTGTATTCCACGTGCCCGCCTATGGAAAGCATAATGTGGCTAACGCTTTAGCAGTTATTGGTGTGCTTCATCAGTTACATGAAGATATGGTGAAATCAGCAGAATATTTGGCTACCTTTACTGGTGTGAAACGTCGCTTTTCTGAAAAGAAAATTGATGAGACAGTTGTCATTGATGACTTTGCACATCATCCAACAGAGATTGAAGCAACTTTGGATGCAGTGCGCCAGAAATATCCAGATCGTGAAGTTGTAGCGGTTTTTCAACCTCATACATTTACACGAACGATAGCCTTAATTGATGACTTTGCTGAGGTTTTGAATCATGCAGATGCAGTATATCTGGCAGAAATTTATGGCTCTGCTCGCGAAGTAGATCATCATGATGTCAATGTTCGTGATTTAGCGGCGAAGATTACAAAACCGGCAACCGTGATTCCAGAAAATGATGTATCACCACTTCTGAATCATGAAAAGGCTGTTTATGTCTTTATGGGAGCAGGGGATATTCAAAAGTATGAATATGCCTTTGAAGAATTACTTGCTCAACTTACAAATAATGTACAGTAAAAAATAGAAGCGAGAGCTTCTATTTTTTATTTCTGGCTATAAAGAACATGGTTCACAAATTTACTTTAATTTTGAAAAGTGATAAAATGAAGCAATGTTAAATAAAAGGTCAATACGCTCTCGGGCGTTGTTGGCAACTAGAAAATCTGGAGGATTTATCTCGAATGACAAAGACACTCGCTGTAAATGCAGGTAGCTCATCACTAAAATGGCAGATGTACGAAATGCCCGAAGAAAAAGTTATTGCTAAAGGTTTGATTGAGCGTATTGGGCTAAAGGATTCAATCTCAACAGTCAAGTATAACAATCAAGAAGACAAGCAGATTTTAGATATTCAAGATCATAAAAAAGCTGTCAATATCTTGTTAGACGACTTGAAACGTCTACAGATTGTTTCAGATATCAAAGAAATCACAGGTTTAGGGCATCGTGTCGTAGCGGGGGGAGAATTTTTTAAAGAATCAACAATCGCAACTCCAGAAGTATTGAAAAAAATCGAAGAGCTTTCTTCATATGCGCCATTGCATAATCCGGCTGAAGCATTAGTTATGCGAGTTTTTGAAGAAGTACTACCAGAGGCAACTTCGGTAGCAGTATTTGATACAGCTTTTCATACAAGCTTACCTGCAAAAGCTTATCGTTATCCAATGCCTAACAAATACTATGAAAAGTATGGTGTGCGTAAATACGGAGCCCATGGAACATCTCATATGTATGTATCAGCTGAAGCAGCTAAACTTCTTGGTAAACCACTTGAGGAAACTAAGATTATCACGGCCCACATTGGCAATGGAGGTTCAATTACGGCCGTTGAGGCTGGCAAGTCAGTAGATACTTCAATGGGCTTTACGCCACTTGGAGGTATCATGATGGGAACGCGCTCAGGTGAACTTGATCCATCTGTCTTGCCTTATATTATTGAGCATGATTCAGAGTTGGAGAATGCTCAAGATGCGATTGATATGCTAAATAAAGAATCGGGACTATTGGGTGTATCAGGTATTTCATCAGACATGAGAGATATCATCAGCAATAAAGAGACAAATCCAAATGCTCAGCTTGCCTTTGATATGTATATTGACCGCGTGAAAAAATACATTGGTCAATATCTCGCGGTTATGAATGGAGCAGATGCACTTGTCTTTACAGCTGGTATAGGCGAGAATTCTATTCCCTTCCGTGCAGCTGTACTTGATGGACTTGATTGGTTTGGAATCAAAGTTGATCCAGAAAAAAATATTTTGGGTGCTACAGGAGACATCTCGCTTCCAGACTCACGTGTCAAAATCCTCGTTATTCCGACAGACGAAGAACTCGTCATCGCTCGAGATATCGAGCGATTGAAATGAGCTCGATTGCACGACGGATTTGACGCACTGCGTCACGAGCGCGCCGATTGAAGCGAAATACAAAGAACAAATACAAAGAAATCTCGTCTTATAACGAGATTTTTATTTTTGGCAAAAATATGATAAACTATTTTTGGGAAACGTTTCCACAATTGAAATACAAGGAGAAAAAAGTATGTATAAAACACTTGCAATCAATGCTGGATCATCTTCGCTCAAATGGCAGCTTTTTGAAATGCCAGAAGAAAAAATGTTAGCTAAGGGATTGTTTGAGCGTATTGGATTACCAGATTCAAAATCAACCGTCAAATTTGACGGAGACTCACATGAGCGGACGTTAGATATTGTGGATCATCGTCAGGCTGTCTTGCTTTTGATGGATGAGTTGATACATTTTAGGTTAATTCATGACTTTCGCGAGATTACAGGGATTGGACATCGTGTCGTGGCTGGAGGCGAATATTTTAAAAGCTCGACTGTTATTAGCCCAGAGGTTTTAGAAAAGCTCCAGACACTTTCATATCTTGCGCCGCTGCATAATCCTGCGAATATTTTAGGGATTGAAGCATTTCAACGTTTGCTTCCAGATACTTTGACAGTAGCTGTCTTTGATACGGCTTTCCATACGACTATGCCAGAGGAAGCTTTCCGTTATCCTATTCCAACACGTTATTACGAAGAATTTGAAGTACGAAAATATGGAGCGCATGGGACATCTCATAAATATGTCGCGCATGAAGCAGCAAGAGTGCTTGGTAAACCGCTTGAGGAATTAAAGCTGATTACGGCTCATGTTGGTAATGGTGCCTCAATCACGGCGATAGAAAATGGTAAATCGGTTGATACTTCGATGGGCTTTACTCCACTTGCGGGCGTCATGATGGGAACACGGGCGGGTGATATGGATGCTTCTGTTTTACCTTACTTGCTTGAACATGATGATTCATTAGAAAATGCCCAACAGTTAATTGATATCTTAAATAACCAGTCAGGAATTCTTGGAGTATCCGAGTTATCTAGTGATATGCGTGATCTTGAAGCTGCTATGGAAAGAGGCGATAAAAAAGCAATTCTTGCCTATAGAATGTTTGTAAATCGCTTGAAGAAATACATTGCCGAGTATTTTGGCGTGTTGAATGGAGCAGATGCGTTAGTATTTACTGCAGGGATTGGTGAAAATGATACATTGGTACGTCAGGATATCGTAAAAGAACTGTCATGGTTTGGGATGGCGCTAGATCCAGAGTTAAATATTCAAGGTGCGAATGGTATCATTTCCAAGCTAGATTCAAAAGTAAAAGTTTTAGTTATCCCAACAAACGAAGAACTGATGATTGCACGAGATGTTGAATTTTTCAGGAAATAAATAAGTCTCCGATAATAAAAAACATAACTAGATTTCCTGCGAAACACACATTACAGCGTTAGACTCCTTTGCTGTCTACCTATACTACTTCGCCTTCGGCTACGCTGTCCACTCTCGCTAGGGGGCAAAAGCCGCAAGTCGAGTGGCATCTGCATTCGTCTGCCTTGTACTGCGCGTTTCACAAAAACTCTATTAAAATAAAAGCTGATTCTCAGCTTTTTTTCATCTTAAAAATATGATAAAATTAAGACAATAAATAGAAAAGGTTGTATTATGGCGGAACTTAAATATAAGCGTATTTTGCTAAAACTTTCAGGCGAGGCTCTAGCCGGTGAAAAAGGTTTTGGTTTTGATCCTGAAACAGCAATTGCCGTTGCAAAAGAAATCAAGGAAGTTCATGATCTTGGCGCGGAAATTGCAATTGTCTGTGGTGGCGGAAATATTTGGCGCGGTATCACAGGTGAAAAAGCTGGTATGGAGCGAGCACAGGCAGACTATATGGGGATGCTTGCGACAATTCAAAATGGATTGTTTGTCCAGTCAGCTCTTGAAGGGCTAGGAGTGGATTCACGTGTTATGACGGCCATTTCGATGCCAGAAGTAGCAGAACCTTATATTCGTCGTCGTGCTGAGCGACATCTCGAGAAAGGGCGTGTTGTAATATTTGCAGGTGGGACAGGCTCGCCTTATTTCTCAACTGATACTACCTCAGCTTTGCGTGCTGCTGAAATCAATGCTGATGTTATCTTGATGGCTAAAAATGGTGTCGATGGTGTCTACAATGCGGATCCGAAACTTGTGGAAGATGCAATCAAGTTTGAACATTTGACACACATGGAAGTTATCACAAAAGGCTTACATGTAATGGATACAACAGCCTCAACAATGTCAATGGATAATAATATCCCGCTTGTCGTGTTCAACATGAATGAGATGGGAAATATTAAGCGTGTCGTACTTGGCGAAAACATTGGTACAACTGTAGAGTAAATAGTTAATAATAGAATTTGTAAGATTAGTAAAATAAAAGAGGTTATCATGACAAATGAACTTATAACAAATGCAAAAGAAAAAATGGCAGGATCGGTTGCAAATTTGCAACGTAATCTAGGACAAATTCGAGCGGGACGTGCGAATGCCAGTCTACTAGATCGGATTATGGTTGAATATTATGGAGCGCCAACTCCTTTGAAGCAACTTGCGTCAATCACAATCCCTGAAGCACGAGTTCTAGCTATTGCACCATTTGATAAATCATCATTGAAAGAGATTGAGCGTTCAATCAATGAATCAGATTTAGGTATCACACCAGCAAATGATGGTCAAACAATTCGCTTGGTGATTCCAATGTTGACAGAGGAGCGCCGTAAAGAGCTTGTAAAATCAATGGGCAAATTTATTGAAGAAGCCAAGGTGGCGATTCGTAACAGCCGTCGCGATGCAATTGAAGCAGTCAAGAAGCAACAAAAGGCTAGCGAAATTTCAGAAGATGAGCTAAAAACTTTTGAAAAAGATATCCAAAAAGTAACAGATGAAGCGGTAAAAGATGTTGAAGCCGTTGCCAAGGAAAAAGAACAAGAACTTTTGACTGTATAAACATTAGTGTTAAGGCTTAGAGAAAAGGGAGGGGAACCTCCTTTTTGTAATGATAAGCCCTACACGTATTTATAGACCTTTTGCAGTGCCGTCGGGATATCTTAGTAGTTCTATCAGAGTGGGCAATGAAACGATGCGACACATTATAAAACATATCTGAGAACCAACAACACTGTAACTGCATGGTTTATAGTCAATAAAATCACAAATAAAAATCCACGAAAGTGTTAGTATTCCAAAATGAAGAGGTGGTATAGAACGAAAAAATGGATTCCGCAAAATGAATCCATTTTTATTATAAGAATTCAAAGTTTTTATTTATGGAAATTTTGTTATATGTCAGTCGTAGAAGCGCTTGTAAGAAAGTAGTATAATGGATTTAATATAACTCATAAAGGTGACTTCGATGACAATAGGGAAAATAAACTCAAATACTGTTGAGGCTCAGGAAGCGATTACCGAACTTGTAGGTATTGATGCTTCGGGACTTTCAAATCAATCTGTCAATTTCGGCTCGAGCAACGTGCCCAGTATGCTCGCAGGACAGACGTTATCAAATCAGCTGATGTCTGATGTTTCAAAAGTTGTAGCCTGTGTTTTAGCTCAGGCGAATAAATTTCCAGAACTCGCCAATGCGATTGAGGAACGAGATATAGAAGCTTCACAGCGTTTCAAATAGGAGATATAAAAATGAGCACACAAAACAAGTCTGATTATTCCATTGATTTGCTCTGGTATATGGAGATGGTTGAGACAGAAGAACAAGTCAAAAAAGATGTCGTAAGAGCATTTCAAAGAGAATTTGGAACCTCATTCATTTTGGCATGCTGGGCTGATAAGTTACAAGCTATGAAAGAACTTGAACAGACCACAATGTATGATCGAAATTTGCGTGGTTTAATCTCTTATGCCAAAAGTGAAGAAGAGACAAAAAAACAGGCGGAAGGGAAATTTGATTTAGATTTATCTTTGCAGTTTTGGAGAGAAAAAGAAGCACGCTGGTCTCGGATGAACGAGTTGCGTCATGAACGAGAGAGAAAAGCTCAAGCAGAAATAGAAGCACAGCGTGAGGAACGGAGGAAAGCGAAACAAGCTCAGGTGGAAGCAAGAATGGCAGAAATTTCTCGCCAATGGGATAAACCAAAAACACCTCCTAAAGATCAAAGCGCTGACAAACGTGCTGAATATGCTCAAAAAATTATGTTCAAGGAACAGGAAATGGATGACCTCGGACAGCTAGAGCGAAATTTTGAAAACAGGAATGATAAATTCATTTCCAACACTAATCGCTTTTTTGAGGAGTTTGAGGAAACTTTTCATGAAGGAAGTTCGTATTCTTCTCAACAATCCCATTGGCAACAGTCGGTCGTTCAAGAGGCCTATCATCACATGAAATCTCTCGCCGAACAACAAAATGACACAATGAAAAAC
>JAIRUS010000171.1 GCA_031254295.1 Streptococcaceae bacterium | reverse complement strand
TGAGATTGAGGCGAGAAGATTGTTTGTTAGAGCAGATGGTGTACTTGTCGTGCTAGAAACAGTTGAAGTCGCTGCTTTCGTTTCATCAACTACTGTGCCTGTGCTTGTCACACTTGGATCTACCGACACAACAGCAGGTGGACTCACAACTGTACCTGTACTCTGAGACAAGTCCGTTGCTTTTTGCGCTGTGTTCACAACTGGCGTGCTGAGGATAGCTTGTATACTCGGTGTCGAACTTGTAGTATTTGTACTTGCAGGTGGGGGCGTTGAGCTACTTGTATTTGTTGTAGCAGATGCCTGAGAGGCAAAAAAGGTTGTGAAGAAGAGCAGTCCAAACAACAAACAATTTTTAAGTAATACTTTTCTAGTTTTCATAAACTCCTGACAATTCTCCGAAACTGTTTTCTATATGTATTTTCAATAAGCTTACGCTTTCATATCTTGTTTGTCAAGAATTCTTACCCAAAGTTGAATTTCTCTTTGGTGTAAACCACGCGCCAACTTAGTGTAAAGTAGCTTTACAGCCATACTAAAACCCTTATTCACTGAATTTACCAGCCTCCAGAAATGAAGTAAGATATAAGTAGCTCTTAGTTGTTAAGAGATGCTTCATTGCTCAAAACAGAAAAGATCATACACACAGTACGATCTTTCATTTTATCATTTTCTTTTTGTTGACCCAAATAATCGTTGGAAGAAGCTTTTGTTTTGTTCTTCATGAAGCTCCAGCATCAATTGTTGCTTGTCTTCTAAAGCTACTGCCATGAGCTGTTGTTGCTGATCAAGCTGTTGTGACGTTTGGGTAATCTGACGATCTTTAACCTCAATTTGATTGCCTAACATTTGCAGCTGTTGATCTTTCGTCACGATTTGCTCCTGCAGTCGTTCAATTTCTTGGTCTTTACCTTCCATCAAGTTTGATAACATGGCAAAAATCGTTTTGTCTTTACCGCTCGCACGAGAGGCTTTTTCAACAAGTTCTTGCTTGGCAGTGACGACTTTTCCATACAGACGTTCAAGTTCATGTACGCCTGCCTCGGTCACTACCGTGATACCACGGTCATTTTTTTCGATAAATCCGTCTTCGAGCGCACGCACACGGCTATTCATTGATTGGCGCGACACTCCAAAAAGACCTGCCAGTTCTGTTACAGTTTTTGCTTCCATAATTCCTCTATTATAATGATTATTATATCTAGCCTCTCTAGGCTTGTCAAGGCAGTTTTTATCTTGAGCTATTTGTACTTATAGTCTGTAAAATGATTATAATTTTTCTAATTCAGCGTAGAGTAGCTCTTGGGCAACCTTTGGATTGGCTTGTCCCTTTGTTGCTTTCATCAGTTGACCAATCAGAGCCTTCGCCGAATTTTTATTTCCGCCTTTATAGTCATTGATTGATTTCTCATTATTTGCAAAGACTTCTTGAATAATTGGAATCAACTGTGCAGGATCGGAAATCTGAACAAGGCCTGCCTTTTCAACAAATTCGCGCGCAGAGCCACCGTTTTTAGCTAATTCTGCAAAGACTTGTTTCGCAATCTTACTTGAAATCACGCCGTCTGCAATCAACTGAAGCATTTCAGTTAGATTTTCTGGGGTTAGCTTGATTTGATCAAGTTTCAAGCCTTCAGCATTTAAATATTGTGCAATTTCTGCTTGAAGCCAGTTCGCCACAAGTTTGGCGTCAGCTCCAAGTTTTACAGTTGCATCAAAGAAATCTGAAGTTTCTTTAGCTGTCGTTAATTGGCGTGCATCGTAATCTGATAGGCCGAGATCTGTCATATAACGCGCGCGACGCTCACTGGCAAACTCTGGCATTTCTGCTTTCACACGCGCCACCCATTCCTCATCAATGTTAATCCGTGGAAGATCTGGCTCTGGGAAATAACGGTAGTCGCTTGATCCTTCTTTGACACGCATGAGGATTGTCTCCCCAGTTTTATCATCAAAACGACGTGTCTCTTGGCGAATTTCACCACCTGCGCGCAAGATTTTAGCTTGACGTGCCACCTCAAACTCCAGAGCTTTTTTGACATTACTGAAAGAGTTCATGTTCTTAACTTCGGTTTTCACACCAAACTCGTCTTGACCATAGGGGCGAAGAGAAATGTTCGCATCACAACGAAGAGAGCCTTCCTCCATCTTCACATCTGACACCCCTGTATAAAGGATGCGTTCACGCAAGGCCTGTAGATAAGCATAAGCCTCTTCCGGCGAACGCATATCGGCCTCAGATACAATTTCGATTAGTGGCACACCTTGACGGTTCAAATCAACGTATGAAAAACCATCGCTCCCATGCGTATTTTTTCCTGCATCTTCTTCGATATGACCACGCTCAACACGAATTTTCTTGCTTGTACCATCTTCAAGCTCAATCTCAATATAACCTGTTTCACCGACTGGCTCATCAAACTGTGAAATCTGATAGGCTTTTGGATTATCTGGGTAGAAATAGTTTTTACGGTCAAAATGCATCGTTTTGGCAATTGACATATTCAAGGCCAAAGAAGCTTTCATACCAGCTTCTACAACACCTTTATTAACCGTTGGCAAAACTCCTGGCAAGCCCCAGTCAATGATGCTCGTTGAAGTATTTTGCTCTGCACCAAAGTTAGTCGGTGCTGGACTATACATTTTTGAATTTGTATTTAGCTCAACATGGACTTCAAGTCCGATAATTGTTTCAAAATTCATTAAAGCTTCTCTCCTCCAGCATTTTCATTTATTGAAGAAGTTCCGAAAATCACAGGCTTTTCCTTATGGAATCCTGTCGCATCTTCAAAGGCTGCTGCAACCTGATACATCGTTTCTTCATCATTTGCCTTAGCAATCAATTGCATCCCGATTGGCATACCGTCCACAAATCCAGCTGGAATCGAAATTGCTGGCAGGCCTGCTAGATTGACAGGAATTGTCATCATGTCACCTTGATACATCGTGATTGGATCGTGGCTTAGCGCACCTAGCTTGTAAGCCGCTGTTGGTGCAGTTGGACCAAGGATCAGATCATAATCTGCAAAAACTTTATTGAAATCTTCGATAATCAACGTACGAGCTTGACCAGCTTTTTTGAAATACGCATCATAATAACCAGCTGAAAGGCTATATGTCCCAAGCATGATACGACGTTTGACTTCTTCCCCAAAGCCTTCAGAACGTGATTTCACATAGACGTCATCAAGATTTGAAATGTCCTCTGCACGATAGCCATAGCGAATCCCATCAAAACGTTGCAGGTTCGAGCTGGCCTCAGATGATGCCACGATATAGTAAACGGCGACACCATATTCTGAGTGAGGAAGTGAGACCTCTTCAACAATCGCCCCTTGGCTTTCTAGAACTGACGCGGCGGCCAAGATTTGAGCCTTGATTGCAGGATCCACAGCTGGACCCATATGCTCTTTGGCAATTCCAATCTTCATTCCCTTGATAGATTGACCAATCTTAGATGTAAAGTCAGGTACTTTGAGGTCAGTCGAGGTTGCATCTTTCTTATCAAAGCCTGAAATCACATTGAGCAACTGGGCACTTTCACGAACAGTTGGCGCAAAAGGACCAATCTGGTCAAATGATGAACCAAAAGCAATCAGACCAAAGCGAGACACGCGACCATAAGTCGGCTTCACACCAACGACACCAGAAAATGAAGCAGGTTGACGGATAGAGCCACCGGTATCTGAGCCTAATGACAAGCGAAGCTCTCCAGAAGCCACTGCTGAAACAGAACCTGATGATGAACCTCCAGGCACACGTGTTAAGTCCCAAGCATTTTTTGTCGCCTTTACAGAAGAATTTTCGCCAGATCCGCCCATGGCAAACTCGTCCATGTTTACCTTACCGACGATGACCATTCCTGTCTCTTTTAGCTTCTCCACTACTGTTGCATCATATGGAGGTGTCCAACCTCTTAGAATCTTGCTGGCCGCAGTTGTTTCAATATCTTTTGTCACGATATTATCCTTAAGTGCAATAGGGATTCCAGCCATTAGATTTGTTGCGTCAATACCCTTGGCATCAATTTCAGCTGCTTGCGCCAGAGCTTCAGTCTCTGTCAATTTCAAAAAAGCGTCAACTTGACTTTCACGCGCCTTAATATCTTCAAAGGTTGCCTGCGTAAGCTCGATTGCTGAGATTTCTTTTGATACAAGCAAGTCATGCAATTCAGAAATAGTTTTGTTGTTAAAAGTCATGATTATGCGTCTCCTCCGCCTTCAAGCATAGCTGGAACTTTGATAAAGCCTTCGGCCTTGGTTGGTACATTTTTCATCAATTCCTCGCGGTCAAATCCGGTCTCAGCTACGTCTTCACGCATACGGTTGAGATTGTCTGCCACGTTCATCGTAAAGGCTACGCCCTCTGTGTCGACTTCATTAAGCTTTTCAAACATTGTAATAATCTTACCAAGAGTTTCTGTGAACTCTCCGATTTCATCATCACGAAATCTTAGCTTTGCAAGTTCTGCCACATGTTCGACATCTTGTTTACTAATAGTTGACATTATTAATTCCTCCAAATTCTCAACTTTTATCTTCATCTATAATCTCATGGGTCATTTTTGTAGCCTAACCCAGAATATCTCTTAAATTATACCAAAAAGTGAAGAGAAACGCTTTGAAGTAGAGAAAAATAGGGATTTGTGGTTCTGCACAACGTGCAGGTTCCAAATCATCTTTTTTCATTGCTTCAGTTTCACTGAACTGGATTACCAAAAAGTGAACCTGACTGCTTAGCTTCGTAGAAATTTGTCATACGTCTTGCAGCTTTAGCTGCTTAGCAAGCATGGACAGCGTAGTTACAAAGTAACATAGCTAGAAAAGTTAGGTTCTAAATTTATCTAATTTCCTAGAAGCTAGGAGGGCGGACTGGACTAACAAAAATGCGCTAATAGCGCATTTTCAAAACTATGTAAATGTGTAAATAGATAAAAATTCTGATAACTGATATTTATGTGGTTATTCTATGCTCTTTTTCTTTCGATGATATTTTTTCCAACGACTAAGCAACATGCCTAAAATACCAATCAGCAGCCCTAAAAGAAATACAATAACCCAGCGCCAATCAAAGCTCTTAACAGTAGTTCCTGTAGCCCTAGGCGTTATATCTTTTTCAAGAATCGGATTAGAAAAGAAGTCGAATATCTTCCCTTGATTTGCTCCTGTTGAGCGGGTATTCGCCAAGACTGTCGCGAAGTTACTGTTGTAATCTTTGCTGTTCTTCAAATCCCCATTTCCTGAGGCTAAGAGATTATTTGTCGCGTTCAAGACCTGTTGAGCAGAATTTTGGGTGTTTGTAACCGCTGCTATCATGAGCTCAAACTCACCCGAGTTATCAGTGATTATCTGGGCGCTAGTTGCTGTATCATTCGCAGATTTTGCACTACTTGCAATCATAGATGAGAGTGTTTGATAGAGGGCATCTCCATCTGCAGTGTCTGCATAGATAGATGTCTCTCCATCTTTACGGTCCTGCCAAGCTTTCTGTGGAAGTTGCGTTATGCTATTTTCTCCAGAGACTTGGCTATTCGCTTGAAATGTTGATTCTGGATTACTTGCTTCTATTTTAGAGCTTGGATTAAGTGGAGTTTGGGTGCTATTTGTCGTATCATTCGCATTTTTTTCTAGTGGCGTTTCTGGCGCTGCTATCCAAGCATTATACTCGTCATCTATCGCTTTTTTAGTTGTATTATACCAGTTTGTCAAGTTATTCAGATTTGTTTGGAAATAGTCTGAGGGAAGCTCTGATGATAGAGCTGTAATCTGGTCGTTCAGCGCATCTGAAACATTTTTGATATTTGTTAAAGTACTGATTACAGTGGAAAGACTTTCTTTTCCTGCAGTGTAGAAAGGAGTAACATCATCGTCACTTAGCTGTTTTTCAATTGCAAGTTCATAATCTGTATCGCCTGAAAGATTACCGTAAAGTTTATAAATTGACTGTGTGCTGGCATTTTCAAAATCCTGTAGAGAGCTGAGACTTGTCAGACTTGATGCATCTGCTCCAGGCGCACCGTAAATCAACGTAATCAGATGAGAAATTGTATCCATCTGACCCAGAAGCGTCGTAATATAGCCAAATTTTCCACTTGTATAGCCATTCATGGGCTGATTTGGCAATAAAGCAAGTGTCGTCGTGCTTTCATGACTATCTGTGCTGTCATTTGTGTTCACCCATTTAAAGTCAAGCGTCGATGATGTTGCCGAACCTAAATCAACCCTGTAAGAAATAGTAAAAGTTCGATTTGAGCCTGTAGGAGACGTTGTCACTGTTGAGGTAGTCGTTCCAGTTGCCGTTGAACCTCCTGTTGTAGAAGTGGAACTTGGGGTAGCCGCACTATTATCTAGCAACAAGCCCGTCCCTGTAGCATCAGGTTGGATAGCTGCATCTGTCATTCCCACAGTGAACCCTGGAGTGGTAGGCAAGGTCAAATGATAAATTGCACCCGCAGGAACAGTAATGGTAAGCTGGCCTGTCATAGTCTGATCAGCTGTCGTTGTAGTCGGAAGATCACTAAAATTTACAGAGCCTGCTGTTACGGGTGTCACAGACTGCAAAGCCTGCCCATAGTTATTGATGAGCTGAAGTTCTGATTCATACTTTGATTGATCAAAGCTCGAATCATTTGCCCTCAACGCATTAAAGAGAGAGCTATAGTCCGACGTTGTCCAAGAGAGCTGACCTAAAAGCCCTTTTAAGTTATCAATATAGGCTGTCGTTGTCCCATCTGAGTTTGTCGTAAAATGATCACTCTGAGGAAGTGAGTTAGCAATCAGTGTTGCCAAAGCCTTTTTAGCATTTGCTAGTGTTTGAGTATCTGTAAAGGTCGAACTGTCAAAATTTGACATTGTCGGTGCCGAACCTGCTGGCGATGCAAAAAAGTGAGCTGACAAATCTCCTTCAAGACTTAATAAGGGTGCCTCAGTTCCTGTAAGCTGGCCATTCTGAGCGCTCAAAGCATCGCGCACCTTGGTAATCTTGTCATTGTAATCCGTAATCTTAGCGTCAAGATCTGCCAAGAGTTCTGGCTCTGCACCTGTATCAGAGAATTTCTTCAACGCATCTGTGATAGATTTATTATGCGCTTGATAAGCCGCCAGATTATTTTGGTATTGCTTTTGATACTGGAGATTGTAAAAATTGAAATCGTTCGCGGCTTGTAAACTTCGTTGATTGCTATAAAAGCTCAAATCGGAAGCATACTGGGCATTATATTGACTATTGTAGTAAGTCCAATCATTTTGATACTGGCTATTAAGCTGAGCTTGATAAAAACTTTGCCAACCAGCATACTGACTGTCATATTGGCCTTTATAGAATGAATAATCATTCTGCTGCTGTTGACTAATCAGAGTTGTATAGAAAGACAAATCACTTTTTTCTTGATTCGTAATCGCTTGATTGCTATTGGCAGCGTTCAAGAGGGCAATCTGTTTTTGAGTCGCAAAATAATTTTGCAAAGGCTGTAACTCACCATTAAAAGTCTGACTAGTGGATTGAAGCATACTTTGTACACTCTTTGTGAAACTGTTTTGTTGAGAAATCCAAGCGCTATTCATACCTTTAAGACTATTCGAAATCGAGTTTACAGTAGAATAGCCTTGATTTGTTGTCTGGAAAGGTCCAAAAACTTGGCGATTTAAGTTCCCAAGAATATTATCTTGACTATTGACAACATCATTCATATTGACCTGCGCATTGGCAATATTTCCCGCAATACTTGCATAATACATCTTAACGATACTGGTATTAAAATCATGCAAGACATCCACAATCTTATTTTGTAAAATCCGATCAGACAGTGCCGATTGATGACTTTCGACCTTATAATCGACCTCAGCCTTTGAAGGATCAATATCCTGAAGGGTCAAAATATCCTTCGAGAAAGTCTGAGGCAGGTAGATGACAGCGTCAATTGATTTATCAGCATAGGCGCGATCGGCCACCGCACGCGAAACAACCTGCCAGTTATACTTACTGTCATTTGAAACCTTATTGACAAAATCCGTTCCAAAGCTATAGTCTTTGCCATTAAAACTTGATGCCTGATCCTCATTAACCAGAGCAATCGTGACTTTTGTGACTTGCTTTGTCGCCTTACCTTGTCCGTCATCCAAGACCTTTAACAAAATCACAAGCACAATGGCTGTCAAGGTTAATATCACCAAGCTGACTCTGTAAAGTCGCACCGCAAACTTACTGACCTTTTTCTTTTTCACAAATGATCCTTCCTTTTATATTATTTTTCACGTAATTTACAAATAATTCTTTCGCTAGTCTTTAGAATACTAAAGAAATTGGGGTTATGGATATCATTACTGGCTACTGCCGCCGTGCCATTCTTGACCTTTTTTCTAGAAAAGTCATTGCCTAGAAACTCAGTCATAAAATAGATACTCAACTGACCATAGAGACGCTCAAACACGCGATTCAGATAAGGAAACCTTCCCAACCTCTGATTTTTCATTCTGACCAAGGCGCACAATTCAAAGCCAAAGACTTTAGAAAAGTATTGGACGAGAATAACATCCTACCCTCTTATTCCAAGCTTGGCTATCCTTATGATAACTCTTTTCAAGTATCTTAAACTTCGAGAAACTAACCGTAAGACCTTCAAATCTATCCAAGAGGTTCAACTCTCCTGTTTTGAGTATATTGAACATTTCTACAACAATTATAATCCACATTCTACCAACCAAGAACTAACGCCAAACCTGAAAGAGGAACTTTATTTTCAAAAGACACCTGCTAGTTAGTGTCTTATTATTTGACATTAGTCCAGTGAAAACGCGAGCAATCTAACTACTCTTTTATAAGTTTCTAATTCACTTGTAGCGATTATTTCTCTTTACCTTTTTTCATCTTAGCTGATATAATGAGGATCATTACGTAAAGTGCAAACATAATTACAATCAGAATTACTCGCCCCTTTTCTCCTAAATGTTGATTTAACCATGATAGTGCTGGAGTGAACGTATGAGTAAAAATAAGTAGAAATACAACAACACAGACAATTAAAGCCCAAAAAATTGTGCGTACAATTCCCCCTAGTTCCTTCAAGGAAACTTTTCGTTCTCTCGTTTGTCTTACTAAAAGATTATTAATAACTTCGTCGGTTTCTTCTCCCTCATCTTCTCCCAAAAATCTAATATAAGCTCCTCCTCCAATTCGCAGATTAGATTTTTTAGGTTCTCCATATGCCTCTTTCAAATTCTCAAATAAAACTTTTACTTCAGAACTTAATTTACCTTGTAATCGTTCTGCCTCAAGAGCTTGAAGTCCTAGCTCTAATGAATTCACGATGTCATGAAAATCGTCCCCTCTCGCAAACCATTTAACTGCTCTAGCAAAATTTTCTCTCTCCATATCGGTAATATGATTTGAATGAGAAAGTTTAACAATTGAATAATAAAAGCCTTGTTGTCTGTCTGTTAACATTTGCATATCTCCATTTTAAATATTAATTACTAGCATAAGGATCATATTGACCATTACTATTACCATTCCCAGCGCCTGCCATTCTTGATAAGTTTTGATTTTCTTTTATTTCATTTTCTCTTTTTATCTCGACCTTTGCTTTTTCTTGGGCAATTGATCCAGCTTGTTGCTCAGACAGATTCTTGGCGTGGCCATTTAAAGCAAGAGTGGCTCAATCGCTTTGACTTTGAAGATTTTCAAGCAACTAAGCACGTAATTTTTTTGTCACTTAGAAATAAAATTGAAAGATTGATAAATTTATACATCTTCGTGTCCATTTTCTTGACTTAATGTCAAAGCATCTCTATACTATCTTAAACATATATAATATAATCAAAACGATAACTATGATAACCGAGAAATAATAAATTAGAAAACTTTTCGTGATGCCATGACTAACTCCGCCACCACCCACAGCTCCTCCTATCACAGTTCCTGATGGACTCTCTCTATAAAATTGATGATCTTTCGGGTCTCCGTACTCTATTTTTATTTCAGTAAAAAATCTCTTAGCATCCGTAGTCAGTCCTCCCACTTGATATGTACCATTATCTAATGTGGTAAATGCTCTTCCCAATAAATTTATGCTGTTCTGAAAGTTTTTTCCATAATCTATATTTTCCTTGAAAATTTGCAAATACTTTTTTTCATCAAACGTGAGGGGAGAAAATACCAATAATCTAACTACTTTTTTATAAGTTTCTAATTCCGAGTTCGTTAACATCTTTATATATCCTTTTAGTCTTTTTCATCGCAAATTTCCTGAAATTACTATCCCTACCATTATCTCATTTTCTGCTTTTATTTTTGCCTCCTCTTCATTTTTTCCTTTCAAATATTCTTCACCTGTAATTGTTGAAGTATTCTCTTTCAGACTCTTATTAATTTCGTCTGCCGTCAAAACTCCTCCCACAACTCCCGTAAATCCATTCGCACTTGCCGCTCCTTCATCTTGAGCTCGCTGAATTCTACTCAGACGTCCTAAACTACTTGCACCAATTGGGTTATCTTTACTTTCACTTCCTCCTATTTCATATACGCTCAGTTCATCTTCCCAGCCAAAACCTCCTCCTGACAACGTTCTTCCGGTATTCTCATTAGTGACAAAGGTTGCTCCCTGCTCAATTCCGTTATATTCATAAGTAATCGTTGTCGTGACAATCTGATCATTAGGCATGACGTCAGGTCTCGTATCTTTTAACTTTACTTCCATACTCGGATAAGCAACACTCAAATCACTCACTGTCTGATTCAGCTTGTCCACATCTGCCTGATTC
>JAIRUS010000154.1 GCA_031254295.1 Streptococcaceae bacterium | reverse complement strand
GCTTTCCTAAAGCGACTTATTTTTACTGGAAGTCTCGTTTTGAGCGTTCTAACCCAGATGAAGCACTTGAGCACGCCCTGCTTGAAATCCGGGAAAATCATGCGAACTATGGCTATCGTCGGATGATTCAAGTGTTAAAACAGACAGGATGGACGGTCAATCATAAAAAAGTTCAGCGCTTAATGAAAAAGCTGGGTTTGCTTGTTGTTTCATTCTGGCGTAAATCTCGTAAGTATAGCTCCTATAGGGGCACAGTAGGGAGAATCGCTCGGAACCTTGTTCACCGTCGCTTTAATAGTTCAGTTCCACACCAAAAAATTACAACTGATACGACTGAGTTTAAATATTATGAGAAGGGGGAACAGCACAAGCTTTATCTTAATCCCTATCTTGACCTCTTTAACAATGAAATTCTGTCTTTTGAAATCTCTCAAGCGCCTACTTATCAGGCAGTTTCTAATGCCCTAAATAAAGCTTTAGATATCACATCAGATTGTCCTTATCGTCGTACTTTTCATTCGGATCAGGGATGGGTTTATCAGATGCCACAGTATCATGCGGAACTTAAGAACCATCGCATCTTTCAATCTATGAGCCGTAAAGGAAATTGTCATGATAATTCTGTTATGGAGAATTTCTTTGGCTTACTCAAACAGGAAATTTATTACGGCCATGTTTTCCACTCGTTCTCCTCTCTTAAAGCTGAGATTGTCACTTATATTCACTACTACAATACACTACGCATTAAGGAAAAGTTAGGGTGGAAATCACCTGTTGACTATCGACTTAACTATCAAAATAAATAAAAAATCGAAGTAGAGCTACTTCGATAAAAAGTCTAACTTTTAGGGTGCACATCAGAATAGATAGTTCTTTTATTTTAACGGTAGTTTTTGAGCTGACGAGCAAGTTCACGATTTTGATCTTTTCGCTTGATTGACTCACGCTTGTCATAGTCGTGCTTACCTTTGGCTAAGCCCATAAGAACTTTAGCAAATCCATTTTTCAGATAAACTTTTAGCGGTACAAAGGTCATACCTGTATCATTGAGACTTTTTTCTATTTCTGCGATTTGCTTCTTGTGTAGTAAAAGTTTACGGTCTCGTACTTCTTCGTGATTAAAAATATTGCCTTGGCTATATTCAGCAATATGCACATTCGCAAGCCAGACTTCTCTATTACGAACACGGGCAAAACCATCTCTAAGTTGGATTTTACCTGCACGAATTGATTTAATTTCAGTACCTGTCAAAACAAGACCACACTCATAGCTTTCAAGAATTTGATAGTCATGACTGGCTTTTTTATTTTGGGCTAAAGCTTTGTCTAAGTCTTTTTTAACCATTTCTTCTCCTTTGCATTTCTGTTGTTATCATCACTTTATATGGTCAATTTAGTTTTGTTATTTTTTCTTTGATGGGCCGTTATGACGTTTCTGAGACTTTTTAGCTACTTTCTTATAGTAAGGCTGATTTGACTTCTTCTTTTTATCTCCACCCTTTTCAAATTTATCCTTTGCCCCCTGAATTTGATGTTGATGGAAAGGCTTATCAGTTTTCTTATCTTTTCCTTTGTCTTTTGACTTCCTGCGGTCTTTATTGTTTTTTTCAATCTTAACTGTCTTCTCAAACTTGTCAAGCTCCGATTTTACGTACTCAAAGTCAATTTCACCTGTGATTTTATCCGCACGACGTACTTTTATCCTGATTGGAGAGCCAATTCTTAACGTCAAGCCTGTTTTCTCAGAGTGTAGACTTAATGAACGTTCATCATAGCGCAAATACTCTTTCTTAAAGGAATTAATATGCATGAGGCCTTCGACTGTATTGGAAAGCTCTATAAAAGCTCCAAAGCTCGTAACGCTTGATACCACGCCATCAAACTCTGTATCAATGAAAGCCATCATAAACTCAGCCTTCTTCATCTTGTCTACTGTACGTTCAGCATCTACCGCTCGACGCTCACGGCTTGATGATTGCGATGCAATTTCTGGAATTTTGGCTTGCCAAAAATCTAACTTCTGTTGATCTTTGCTAGCTCCTCCTTCATACTCATCAATTAAACGATGGACGAGTAAATCTGGATAGCGTCGAATTGGTGACGTGAAGTGAGTATAATACTCTGCTGCTAAACCAAAATGACCAACTTCATTTTCAGAATAACGCGCCTGTTGCATTGAACGTAACATGAGTTTTGAAAGAACTGGCTCATATGGTTGCCCAGCGATTCTTCTAGAAAAATCTTGTAAATCTTTTTGCTCGATATGAGCAGCTGTTCCATTAATCGCTAGACCAAAACTGCTTGCCAAGTCAATAAAAGCCTGAACTTTTTCAGATTTTGGTTCTTCATGAATACGATAAATAAAAGGCAAGTTTTTATGCGTATAGTGCTCAGCGACCGTTTCATTAGCAGCTAGCATGAAGGACTCAATCATTCGTTCAGCTAGGCCACGCTCTCGCTTCACGATCTCGACTGGCAGGCCGTTTTCATCAACAAGAATCTTCGCCTCATTTTCAGAAAATTCCAATGCGCCACGGTTCTTACGCATTTTTTCAAGAATTTTATGAAGCTTGAGAGCATTTCTAACTGGTTCTACAATTTTAGGAAACAGAGCTAATGTTTCTTCATTTCCGTCAAACATCAGGTTGACATCGTCATAGGTCATACGATAGGTTGTTTTAATTACAGCATGGATAATCCGCTCACGAATAACAGTCCCAGTCTGATCTATCTCCATGATACAAGACTGAACCAAGCGATCGACTTGTGGATTCAATGAACAAATACCATTTGACAATTCTTCTGGTAACATTGGGACAACACGATCTGTCACATAAACAGAAGTTCCTCGCTCTAGTGCTTCTTTATCAAGCGCAGTTCCAAGCTTAACATAGTGTGAAACATCTGCAATATGTACACCTAGCTCATAGTTTCCATTTTCAAGTAGCTTAACATGAATGGCATCATCGAGATCTTTAGCATCTGCGCCATCAATGGTATAGACTATCTCATCTCGGAAATCTTCTCGATTTTGTAACTCAGATTCACTAATCTCTCGTGGAATCGTTGCGACTTCTTGCTGGACTTCTTCTGGAAATTCATTACGAATTCCCATTCCTTCAAGGATTTCAAGAACATCAATTCCTTTATCCTCTGCCGAGCCGATAATCTTTGTAAGCAGAACTGTCACAGAATCTGGGTGCTTTTCATTTGGAAACTCTAAGATTTCTGCAGCCACAACTTGATTTTCAGATGCTTTAAGTCCTCTATCTGTCACAAGAATCTGCCAATTAAACTTTTTATCTCGACAGATGAGCTCTCCAATAAATCTATCTTTATCCGTCGCCTTGAACGTACCAACGATTCTTGACCAAGCACGCTTTTTGACAGACACAACTTTCCCTTCAGCTGAGGTTCTCGTTAAAGGATTTGCCGCTTTAGATATGACAAGTCCGACCTCATCCCCCTCCATGGCTGATCCTGTCTGATCACGCGCAATAAAAATGTCTGGCTCATCGTCTGAAATAGTCACAAAGCCAAAGCCAGCTTGATTTGCCCGAAAAATTCCAGTTAATTCTGGATCTAGGGAATGAAGACTAATTGTTCCAAGATCTGTAAAGTCAACTAAGGCTTCTTTCTCCATAATGGCAATAAGCTTGACGAGTTCACGAAAATCTTTAGCAGCCGAAAGCCCTAAATCTCTTGCCATTTCTGACATTGTGACTGAAATTTTATCCTTGTCACGTAAGTATTTTAATATTTTTTCTTTCATTATTTCTTCTTAATTTTAAATTTATATTATGCTAGATACTAGAGTTCCTGCGAAAGGCACAGCTACAAGGCAGGCGAATGCAGATAGTATTGGTATACAGCAAAGGAGCCTAACGCTGTAATGTGCGTTTCGCAGGAACTCTAGTAAATAAACTGATTTCATTTACTCATATTGAATATAATAAAAACGAGGCTGCCAGCAGCCCCTTTATTTACTTGATAATACAACTAGGGCAAAGCCAACTAGCATCCATAGTGCAATCATAACTGCGGTAAAACGCTGCATAACTGCTTCAAATCCGCGCGCCTTATGGCGCTCAAAAAGATCGTCTGATCCGCCAGAACCTGAGAAAAGACCAGCCGTCCCATCTTGACGAGAGGGTTGAAGTAGGATTGCAATCACGATGATAAATGAAAGCACAAGTAAAACAACGATAAGTACGTCATAAATTGATTTCTGCATAACTTAAAGTATTATAACACATTTTCAGAAAAAGGCAAGATTGACAATCCCAGACGATTCTCTCCCACAGCTATTTTCTACTTCCGATAATTTAACTTCAACAAAAAAACGCACTACTGTGCGCTTTCAAGAGTTAATGTTTAGAGACTTACAATATATTTATATGCCTCATTTGCAGCCATAGCACCATCACCTACAGCTGTTGTGATTTGTCGAAGATCCTTTTGACGTACATCACCTATAGCAAAAATTCCTGGCACAGAGGTACGCATATGGTCGTCCGTAATAACCCAACCTTCTCCATCAAGAATTCCAAGATTTTGAACTGTCGATGTCTGAGGAAGTAAGCCAACATAGATGAAAACAGCGCCGACTTCTTTATCCGTAATTTCTCCAGTCTTGAGATTCTTTATCTTGACAGCACGTACTTTACGTTCATCACCTGTTATTTCTTCAATAGCTGAGTCCCAGATAAATTTGATTTTAGGGTTTTTAAATGCACGTTCTTGGATAATTTTTTGAGCTCTAAGTTCATCACGACGATGCACAATAGTCACTTCACGTCCAAAACGTGTCAAAAACATTGCTTCTTCAACTGCTGAATCGCCTCCTCCAACTACCAAGATATCTTGGTCACGGAAGAAAGCCCCATCGCAGACCGCACAGTATGAGACACCTCGCGCGCCAAACTCTTCCTCACCAGGCACTCCTAACTTACGATGATTAGCCCCTGTCGCAATGATAACCGTTTTTGCCTCATAAGTCGTATCTTCTGTAATAACCGTTTTGAACTCCCCTGCATCTTCAACTGTTTGGACAATTCCATAAGCATTTTCAACGCCAAGGCCTTCAAGTGGCTCATACATCTTCATCGAAAGCTCTGGCCCTATAATCGTGTCATAACCTGGATAATTCTCAATCTCGGCTGTATTATTCATTTGTCCGCCAGGAGCGCCTTGCTCAAGTAAAAGAACCTTCATATTACTTCTTGCCGCATAAAGAGCTGCTGTCATCCCTCCAGGGCCTGCACCAATAATAATTGTATCGTACATCTTTGGAATACCTCTATTTTTCTAACTTTAGCTTTTGAGTGCTAAATTAAGGTTACTAATGTAAACTTATTATAACTTTATTCTATAGTTATTTCTTAAACGCTGATTGATTTCACGATTACAAAGATCGCTACGAAAGCAAAACTTAGTACAGGAATTATCAAGAGATTCAAAATAAATAACTCATGAAAAAACTGTGCTCCTCGTCCAGGCTCATTACTTCTCTTGCCCGAGAAAAAAATAACTGTTGCCAAGACTGCAACTACAAGGGCTAATAAAAGTGTGACTAAAAAGGCTGGAATATAAAATTGTAACACTAGGCTAATCATGCACCAAACCTCTTGTTATTCGATAAAAATTGTTTCAAGCGCTCTGTCTTTGGTTGATTGAAAATATCTTTTGGATTACCTGATTCAACAATTTTTCCCTTATCTAAAAAATGAACCGTATCTGCTACTTCATAGACAAAATCCATTTCATGGCTCACTAAAAGCATTGTCTGACCCTGTTTAGCGGCCTGAATGATTGATTCTTGAACCTCTCCTACTAGCTCTGGATCAAGCGCTGAGGTTGGCTCATCAAGAAGTAAAAGTTTCGGTTTCATTGCCAAAGCTCTAGCAATCCCTACCCTTTGTTTTTGTCCGCCAGATAAAAACTTAGGATAGTAATCCATACGTTCTGCTAAACCAACCTTAGTTAGTTCAGCACGCGCAATCTTTTCAGCTTCTTCTTTTGAGAACTTCTTGACCTCAGTAAGGCCTTCCATAACATTTTGCAAGGCTGTACGTCTCTCAAAAAGATTAAATTGTTGGAAAACCATGGCTGTCAAACGACGCAACTGTAAAATCTGCTCTTTGCTTATACTTGAGAACTCTATCTTAAAGTCATCAATCTGAACTTCTCCTGAATCTGGCTCAACTAAATAGTCAATTGAGCGAAGAAAAGTTGACTTTCCAGCTCCAGACGAGCCTATAATCGCCACAACTTCTTTATCCTGTATTTCAAGCGAGAGATTATTGAGGACAGTCTCGCCATTAAATACTTTACTAAGATTTGAAATCTTTATCATATTTCTCTCGCAATCTCCTGACTTCCAATCTCGCTACTTAAAAAATTTTTATTCAGCATTTCAATACGCAAGCTCTTCTCAAAGCGACGTATCAAGAACTCTAGTACAATACACATTGCCCAATAAATTAAGGCAAGCGCAACATACGTTTCAAGCATACGGAAATTAGATCCACCGATAATCTGCGCCTCAGCGGTCATCTCCACAAAGGACACTGCAAAGGCCAAAGATGTTCCTTTTAATAGACCAATTAAAGCATTCCCCAAGGGAGCAGTCGCAACAACTGCAGCTTCTTTGACAGTTACACGCAGAAAGACTTGAAAATTTGTCATGCCCAGCGATTTTGCTGCCTCAATTTGTCCAACATCTACTGACTCTATAGCTGCACGAATCGTCTCTGAGCTATACGCCGCTTCATTTAGTGAAAAAGCTAAAGCTGCAAAAAATAATGGAGAGATTGAATTGACATTATAAGTTGTACCGTAGTTCAGATTAATCGCCTGTAAAATCAAGGGAATTCCTGTATAGGTCAAAATCAATTGCACATAGATCGGTGTCCCCCGAACAAAGCTTACGAAAAGCGCTCTGAGAGGATTGAGAACTGGAATTTTATTAATTTTAATCAGAGCAAGCAATAGGCCAAAAAGAAGACCAAAAGCAGCTGAAATCCCTGTGACAATCAAAGTTTCAGGAATTTTTGGCACAATATAACTAAAAGCTGAAAGAAAAGCTGACAGCTTAAAAATCTTATCAAAGAAAAGATTCCAGAACTGGCCGAAATTATATTTGCCGTGAATGAGTAAAAAAGGTAAAACGATTGCCAAAATAATGACAATCAATACGCCGAATCCTACAGTGTATGGAACTTTAGAGTTTTTTTTCTTCATATTTTTCTTGAATTATCTCCAGATAAGGGATATTATTTAAATTCTGAAGCTGCTGGTACAAAATCACCACCAAGGTATTTCTTAGAAAGTTTTTTCAGAGTGCCATCAGAATTAAGCTTCTTCAAAACTTTATTTACATCTGCTTGCATTTTCTTTCCATCAGGAGTTTTTGCAAAGATGAAATATTCATAACCATCATGCTCTGAATCCGCTGCTGTTGCCTTGATATTTTCAACTTTTAGTTGACTTTCCATTCCCATGTCTTTAATCGCTTGTTTTAAGGAAATCGCATCATAGAAAGTAAAATCAGTCTTGCCTGAAACTGTATCTGTCAAGCGATTTGAAAATGGTGTCTGGCCTGAAGTATATGAGACATTAATCTTTTTAGTTGGATTTTTGCTATTCCAATCGTTCAAAACTTTTGAATAATTAGAAGCTGAATTAACTGCGGTTGACTTTCCAGCCAAATCTTTTAAAGTTTTATAAGTTCCTGCATTTTTCTTAACTGCAATGGCATTATTTGACTTAGATAAGGGAATTGAGAAATAATACTTTTGTGCGCGTTCTGCTGTCCAGCCGAAGTCGTTCGCACCGATTTGGAAACGTCCTGAATCAATACCTGGAACAATTGTTCCAAAATCGACTACTTGAAATTGGACTGAGTATTGAGGTAATTTCTTAAAAACTGCACGTGCTACTTCAATGTCGTAGCCAGTTGTATTTCCACCTGAAGTATAAGTAAAAGGTTTTGTTGCACCATCTGTCGCGATTACAACAGGTGTTTTTGTCGTAGCCTTGACCTGAGTTGTACTCGTTACAGCAAAGATTGTTAAGCCCATAAGTGCGAGAATAGAGTGAGTGGCAAGTTTAGTCATTTTCATATTTTCCTCCGATACTTCATATATGAAGCACTGTTCATTGGTTGGCTTACTAAATCTCCTACCAATTATATCATGTTTTTATATCTGATTTTTTTAATAAAAATCCGTTCCTGCAAACAGACAGAAACGGAGCTATAGTATATCCATTTTAATCTACGCAGAATTTAACATCGAAAAAAGACCTGTGCACAGCACACACAGTTACAAGTTTTATTCAATTGTGAAGAACTCTTCTTTGTCATATTGATAAATCCTTTGTGTTTTAAGATTATATGAATCTTTAGTTTATATTTTACCTTTTGTCTTAGAAAATGTCAAAGATTTTGAAATATTATTGTTTTTTACTTATAAATAAAAGCTATTATATTATTCACAACTTTTATAGATCTTAGATATTCAATACTTGACCAACTGCTAGAACATTCGCATCAGAAAGACCATTTGCTGAGGCAATTTCCTCAACTGAAACACCATATTGATTTGCGATTGCAGAGAGGGTATCACCTGCTTGTACAACATAAGACGATGCATTTTCTCCTCCACTTGTACTTTGTTGGGATACAGACAAACCTACAGATGCAGAGAGTGAAATTTGTTGACCAATACTTAGGATAGAATCTTCAGAAATTCCATTTAAACTTGCAAGTTGAGAAACAGTCATCCCATTTGCCTGAGCAATTGACCAAAGACTATCGCCAGATTGAACAGTATAGGCTGTCGAACTAGCCATTCCTCCAACCGAATTATTAGCTGCTGGCGATGATGATGTCCCTGATAGCGACAACACTTGACCAACCTGTAAAATAGAATCTGTTGATAAGCCATTTAAATTTGTCAAATCTGCCACTGATATACCGTTGGCATTAGCTATTGACCACAAACTGTCTCCAGCTCGAACAGTATACTGTCCCCCATCGCCTGATGAGGTCGAAGCCGTAGCAAGCGTTGTAGCTCCCCCTCCATCATAGGCAGTTAAATCATAAGAAGCAATAATAGAGTTCAGTAGATTTGCATAATTTGGATCTGTTGCATAATGCCCTTGCAATGAAGCTGTTGCATCAAGATAGGAATTTGTATTAGCCTGTAAAGTGCCTGGATAATAAGACACCAAAAGTTGAGCATGAGCATCAAAAGACTCGGCAATTGAGCCATAGACTTGAAAAGTCTGAGTCACTGTCTGAGCAACACCATCAATATATTCCGTCGTTGGCAAATCCACTCCTTGGCCATATGTATATTTTATGCCAAAATAATTATTATATACACTTGCAAGTTCACTCTGCCCAGAACCTGATTCAAGGATTGCTTGAGCAATCATAACCGATGGATATAGCCCATACTCATTTGCAACTGGTACTGCTGATTGAGCTATTTCTGAAATCGTTGCTGCACTGGCTGTTATCCCACCAATCCCAGCCGAAGCAAGGGTCATCGCTGCGCCAATCATCATTTTTTTCTTTTTTGACATATTCGTATCCTCTATTTAATAAAATGCTAGTTATGTTTATTATAACACAAGATTAGCTCCAAATTTTGCAGTCACAAAAGTGTTAAAATAAAAATATGAAACTGAAAACTTTCGTTAACCAAATTGCAGTAGAAAATACCTATTTGTTAACCTCAGACAAATCTTCGCAACTTTTGATTGATCCGGGTTCTGATTTAGAATACTTGCCGGAAATAGATAATCTTTCTGCGGTCCTATTGACTCATGCACATTTTGATCATATCTTAGGCTTGGCGTCGGTTCGAGAAAAATATCCAGATATCCCGATCTATCTTGCTGAAACAGAAAAAGACTGGCCTTGTTCTCCTGAACTCAACTGTTCAAGCTTGATGTTAGGCTCCCCTTTAATTTCTGTGCAGGCAACTGATTATTATGTTTTTGACAAAGCTTATCAAATCACAGATTTTGCCTTTACAATACGCGATACGCCAGGGCATTCTATCGGAGGCGTCTCTATAGTTTTTTCAAATGAAAAAAAAGTGTTCAGCGGAGACACACTTTTTAAAAATTCAATTGGACGGACAGACCTGCCAACTGGAAATTTTGAACAACTTATTCATTCAATAAAATCACAACTTTTTAGTTTACCTAATGATTTTATCGTTTATTCTGGCCATGGTGAACCTACAACAATCGGAGAAGAAAAATCCTTCAATCCCTTTTTCTAATTTCTTTTTATTTAGCTAGTTTTGCTAAAATTTGACGGAAGACTGTCAGAAACATTTCAACTTCTGTCATTGAGTTTGTATAGTCTAAGCTGATACGAACAGCACTTGTGGCAAGCTTTGGATTGACATTCATTGCCATAAGTGTTCCTGCGGCTGCGTTCTTTTTGGATGAGCAGGCGCTTGTCGTTGAAAGATAAATCTCATATTCTTCAAAGGCATGGACAACCACTTCCCCACGAATTCCTTTAATTCCCCATGTTAAAATATTTGCTGCAAAGTTATCAAGTCCACTAAAAACTACTATTTCTTCATGAGATTTTAATTCATCATAAATGACTTTTTTCATTTTGGCTACGTGCACGCGCTTCATCTCTGTATCCTCGAGAGTTAGACGAAGCGCTTTCGCAGTTGCAACAATGCCAGCCAAATTTTCAGTTGTTGAACGTCTCCCACTCTCCTGCTCTCCCCCATGAATCAGAGGAGCAAGGCGTTTACCAGCCTTAATATAAACAAAACCAACTCCACGAGGTCCATGGAATTTGTGTGCAGAAAAGGTTGCAAAATCAACCCTAGGCAAAAGAAATTCTGAAAGATCGATTTTCCCAATTGCTTGGACGGCATCAATATGAAAGCCAATCGTCGGCTCAGTCTTGATTAGCGCTGCAATTTCTTTCAATCGCTGGATAGAGCCAACCTCATTATTAACCGCCATGACTGAAATCAGAATCGTATCCTGACGAATGAGTTTTTCTAGCGCTTTGACGTCTACAAAGCCCTCTGTATCAACGGGAGCGTAATCAACTTCAAATCCTTGACTTGTCAGCCATTCAGCTGTATTTTTTACGGCTGGATGCTCGATGCTTGACACAATAATATGCTTACCATATTTTTTCTTTTCAAATGCTACTCCCTTGATAATCCAATTATCACCCTCGGAGCCACCACTTGTAAAAAATATTTCCTCAGAAGAAAAACCAAGCAAATCTGCAATTTGTTTGCGTGAGGCATCTAATAGACGCGTCGCAATCGTCCCCAGATTATGTAAGCTAGACGGATTACCAACAATACGACTGGCGACATCTGTATAAGCCTTTATGGCTTCAGGATACATTGCTGTTGTAGCAGAATTATCGAAATAGATCATAGAAAATATTATAACAAAAAGTCAGCTCGACTGCTTTGAAAGATAAAAGCCCTTATTATATTAAGTCGCTGAAATAGATATCTCAACAAGCTAGTTACGAACTGGTGTACAAGATTGATGTAATTTTCAGAAATAAATGATAAAATTAAATCAAAGAATTTGGAGGTATTTTAAGATGATAGATAATTATCAAAAAATCATGGTCGGTATTGACGGTTCTGTTGAATCAACAAAAGCTTTTGACAAAGCCGTAGCTACTGCGCTTCGTAATAAGGCTGAATTAGTCCTTGTAAATATTATTGATTTACGTGCATATCAATCTCTCGCTTCTTATGGTAGTGCTATCCTTGCAGAGGATACTCATAAAGGTGCAGAGAATTTGATTAACGACTTTGCAAATGAAGCTAAGGCTGCCGGAGTTGAAAAAGTTAAAACCCGTGTCGAATTTGGTTCACCAAAAGTCATGCTGGGTCAAACTATCCCTAATGAAGAGCAAGCAGATTTAATCGTACTCGGCGCCACTGGTCTTTCTTATGTTGAACGCCTCTTCATCGGTTCTGTTGCGCAATATATCATCAACCGCGCACCTTGCGATACGCTCATTGTTCGGGCCTAAGCTTAAGCCTATTACTTATCCTTTGTTATCAAACTTGATTAAGATTAGAAATAGTGTATAATACTTCCTATGGCGAAATATAAAAAGAAAACAACTCCTTTTATGACCGTTGTCAAAGTGGTCGTGATTATCATGTTCATCATTATGATTGGAATGACTGTTGGACAGATGATTATCCAACTTCCAATTTGGAATTAGATAAAATAATCAATTTTAATAACGCTACAATCTAGTTAGCTCAATTAAAAAACCTCCATTACATTTAACGGAGGTTTTTGTAAATATTTAATTGAGCGACATCACATCATGTCTTTCTTCCGTAAAGCCCATGAAACTAAACTGCAGATTATCAAAGTCAGGCCAATAATAATCCAAACCAGCCATTTCATTGTCTGTCCAGGGATTGGTACATTAATGCCATAAAAGCCAAAAATAACTGCTGGAATGCCTAATACAAAAGTAGCTGATGTCATAATTTTCATCACAATATTTAAATTATTCGCTACGATATTGGAAAATAAATCTCTTAAGTTTTCAAGTAATTTCGATTGAATACGCGCTTCTTTTCTCGCTTGTTCAGTATCAATATACAAGTCAAAAATTCGATCTGCAAAGCCGTCTTCACCATCTTTTTTGAGTTCATCAATAAATTTTTTCAAAACCTGTAAATTATTATCTAAAGCTTCTTGAATATATACGAGACTCGCCTGCATACGAATCATTTCAAGCAATTGATCATTCTGAGTGGATTTACTGATACTTTTTTCAATCACATTGCGACGCTTCCTGAAATTTTCCAAATAGACGTGAAAGTCCTTTGTCATGTTCAAGATTATTTGATCGATCAATTGGTGCTTCATTTTTTTAAGCTCAAACTCGTGATCCAAAAGCTTCTCATGTAAATGAACTTCATGGTTTAGAGAAAAAATAATCTTATGCTCAACTGTTGCGATTAAAACGAATGGAAAGGTCTGAATTTCGTCATTATCTGCTACTGCAGCATACTGCAACAGTAATAAAGTATTGCCGTTTCTGTCCGATTCAAAACGTGCATTTTCGTAATCATCTAAAATGGCACCCAAATAATCAAAAGGAAAATTATAATTACTGGAAAGTAAACCAATTTCCTCTTTAGTTGGTTTTAAAACAAATGAAAAGTCCTGAAATTTCTCTGTTTCAATAAGTTTATGATTGCTGGAAAGTTCATAATTTTTAATCATAAGTAGATTATAGCAAAAAGCGGGATAATCCTAAGGGAAAGAGGAAAAAAATAAAAAACAACTGTTTAAAGTTGCTTTTTCGGTAGATAATTTAAGGGCTAATCATCATTTTCTGACTTTTTACCACTAGGATGATGAATCGGGTGAATCTCGATAGTTTGTTCCAAATCGATTTGTTTACCTTGATGTCTTGCCCGAATATTTTCACGGTAGGCAATATTTCCAATATACTTGAAAATATTCAATAAAGGATGGCGATCTTTTCCAAGAACTCCGACAAGTTCTATAAAAATCTCAATACCAAATAGGCTAGCAATTATAAGCAGAATCCCACCTAAACGACCTGAAATATTGAGAATGATTGCGATAGACGCAAAAATTGAAGCAATTCCATAAATCAAATAGACCGCACCACGAACCGTGAAACCAAGTTGTAAAAGACGGTGATGCAGATGCATTTTATCAGGTAAATAAAACTTTTGCTTATTCAATGTTCGACGAATTGTCGCAACAACTGAATCTGTCAAGGGAACCCCTAGAATTAAAAGTGGGGTAAGCGTTGCGACAGCTGTCGCATTTTTTAGTCCCTGTAGCGAAAAGATAGAAAGCATGAAGCCTAAGAAAAGTGCTCCTGTGTCACCAAGATAAATGATTGCCGGATTAAAGTTAAATGGGAAAAAACCCGCAATTGCAGCAACTAAGGTAAAAATCGTAATTGGAATGAAAACATTTGGTACTGGCAAGAAGAAATAAGCCACAATTCCCATTGTCAATAAAGAGATAATTGAAACTCCGGAAACCAAACCATCCAGACCATCAATAATATTCATTGCATTGGTGATTAATACAATCCAAATAATTGTAAAAACGAAAGAAAGCCAACTCGGAAATCCAATCAAAGGACCACCAAAGGGAATTTTAAAATTATCAAGTCTTGTATACGTCATAAACCAGATGATAGCTGCCGCTATTGTAATTCCAAGTACTTTATATCGTGGACGCAAATCAAAAATATCATCAAGGTAACCAGTTAGTATAACTACTCCCCCCGCCAACACATAGGGCCACACATAATCAATATAATGAAACCAGTCATGATATTGATTCGGAGGTAGTACCGTCTGCACAATATGTGGCAAAATGAAAAGTGTGGTTATCGCAAAAGATATAAAAATCGCCAAACCACCTGAGGTTGGCATTATCTTTGTATTCATTCTACGCGCATTTGGCACATCATAAGCTCCCACACGAAAGGCAATCCATCTTACGATAGGTGTCAAAATCAAAGCAACAAGAAAAGTGATTCCAAGGACAAGCATGTACTTAACTGTGAACGGAATCGGATGATTATGCAAGTCAAACATTCTATTAATTATAACATATACTAGTTAAAGTAACTAGATTATAAAAAACAGCCCTGATTGAGCTATTTTAACTTTTTTCAATATGACTTACGCACTTATATTTTTTGTAAAGATTCAAGGGCAGAATGGTCAATAATTACCCGTGCATGTTCACGTAACAATTCCCGATTAATCATCCCTTGCTCACCATATTCTAACATATGAGCTCGCAAACTCAATGTATCTTTTTTCCCGCGAAGTTTTTGATTGTCAAGAATTGTCAAATAGTAAAAGTTTTTAAACTCATAAAGTTCTGATTCGTCAATGTCAGCTGAAACTGTTCTTGCCAGATTAATAATATCTGAAAAATTCTCAAACTTAATCGTGTAATAAATATAATCAGGAACTTCTTCAGTATCCTTCTTCTTTGGAGACTGTTCTTTATTTATTGCTTTTTCTAAGCTTTCTTTCAGATGATTTTCTAATTCTTCCGGATTTTGCAAATCGACATCAATATTTCCTGCAACTTGTTTTAGAAATTCTTCTAAATCAGCTGCTGAGTCCATTTCCATCTGATTCAAATTATCTCCGAATTCGTCACTGACTAAAATATCAATTCCTTTTGCATTTGGGCGAATTTGGAAGGTCATCATCGCTGTATCTTGCCAACGATCGGCAATATCTAACTCGTCAATTAGTTCATAGAAAAATTCTTCTATCTTTTCTTGCTCACTTAAAAAGTCCACGAGCTGCACATCATGTTCTTCTAGGTCAGCGAAAGTCAAGCTAATTCTCAAAGTTTTATCATTTACATAACTATAATCCATGAATACCTCTAGTAGCTCATTATATCATAATTTAACATTTTCTGATAGAATACGACTATGACATATTACTTGCTCGCAAATCCAAATTCTGGTCACCGTCGTGGACATGAAAAAGTGCTTAAACTTATCGCACATTTTGAAGCAACTGGTGTTCAGTTTCGATTTTTTGAAACAACAGCTCCTAATCAGGAAAAAGCGTTAATTGCAGAAATCCTCTCTCTCATAGATGATCATAATAAAGATCAGCTCATTATCATTGGTGGAGATGGGACTCTCTCTTTATGTATGAAATATTTGCCTCTAAACTTGTCATTTTCTTATATTCCAGCTGGATCTGGCAATGACTTTTCGCGTGCATTAGGAATTTCTCTTGATCCTGTTGAAGCCTTTAAATCCATTCAAATGCATGAAGCAACCGAGATCTATGTGCTAGGCTACGATTCTGAACATTTACATGGTTTCGCCATAAATAATATTGGCATTGGTCTTGATGGTGCGATTATCAATGAGGCAAATCAAAGTGGCTCCAAGAAGTTCTTCAATAGACTTCATCTGGGGCAGCTTAGCTATCTTTTTACAACTCTCAGTGTTATTTTCAAGAAAAAAAGCTTTACTGTTGAAATTGACAATTCAATTAAATTTGAAAATGCCTTTCTTTTCACCATGACAAAGCATCCTTACTTTGGTGGGGGAATAAAAATCGCTCCTAATGCTTCAAATCTAAATGAGGAGATTGAGTTGATTGAAGTAGACAGAATTCCCCAACGACAGTTCTTCGGGCTTCTTTCCAAAGTAGTTCGCGGATCACATATGACCGATCCGCGCATACACCAGCTCGTACAAAAGAACTTTTCTGTCACAGTCTCATCCAATCAACCAATTCAGATTGATGGCGAGCCAAATTCTATTTCTGCAGACGAAGTCTTACATGTCTGGTCAGAGAAACGTACAATTATAAAATAAGAAAAAACAAGCCTAGGCTTGTTTTTAATTTTGATTTAATTTACGTAATAGTTCATCAATTTTATTCCCATAGGCCACTGACTCATCTTTTTTGAAGATGAGCTCAGGTACCTTATACATTGTCATCCTCTGAGCAAGCCCATGACGAATCAGACCTTTTGCCTTATCAAGCCCTTTCTGGGCTTTTTTAGCATCTGAAGCAAGATCTGACAATAATGAATAATACAGCGTTGCTTGGCTAAGGTCACCTGTGACTTGCGTATCTGTCAGATTGACTTGTTGTACTCGCGGATCATTGATTTCTTCACGTAAGATTTGGGTTACAAGCCGTTGTATTTCAACGGCTACTCGCTCAACTCGTTGATTTGACATAATTTTTCTCTCCTGTCAATTTTTCTATTTTAGAATTGACATAATTAATTTATGTCAATTAACGCTTAATCTCAACCATTTTGTATACTTCAAAGGTATCGTCAATCTTGAAGTCGTTATAATCTTCCATCATCAAACCACCCTCTTGGGCATTTCCGACTTCCTTAACATCATCTTTGAAATGCTTCAAAGAATTGATTGGGCCATCATGAATGACAACAGAATCGCGAATAACGCGTACAGAAGCATCCCTTTGAACCTTACCACGAACAACAAGGAATCCAGCGATACTGCCAAGCTTCGCAACTGTAAAGACTTCACGTACGATAGCTTCTCCGATAACTTCTTCTTTGTATTCTGGGTCAAGTAATCCCTTCATGGCTGTTTCGACTTCGTCAATAACATTATAGATAATGCTATGAAGACGAATATCTACTGATTCGCGTTCAGCGGCCGCACGGGCATCAATTGTTGGACGAACATTGAAACCAATAATGATTGCGCTTGATGCTGTTGCAAGTGATACATCAGATTCATTGATTGCCCCTACAGCTGAGTGCACAATATCAACTGCCACACCTTCAACAACTATCTTTTGTAAGCTTGCAGCTAAGGCTTCTGCAGTCCCTTGAACATCAGCTTTGATGATGATATTAACCTTCTTGAGTTGGCCCTCTTTGAGGGTATCAAATAGATTTTCAACAGAAACACGACGCGTATTTTGACGTTGAATCAACTGAGCCCGCTTGAAACGTTCTTCACCAGCTGCACGGGCAGACTTCTCATCTTCAAAGACTGCAAAGTGGTCACCTGCTTGAGGTACGTCATTCAGACCTGTAATTTCAACGGCACCTGAAGGGCCTACGGCTTTCTCACGACGGCCAAGGTCACTTACCATTGAACGAACACGACCAAAGGTATTTCCAGCCACGATTGGATCCTGAATATGAAGCGTACCTTGTTGTACAAGAACTGTTGCAATTGATCCCTTTCCTTTATCAAGACGTGCTTCAATAACAGTTCCGATTGCACGAACAGTTGGATCTGCCTTGAGCTCTTGCATTTCTGCAACCAATAATACAGTCTCAAGAAGGGAATCAATATTTTTATCGAACTTAGCTGAAATTTCTACAAATTCAGAATCTCCTCCCCAAGCAGTTGAAAGGACATTGTGTTCAGCCAATTCATTGATAACCTTTTGTGGGTTTGCTCCCTGCTTATCAATCTTATTAATAGCCACGATAATAGGTACGCCTGCTGCTCTAGAATGGTTGATGGCTTCAATTGTCTGAGGCATTACACCATCATCAGCCGCCACGACAAGAATTGTAATATCCGTAACTGAGGCACCACGCGCACGCATTGACGTGAAGGCTTCATGTCCTGGGGTATCAAGGAAGGTAATTTTCTTACCCTCAACATCTATTTGATATGCACCAATGTGTTGAGTGATACCGCCTGCCTCTCCCTCAGTTACGTTTGTGCGATTTTTGCGCAAGTGATCAAGCAAGGTAGTTTTACCATGATCAACGTGTCCCATAATTGTAACAACTGGTGGGCGTGAAATCATGTTTTCTTCGTTCAAGTAACCCTCTTCAACAAAGAGACGCTCAATATCAGCCTTATCTTCTTGAACTTTCTTCTCAGGCGTAATGCCATAATCCATCAATAAGAGCTCAATTGTTTCTTCATCAAGTGATTGGTTTTGAGTCGCCATCACGCCCATCATGAAGAGTTTTTTAACGATTTCAGCAGACTCACGGTGAATACGTTTTGCGATATCTGCAATTGTCATGCCCTCAGAATACTCTAAGCTTTCTGGCAACTCTACAAACTTACGCTCTGTAAGTGAAACATTGTGATCTTTATTTCTTCTGCGTCCACCTGCATTCCAGTTAGAATTACGGGCATTACGTACTTGGTTACGATTATCATTCACACGCAATGGACCTCCACCAAAACGGTTGTTATCTTTGGCCTCACTGCGGTTATTATCGCGGTCTTTGTTTCCTTTACGACGATTGTTAGTACGTGTATCTATTGCAGCTGGAGTAAATTCAGTTTTTTGAACTTTCGCACCATGTTGCTGATCTTGTTTTTTCTGGAAAGGACGTTGTCCCTGCCCTTGACGCACAGATTTTCCTTGGCTTTGCGCGTTCTTAACTTGTCCTGCTTCTTTCTTCAAGCGATCTTTCAAAGGACGCTCAGAGAATTTTGGTTGCTCTTCTGCACGCTTTACCACTTTAATTGCAATTTTCGGACGAGTTGACAATGGTTTCTTAACTTTTTCCTTTACTTCTATGTTTTGGCTTTGATTTTCAACTTTCTGAGGCTTGGCAACTTTTTCTGCTGTTTTAGCCGATACAGCTTCTGCCTTAGCTAAAACTTTTTCTACTGCCTTATTGGTCTCAGCAACTTTTTCTGCGATTGCTCTAGCTTTTTCCTGATCTTCCACGGAGGCAACTACCTTGATTCGTGGTTTTTTAGCCTCTCCTTTTGTCGCTACTTCAGTACTTCCAGCCTTTTCGGCTTCTTTGGCTTTAGCACGCGCCAAAATGGCTGGGTCAATAACAACAGCTTTCCCTTGGAAAGTTAGAGGTTCATCCCCTTTGGCTCCTGCTTTAGGACGATCAGGCTTGGCGGTCTGTTTCTTAGCAGGAGCTTTCTTTTCAACTTTTTCTGCTGTTTCTTTCCCCATAGCTGTAAGCAATTGCTTGCCCTCAGCTTCTGAAAGTGAGCTTGAGTGAGATTTTATATCGAATCCAAGTTCCTTTGCCTTTTCAACTAGATCTTGATTCTTGAATCCTGTCTCTTTTGCGATTTCATTAATTCGTTTCTTTTCAGACATTACTTTAGTCCTTTCGTATTCGTACAGTGGTTATTGCATCAGTAAATTCTCCATCTTCTTTGCAAATCCCTCATCCATCACAGCGAGAACTTTTCGTTCAGAACCTATAGCCTTTGTAAGTTCTTCTTGACTGTATTTTGTTGAAGTCTTGATTTGATAAGTGTTACTTTTGTCAATTATTTTTTTATTTAAGTTTTGTGAGGCATCGTTGGCTAGGAAAATAAACTTAGCCGTCTGTCGTTGAATTGTTTTGATTACCAATTCCTCACCTGTTGTAATTTTTCCAGCACGCTTGGCAAGCCCAAGTAGATTAAGCACTTTATCAGTCATAATCAGGTGCCAAATCAGCACTATAGACTTTGTCAGCTAATTCACGACGTCCAACTTGATGTGTGACATAGTCAATCAGCTCATTATAGAATTCTTCTGAGATGTCAGTCGAGAACGCACGGTTAAAGACTTTCTTAGCCTTCGCCATTTCAGCTTCTTCAATGCTAAATCCTATATAAGCGCCACGTCCATGTGCTTTCCCTGTCGGATCAATCGAAATTTCACCTTCTTTATTATAAGCAATACGGAGAAGTTCTTTCTTTGGAAATTGCTTATTGGAGGCTAGAGAAGTCCGGAGAGGTATTTTCTTTTGTTTGACGACCAAGACTTACTCCTCATCTCCTTCGTAGTCTTCCTTATCTGGTAATTCCATGTTGTCAAGAAGTTCTTCAAGTCCGACTTGTTCTTCTGGAGAAATTTCTTCAGCATCAACAATTTCAAGCTCATTTTCAAGATTTTCGATTTCTTCAATTTCGCTTTCTTGTGGTGCAATTTCGCCAATCTCTGACTCATCAAAGTCAGATTCTTTCTTGATATCAATCTTACAATGGGCAACCTGAGCTGCTAGACGGACATTTTGACCTTTTTTACCAATCGCGAGCGTCAATTGATTGTCAGGAACTACTGCCAAAGCTGAACCATCATCGAAAACATAGACTGCATTGACCTGAGCAGGCTTCAAAACGTTACGTACCAAAGTTCCTCGGTCTGCAGACCACTCGATGATATCCATATTTTCGCCATGGAGATCATTAATGATAGGCTGGATATTACTTCCTTTACGTCCAACCATTGTTCCGATGGCATCTACCTTCTCGTTATGTGAGCGTACGACAATCTTAGCACGATCGCCAGCTTCACGCGCAATAGACATGATTTCGACTGTTCCGTCAAAGACTTCTGGAACTTCTTTTTCAAACATACGTTTGAGCATATCTGGAGCAGTACGGCTCACAAAGACACGTGGTCCTTTTTGAGTCATCTTTACTTCTGTTACAAAAACTGAGATGCGCTCACCAATGCGATAGTGCTCTTTGAAAATTTGATCCTTACGGAGCAACATGGCATCAAGACGTCCAAGTTTGATATAAATTGCACGCTCATCTAAACGATCTACAATACCAGAAATCATTTCGCCTTCGTAGCTCTTGTATTCGTTCAGAATATCTTTTTGCTCTTCTTCTTTTAGTTTACGCAAAACGTTTTGCTTTGCTACACCGATTGAAGAACGCGCAAAGTCTCGGATGTCTTCTTGGAAACGAATCTTGTCTCCTACCTCATAGAGTTCACTGAAGCGCCGTGCATCCTCAAGTGAGATTTCAAGACGTGAATCAAACACCTCATCTACAACCTCACGAACAGAGAAAACTGAAAACTCACCTGTATTCTCGTCGTATGTCACCTCAACGTTTTGTGCTTGTCCATATTGCTTCTTATAGGCCGCAACAATTCCTTCCTTCAGAGCTTCGATGATAAGATCAGGTCTTACACCTTTCATGCCTTCAATTTGTGAAAAAAGAGCTACAATATTTTCTTTTGCTTTTGCCATATATTTTCCTTTCTATTGTCTGAGCTTCTTAGCTCTCAATTTCTAATTCTTAAAATTTCACCATTGTCTGTGCTTTCGCAATTGCAGAAATTGGAATTTCAATTTGCTTGGTTTTGCCATTTTTTATGCTGGCATCAATGACTAAGGTTTCTGCATCGTACTTTATCAAATCGCCCATAAACTCTTTTGCATCATTGATTTTTTGATAAGTTTTAACAAAAATATTTTGACCAATAGCTTTTTCAAAATCTTTTGCCTTTTTGAGCGGACGCTCTGCACCTGGTGAGGCAACTTCAAGTAAATAACCTTCCTTTGGGAAAGGATCTGGCTTGATAGTATCCAACAAAGGCGAGATGATTTCTGACAGCTCGGCTGTTTCATCAATTGTCACACCTTCTGGCTCCTTATCGACCAAGATTGATAGGACCATATCTGCCCCCAACTTTGACCACTCAACATCGACTAGTTCATATGATGAGGGCAAGTGTGGACGGATGAAGTCTTCAACGATTTGTTCAATTTCTGACATGCATTCTCCTTATTTATATGATAAAACTAAATGACCAACACACTGATTGTTCAGCCATTTATGAATAGATAAATACTAAAATTGAGCCTGTTGTCTAGTCATTACAATAATAAACAACAGGAGCGCTCAAATTGAGCGCTCCTTTCTTAGTATTTATTAGATTATACCATAAGATCCAGAACTGTCAAGCCTGACAGCTTACTATTGTTAGCTGAGAATATATAATTTATCTTTCAGGCTTCATCTATTATAGCAGAATAATTAGACTAATTTTCCATAAGATTTTCATCTTCTATTCCCAAACGCTTATTCGCATGTTTGAGCTTGCCTGACATACGTCTCCATTCAAGCCAAGTAAGAGCAACCAATAAAATATCAAATAGGCTAACTGCAATCATAAATATTGACTGGCGCATCGCAAATTCATACATTTGATAAACAATAAAGCCAATAAAAACTAAAATTGACAAAGGATAAGCCCAGAGCACTTTCTTCCAAAGTAGGACAAGCGTGATGAGTTTGATTAATCCATGAACAAGTAGATATACCGCAACTAAAATGCCTGTACTCACTGTAAAATGCTGCCCCAGACTGACTAGGAAATTTGCCAAGGGAGAGGCAGGATTTTTATCTAATGTTGAATCCGTAAGGTGAGCAATAATTTGCTTTACCCAAGTAGGGCTAACAAAAAAGAGAGAGAAACCTGATAAAACTTCAACAAGAGCAAAGGCTGTCTTACAAAACAAGACAAAATCGAATGCTCCTTCTATCAGTTCTCCCTCTGACTTTCCTTTAAATCGAGACCGAAAACTCTTCATTGATACCTTTCATTAGTCCTTATTTTTGAGCGAATCCAGCTCTTGTCGAAGTGCTGTAACTTCTGCTTCTAAAGAACTTGTAGCTTTTCGCTTGTCAAGCTCAGCTTCCAATTCTTCGCTTGTCATTTTTGACAAAGGCATTCCAGAGTCAAAATTTTGTGGATTTTGAAAATTTCTACTGTTGCTTGAAGTGCTTGAAGTTCCATGCCAAATAAAATAAATCACAGCACCAATCAAAACAAGAAATAAAATCATCATAAGTCCACCTCCAAATAGGGACGAAAAGTTATTGCCAGCACAATTATTGCCATTTTCAAAAAATCTACTCATCATTTTTTGACATTCCTCCTTTTAATGACTTTATTCTATCAGAAAATCTAGAATTAAAATCAGACTTTAGGCTGAGTTATCTTATATTTATTACTTCAGCCCTTATTTTTTATCTGTCTTCTGGTACTTTAAACCCATTGCATTGATTGAGACCACGACAGTTGAGGCACTCATCAAAATCGCCGCAACTAAAGGATCAATCATCAGATGAAGGCTTGGATAGAGAATACCTGCCGCCACTGGGATAGCAATGATATTGTAGCCAGCTCCAAACCAAAGGTTTTGCTTCATCTTTCTTAGCATCCGTTTGGCAATGCCAATCATGTCTAGCACATCAGATGGATTTGAGTTCACTAAAACAACATCCGCTGTATTGATAGCTACAGAAGTCCCAGCCCCAATCGCAAAACCGATATCAGCCGTGGCGAGCGCAGGCGAATCATTTACGCCATCACCGATGAAGAGGACACCGCCTTTTGCTTGATAGCTCTTGACAATTTCTGCCTTATCCTCAGGCTTGAGCTCAGCTCGAAATTCTGAAATTCCTAAGGCTGCTGAGACTTTTTCCGCCGTGCCGTGATTATCGCCTGTCAGCATAACAGGGACAATGCCATAGTTTTTAAGTCCTTTGATAAAGTCAAGCGCATCAGCTTTAGGCGAGTCACCCAAAGCCACAAAGCCTAACGCTTTTCCGTCAGCTAAAAGAATCGATACTGTTAGACCTAAGTCGATAAACTCTTTAATCTTTACCTCATCAATCTCGACTTCATTTTCATGTAGCCACTTGAGATTGGCAATTTGATATTTCACTCCATCTACAGCCCCTGTTAAGCCAATACTAGGTTGATTCTCAATATTTTCAGCTTTGAGTTTCAATTTGCCAGCGGCTTGTACAATAGAAAGCGCAATCGGGTGCGTAGAGCCTGACTCAATGGCCGCCATAACCTGTAGTACATCTAAATCTTCAACAAAACTCACCGTCTCACGGACAATAAACTTACCATCTGTCAGTGTTCCAGTCTTATCCATCAGCGCATATTTAATATTATTAATTCCCTCTAAGGCCGTACGATTTTGAATCAGAAGCCCGTTCTTAGAGGAAATAGTTGTCAAACGGCTCACTACTAGCGGCACTGCTAGGCCAAGCGCGTGGGGGCAGGCAATCACAAAGACGGATACGGCGAGTAATAAGGCAAAGCTAAAGTTGGCTGTCATAGTCCAGAAAATCAATGATGCTGTCCCAACTATCAAAGCTGCCCAGAAAAGATAACCCGCTACACGATCGGCCATATTCTCAAGATTGGACTTCTGAGCTTGCGCATTTCTGACAAGCTCGGCCACTTGCGACAGAAAGCTGTCCTTTCCTAATGTCGTGACCTTCATCTCAAATGCTGTATTTTGATTCAATGAACCGCCATAAATATTGTCACCTGTTGTTTTATTCACAAGTCGAGACTCACCTGTAATCATGGACTCATCAAGTAAAGCCGTTCCCATAATCTCACCGTCAGCAGGAATTTTCTCGTTTTCCTTAACTAAAAGAATATCGCCAACTTTTAAATCCGAGAGCTCTACATCTTCACCTGACTTTAGATGAGCCTTTTTTGGCACTAGAGATGCTAAGTCTTTCAGAGCATCACCTGCTCCCATGATGGCACGCATCTCAATCAAATGCCCAATCAGCATGATGACAATCAAAGTCGAGAGCTCAAACCAGAAATTCATAGCTGTCTTATCAAGTCCTGTCAACATCATGATGGTCGCATAGACACTATAAACATAGGCCACGCTAATTCCCATCGTAATGAGCATCATCATGGCAGGCTTACGACTTTGAAGTTCCCCTTTAGCTCCAGTAAAAAATGGCGTCCCACAATAAAAGAAAATTACCGAGCCAAGTAGCAATTGTAGAAATTCACTTCCTGAAAACTTAATTAAGGTGAAACCTGCAATAGGCGAGATCAGTAAGAGCGGAATCATAATTCCAATTGCAACTTTTAGCTTCTGGGACATATTCCCCATATGCATCATATGCCCACCATGGTTCATCATGTCACCATGCTCCATATCCATACCCATATCTGAATGTTCCATATTCATGTGATCGTGATTCATATGGTGATGATCCATTTCAGGCATATCATGTTGCATTTTTTCATGTTCTTTCATATCCATTTGAAAATCTCCTTTTCGTTTACAGTTGTAAACTTTACAAGTTAATCATACTCTTAAAAAAAACATAAGTCAAGAAGAAATTTTCAATAATTTCAGGTAAAATAGAATTATGATAAAAAAATTCGATGTCATCGTGGTTGGAGCTGGCCCTTCTGGCATGATGGCCGCTATCGCAGCTGCTGAAAATGGGGTAAAAGTAGCCTTAATTGATAAAAATAAAAATGTCGGCAAGAAGCTTCTCCTGACAGGTGGCGGACGTTGTAACGTTACGAATTCTGCCAGTGTTGAAGAGATTCTCTCAAACGTCCCTGGTAACGGTCGTTTTTTATACTCAGCTTTCTCACAGTTTGACAATCAGGACATCATTCGCTTCTTTGAGACCAATGGTGTCAAGCTGAAAGAGGAGGACCATGGCCGAATATTCCCCGTCAGTGATAAATCTAAAACTATCGTAGATGCTCTTTTCCAAAAAATACTAAGTCTTCATATTTCTGTCTTTTCCCAAAGCACTGTTGAATCGCTGATTATAGAAGAAAAACAGATCAAAGGCCTCAAGGTCAATGGTGAGAACTTTCAAAGTAAGGCGGTCATCCTCTCAACCGGAGGTAAAGCCTATCCCTCGACTGGCTCCACTGGAGATGGTTATCAATTTGCCAAGTCTGCTGGGCATACGATTACAAAGTTATTTGCGACTGAGTCTTCGCTCATTTCTGATGAGAAATTTATCGCGAAGAAAGAACTAATGGGAATTTCTCTGCGTGATATCAAATTGTCCGTCTTGAACCAAAAAAGTAAAATAGTTATCTCGCATCAGCATGATCTACTTTTTACCCATTTTGGACTGTCAGGACCTGCCGCCCTGCGTTCTTCTACCTTTGTCAACCAAGAATTACTAAAAGGTGCGAAGTCAGTCACTGTTAGTCTTGACCAATTTCCAGATAAAAGTGCGGAACAACTCAAACAAGAAATTTCTCAACTCGTCAAATCAGATAAATCTATCAAAAATTTACTCACGAGTATTTCGCAGGAGCGAATGGCAATTTTTGCTCTGAAATACTGTCAGATTTCTGAAAGTAAATCTGGTCGACAAATTTCTGAAAAAGACATTGAGCAAATTGTTGATTTCTACAAAAATTTTCAAATTAATATTAACAAAACTTTTCCTATCGAAAAATCATTTGTCACTGCTGGAGGCGTCTCGCTAAAAGAAATAAATCCAAAGACACTAGAGAGTAAACTCTGCAAAGGACTTTTTATGACTGGCGAGTTGCTTGATATCAATGGCTACACAGGTGGCTACAATATCACTTGTGCCTTTGTGACTGGGCATGTAGCTGGAAGTCACAGTACTTCTGAAAGTGTCTAGTATATAGCCTAAAACTAAAAAAATAAAGTCAAAATGACTTTATTTTTTACATTAATTGATGATTTTTATAATAGATACTTTTAACAAACTGCAAAAGCAAAAGATAGGCTGAAATAATCAAGAGCCAATAGAAATAAAAATTAACTGGTAAATGCGTCAAGCTAATGATCGCCCCTATTTGCGTAAATAAAAGAATGCCTCCAACTAAAAATGCACAAATCGTTGAAATAATAATCGCTACCGAAGGGATACTTTGGAAAAATGGTATTTTTTTAGTCCGTAAAATATGAAAGGCAAGAGCTTGTGTCCCCAAACTCTCCGCAAACCAGCCTGCTTGAAATAACGCTTGGTGTTCTAAAGTGTTGAATTTAAAGACATACCACAATACAAGGAAGGTTGTAATATCAAAGATAGATGATGTTGGGCCAAAGATTGCAGCAAACTTTGCTAAACCTTTCGTTTCCCACTTTACAGGACGGTTAATTTCCTCTTCATCTACGTTATCCCATGGAATAGCCAGCTGGCTCATATCGTAAATCAAATTCAATGTCAAAATTTGTAAACTAAGCATTGGTAAAAAGGGTAAGAATGCAGAGGCAATCAAAACTGAGAAGACATTACCGAAATTAGACGATAAAGTGATGCGAATATACTTCATCATGTTATTAAAGACTTTACGTCCTTCAATAACCCCTGTTTCAAGCACTTGCAAACTCTTTTCAAGCAAAATAATATTTGAAGCGTCTTTGGTAATATCTGCTGCTGTGTCTACAGAAATCCCAACATCTGCCGCCCGTAAGCTCGGAGCATCATTTATCCCATCCCCCATAAAGCCAACTGTATGAACCTTGCGTAACAATTCGATAATCCGTGCTTTTTGCATAGGGTTAAGCTTAGCAAAGAGGTGAACTTCCATTGCGACATTAAATAATTCTTCATCATTCATCTCATCAATTTCACTACCAATAACATAACGTGCAGCAGGAATACCCACGTCTTCACAGACTTTTTGAGCAACGATTGCATTATCGCCTGTCAAGACCTTAACAGTCACTCCATGAGCCTGTAAACTCTTAATTGCGACTTCTGCAGATTCCTTGGCTGGATCTAGAAAGCCAATAAAGCCAATAAGTGTCATATCACTCTCAAAACTTGTGTCAAAATCTTCAAGATCTGCATCGGAAATAACCCGCTCAGCAATTGTCAACACACGCATTCCTTGAAGATTCATTTCACGATTGACTTTTTTCATCTCCGCCAAACGCTCATCTGTGATTTCAACACGTTGGCCATTCTCCATGACGTGTGTACATATTGCCTGCATTTCTTCGACAGCACCTTTGGTAACCATAAGATTTTGATTATCCATCTGAACAACAACAGAAAGCAAACGTCGTGAGAAATCAAAGGGAATTTCATCAACTTTGACAATGTCATCGTTTGGCAATTCAAATTTTTGCTTTTTGAAAAAGTCAATAACAGCAACGTCCATCAAATTCTTCCAGCCAGTTTGGAAGTTAGAATTTATAAAAGCAGAATTCAAGACAGCGTTGTCCTTATTTCCATAAGAATTGACGTAGTCTACCATAACTACACGGTCTTCTGTGATTGTTCCTGTTTTATCCGTGCAAAGAATATCCATTGAGCCTAGATTTTGGATAGCGGACAAGTTTTTAACGATGACTTTTTCTTTACTGAGCACAGTTGCCCCTTTTGCCAAATTCGCATTAACAATCATGGGGAGCATTTCAGGCGTTAGGCCAACTGCAACTGCGATTGCAAAAAAGAAAGACGTTTCAAAATTTCCTTTTGTTATCCAGTTGATTACTAAGACAATCGGAAACATAATTGCAACCATCGTCAGAAGTAAACGGCTTACACGACTCAGTCCCTTATCAAAAGCAGATTCAACACGTGTTTCGGTTGCCTTGCTGGCAATATTTCCAAACATGGTATTCATGCCTGTTTTGACAATTAAAATTTCACCATTCCCAGACAAAACATCAGTTCCCATAAAAAGAACATTCGGAGCATCAAGAGCTGTTGTCTTTCCCCAGTCAATTCGCTCATCTTCATCAAAATCCTCAGCTAATCTTTTTTCAACAGGGAAAGATTCTCCTGTAAGTGAGGCTTGATTGATAAACAAGTCACGATGTGATAGCAAAATAGCATCCGCTGGTATCATGTCCCCTGTCTGAAGCTGGATAATATCTCCTGGGACAACTTCATCCATTGGAATTTCAAAATTTTCACCATCACGCTTTACATTGGTCGTATTTTCAATCATCTCATGGAGAGCAATCGATGCTTTTTGAGATTTATATTCTTGCACAAAGCTAACAATTGCCGACACAGAAACCATCAGCATCATGTAAAGCGCGCCTTCTATGTCTCCTGTCAATTCTGAAACAATCGCCAAAAAGACCAAAACAAAGACAAAAGGATTACGTACCGCATGAAATAGAATAACGTACCAAGGAGTGGGCTTTTGGCTTGCGACAATATTGAGACCATACTCATCTAATCGTTCCTCAGCCTGTTCAGCGTTTAAACCTGTGAAAGTTGTATTTAAGCGTTCAAAAAGCTCATCACGATTAAGTTGTGCCAACTCTTTTAGGTCATCATTTTTACTCACATTCTTCATTTTTTGCATCTTGGCACCTCCATTCTCAATTCTATATTGTCTGCGACAATTCTCATACTATTTTACACTAAAAATGTCAACCCTCAATCACTGAAAAGTTCGTGGCGAGCGCGATGAGCTCTTTTGCGCGCGCTAGGTCGTCGCGCGTTTTGAAGGAAATCTGCAGCTGCCCGTGAATGTCTTCGCGATTGTTCTCGTTGAGTTTGACATTTGCGATGGAAATGTCCGACAAAAGTGCTAGAACTCGCAGCGTGGCGCCTTTTTCGTCGGGAATCGAAATATAAAGCAGATGGTTATTTGCTGAGTTACCCGGCAGAATTTCCATTGTCTCGCGCACCTGCCGACTCATCGTCAAATAATCCGTCAAACGCGCGCTGTCAGCCGCTGCAACCAGGCTTTCGACCTCTGTCAGCTGAGCTTTGAAGTCTGTCAGCCGTGACAAAACCGCTTCGCGATTGCTCAGGAGAATGCTCGCCCACATCGCAGGCTCACTCGCGGCAATACGCGTCATATCACGAAATCCGCCAGCTGACAGCTTTTTTGTCAGCGGAAAATTGCTCGAAAAGCCGTCCAATTGCATGACGAGCGTACTTGCTAGCAGATGCGGAAAGTGGCTGACTTGACTCATGACACGATCATGAGTTTGTGCATCAACCACCATAAACTTCGCCCCTAAGCCACTATAGAGCTCTTTCAAAAGCTCACTGTCAGCCGTCAGCAAAAAATAGGCATGCTCAAACAAATTCACATCGGCTGCGTTCACGCCCGATTTGTGCGAGCCCGCCATCGGATGTCCGCCCACAAAATTCAAGCCGAGCTTATCCGCTAGTCTGACGATTTCAGCTTTCGTTGAGCCCGTATCCGTTACCAGCGCGCGCACGCCAAGCGCCGATAATTCCCGCAAATAAACCAAAATCTGCGTAATCGGCACCGCGAGAATCACCACATCAGCCGCAACAGCTTCTGTCAACGCTGACGGACGGTCAATCAGCTCTCTGTCAGCCGCAATCGCGAGCGTTTCCGGACGGTCCACTCCCAAAATCTCAATCTCCGGATGCGCCCGCCTAATTCCCAGCGCCAACGATCCGCCAATCAAGCCGAGCCCCACAATCATCACTTTTTTCGTCATATTTTTGGCATCTCCACATCAAGCAACAAGACCTCAGAGCCCGCTGGCTGCGGGCTGCGCGGATTGTAAAAAATCGCCGACATCTCCACAAAATCGGCATGCGTTTCGCGCGGCGCTGCAATGATAATATTGTCCACAAACAGCGCACGCTGGCTATCAATAAAAGCATTCGCCTCATTGATATTGTCAAAGACCAGCACGTCTCGTTTTTGTATGGTTATTTTCACTTGATTTTTAGCTGGCTGAATCGTCATATTAAACTCCTTTTAAAAGACCTATCACATGGCTTATCGTGCCAGATTCAATCAGGATCATCAGGCCGAGGCCGATGTAGACGGTTGAGAGAATCCAGCGATTATATTTCTCAAGCTGCTCAGAAAAGCGCGGAAAGAGGTGCGTGAGGCGGTGCGAAATCAGCGACAAAAGAAAAATATTCGCCAGAAAAGTGCCCAGCGCGAGGAGCAAATCCGCAATTTTCAGATTGACGAGATACGGCGTAAAAAGCCCAATATTATCGGCACCGCAGCTCGCAAAACTGATGAGAACAGCGGTAAAAAACAAACTCTTATGCTTGCGCTTCTCAATAAGTTCCGCAACTTCCGCTTCATCATTGTCGCCCAAAATCAGATATTTCAGACCAAAAGCCATTGGAATCAGCCCCAAAAATCCCAAAATCCAACTTTCTGGCACAAAATGGAAAACCACGGCCAGCAAGAAACTCACAAGCACGAGCCCCACCGAGCCCATGGTCTGCCCCAGACTGATCAAACGGTGCTGCGCATGTGGATATTTGGCATACAGCAACGCCAAAATCAGCAGCAAATCGAGCGCCGTCGCCCAGTAGAGCAGCGTTGTTTGAAAAATGACGGCCATCAAAACGCCGCCAATCTTTCCTTATAGCGCGCAAAATCGGCTGTCAGCTCTGCCATATTGTCCGAATTAAACTTCTCGCAAATTTCCTGAGCCAGCACCGTCGCCACAACATTTTCCATGACCACACCTGCGGCTGGTAGTGCGGTCGGGTCAGAGCGCTCGACTGAGGCACGGTAAGGCTCATGACTTTCAGTATCAACAGACATAAGCGGCTTATAGAGTGTCGGAATCGGCTTCATCACGCCTCGGATAATCAGCTGTTCGCCGTTTGTCATACCGCCCTCAAAGCCACCGAGACGATTTGTCGCACGACGATAGCCGTCTTCTGCTTGCCAAGTAATCTCGTCCATGAGCTGAGAGCCTTTAAGCTTGCCAGCTTCAAATCCAAGGCCAAACTCCACGCCTTTGAACGCATTGATAGAAACCACAGCCGCAGCCAGTTTGGCGTCCAGTTTGCGGTCATATTGTACATAAGAACCTAGCCCCGCAGGCACATTTTCCGCCCGCACCTCGATAATACCACCAATCGT
>JAIRUS010000079.1 GCA_031254295.1 Streptococcaceae bacterium | reverse complement strand
CTTTCATCTCTTCAAGTGCGATTGGATAAATAACGGCTTGTCCAATTTTGGGAACCAAAATCGTCTGAATCCTGCTGCCGCGGGCTTTTTTATCGTGGGACACTGCACAGAAGAGAAGTTCTTCGTCCCAAGGTTCATAACTGACAGGTAGGCCAAATTTCAAACACATCTGACGAATTTTTTCTGTCAAGCCTGCTTCAACCAGACCTTTTTCCTCAGCAACTTGCGTGATTTGCACCATACCAATTGCGACAGCTTCGCCGTGCATGACCTGACCATAGCCAGCCGTTGCTTCGATTGCGTGGCCGATTGTATGCCCGAAATTCAGCAAGAGACGGCTGCCATTGTCCAGCTCGTCTTCTACCACGACTTTGCGCTTGACCTCAATCGCATGAGCAATCAGAAAGTCGGCATTCTCCAAAATCTCGTCAGCTGTCAGCGCTGTCAGCTTTTCCCAGAGCTCTGTGTCTGCAATCAGCGCACATTTGATGACCTCGCCCATGCCCTCAATCAGCTCGCGCCGCCCCAAAGTCGTAAGAACTTCTGGGTCAATCAGGACACCGTCAGGCTGCGCAAAAGTCCCAATCATATTTTTAGCAAAACTGCTGTTAATCCCTGTCTTGCCGCCGACCGAGCTATCCACCTGCGCCGTCAAGCTTGTCGCAATCTGCAAAAAATGAATGCCACGCATATAAGTCGAGGCCACAAAAGCGGCCAAATCGCCTACAACGCCGCCCCCCAGCGCAATAATCCCGTCAGAGCGCGTGAGGCCAGAGCCTGCACAAAAATCCCAAGCGTTTTCCGCTGTCTGGAGGCTTTTACTGGCTTCGCCTGCACGGAATTCAAAAACTGATACTTCGTCAAAGCCAGCTTCTGTCAGGGCTGACACAACCTTTTCCGCGTATAATGGCCCGACATTTGAGTCTGTGATGAGCACAATTTTCTGTGGCTGCCAAAGCGACGCAACCCAAGCGCCAACTGACTGGAGACTTCCCCGCTCAATCGTAATATCGTAAGATTTTTGCGGGAGATTTATTATGATATTCATATTTTCTCCTTCCTCGTATTCTTGGCTTTTTGTATCTCTAAAATAAAAATAGAACTTACAAATTGTAAGTTCCATTTTATCACAAAGTTAAGCTGTCTTACGACGTGCAAGGACGCCTCTAAACACACCGATTAAGGCTGGTAATAATGAAACGACTACAATTGCGAGCATGATAATTTCAAAATGTGCCTGAACCCAAGTATTCTTTCCAAAAGCATATCCAGCTCCCAGTGCTACAATCACCCAAGCAAAGCCACCAAGGAAGTTGAAAAGAACAAACTTTTTATGTGGCATTTTGCCTGTTCCTGCAACAAAAGGTACAACTGTACGAATAATTGGCATGAAACGCCCAAGGAAGATTGCCCATGTTCCCCATTTTTCAAAGAACTTGTGAGCTTCGTCCATGTATTGAGGTTTTAGAATTCGACTTATCCATTTGACCTTTGGAATCACCTCGCCAAATCGACGACCAATTTCATAGTTACAAAGATTCGCGATAAAGGCAATCAGCCCCATGATGAGCATTAACAGGATGATATTCAACTTACCATTGGAAAGAGCAGCTAGGCCACCAACGAAGAAAAGAACTGAATCTCCTGGTAAAAATGGAAAAATAACAAGTCCAGTTTCCACAAAAATTAACAGGCCTAATCCAACATAAATCCAAACATGAGTTGAAGGTGTCTGAGCAAGTTGCTTAAAAATCGTATTGATTTGATCAAAAAATCCAAAAATTGAAAGTGTTGTGAGCATAAATCCCCTATAATAATTAATTTAAATAAAGCTTCGCTTCCAAAGCTTAATCCATTGATTTACTTTAGTAACTTTAACATTTAATCTTTAATCGCTAAAGCCATACCTAATCCTATCATAAAAAGTTGAAAAATGGTGAAACTTGCAAGAAATACAAAATGGCTTGGCTGAACTACTTCAAATAGTTTACTGACTGTATAAATCGGCCGTAGAAAAATATCCCATGAATTCAGCCGTAGAGTCTCCACTCTCCCTACATAAATAGCCACAGAGCTCAAAAATGACATACTAAGAATAATAAGCCATTGATAAAAAGGTCTTTTGATAAAGAATTGCCTCAAGAAATGTAACATTGTCTCTATGCCAAGTAGGATTCCAAAAATTATTCCAGAAACTAAGAGCAAGAGATAAATCGTCTGCTGGGCATTCGCAAAATCAAGATGTTTTGGGCTAGGAAACCAATCGCCAATATGCTTTGCATCTGTCACCATGTAGTAAGTATTTGGGTAAAAGAGAAAGGCAACTCCCCCTGAAATAACTCTGAGGCTTCTGCGTCTCACTTTAGACATCAAAACTATCGCATCAAAGGCGACAAGAGCGAGGAAGATATTCCAAATCATACCCAAGGGTAGGAAGTCAAAACCTGTAAGCTTTTCCCAACTATGATGAGGAAAAATTAAAAAAAAGCTCACAGCAAAAAGACTGTAAACTATAAATAAAATATTAATAACTAGGGCTTTACGATTTTTCATAGAGTTTTTCTGATAATTCCTTTTTGATTAATTCAATAGGCATTGATTTACCTGTCCATAATTTAAAGGATTCCGCGGCCTGATAAATCAGCATTCCAAGGCCATTTTTGGCTTTAAGATTCTGGGATTCCGCCCACTTTATAAACGGCGTTTTTAGGCTCTTATAAATCACATCAACTACTAATAACTCTGGCTTGGCAGTATGTTCAACTGAAATTGGCATCGATTGACCATCCATACCAACCGAAGTCGCATTGATAAATAGGTTAGACTGATCGAGCGCCTCTTGTAACTTATCTTGCCTTTGCAAATCAAATAGCTCTATTTCAACAGCCGTAAGGCTAGACAGAGTTTGCAGCTTCTTTTCTAAGGGAAGATAAGATTCAGATTTACGAGCGAAGACGTTAATTTTCCTTGTCTTTTGTAAGGCAGCCTCAGCAATAATTGCAATGGCTGCAGCTCCGCCTCCGATAATCGTAACTGTTTTACCATTCGGAAAGAAATCTTCCTCTTCAAGAGACTTGAAAAACCCAATCCCATCCGTATTATGCCCTGTCAGCTTACCATTCTTATTTACAATCGTATTGATCGCGCCGATTAACTTTGCACGCTCAGATAGATTTTCTGGAAACCACATGGCAATAGACTTATATGGCATTGATAAATTAATGCCATACATATTCAAGGCACGGATATTATGCAAAACCTGAATCAAGTCCCTTTCAGCAACTTCCCAAGCCAGATAGGCACCATTTTCACCCGTTTCTTCAAATGCAAGATTATGAATAAACGGTGAAAGGCTGTACTGAATCGGATTTGCGACCACCGCAGCCATTCGTGTCTGACCATTAATTTTTATTTTCATCAATCAAATATCAAGTAGTTCTAACAATTGTTGTGTTTCTTTTAGCGTGAATTGACCGAGACGATTAGGATTTTCTTCCAGTCTTACAAAGGTCCAAGGATTATCTATGACGCGACTAATTTTTCCTAATTCACCTAAAGCTAGTACAATTAATGGGATATTAAGTGTTTCACGAAACATGCCAGCCGTCAGAAGTAACTGCCAAAGCTCTGACTTTTTCTGAGCCGTCACAGCTAGTTTTATCGCATCTGGTTTTTGATCTGCAAAATCTGACAAAATCTGAATCAAGTTTTCTGGAATCTCCTTAAAATCATGATATGAAAATACCATTTTTTTCTTAAATTCAGCTAATTCCTCAACAACTTCTGGTTTCGTATAAGCTTCAACATCCACATAAGCTGGATCGAATTCATTTAACATACGACGCAAAATATAGCTATAAATCAACTCTGGTTGATCAAAATTTCCACCTTCCTCAGTGCTTCTCAAGGTGAATAAAACTGGCCAATTCTTGAACTTATCAAAGACTTTTTCAGCCATAAAAAGAATTTTATCCGCAGGCAAAAAATCTGCCCGCCATTCAATCATGTCAGCAGCTTGAAATTTTGCTAAATCTACATTATCAATTTCAGCTTCGTTGCGCGGACAAAATGGAACAATAATTTTCATATCAAACCTCTATATCTCAAATTCTTAGATAGTCAAATTATAATTACGAATGACCTCTTCTTCAGCGTCAGCATAAGTTTTAAAACTTGCAAGAAGTTTTTGCGCACTATAAGCCTCAAAACCAGACTCTGTTTCAACAACAGAACCTATACTTTTTTTACCAACAAAAAGCTCTGTGCCATTTTGGGTGTCTTCTACTGCGATTTCTATATCTTTTTTACTCATGATGGTATTATAACATAATATAAAATCGACGATATTTCGATTTTATATTATTATTCCGCTTCGCTTCATTGTCCACTCTCGCTACGGCGCTGAAGCGCCTAGTCGAGTCGCAATGAGATAGCTAGGAAGTCCGCAGACCATTTATTCTAATGCGCTAAAGCCCAAAGATAAATCGCAGCGGCTTCCGTCTGAGCGTTCCTGACTTGTCAGGTTACGGGCAGTGCTATTTATAACACAAACTCAAATAGACCAGATTTCAATTTAACTTCCGTTATAGAGAACGCATTGGGCTTCCTGAGAAAATTGCAATGCAAGGCAGATAACTACGGACAGCATTAACAGCAAATGAGCCTAACGCTGTAATATGCTTTTCACAGCAGTCTATTGATTACCAGAAAAAGGTTTGATACAAGGCTTGAACAGCTTTTTCTTCATCAATTGACTTCACAACAAACATAATCGAATATTCACTCGCCCCCTGCGAAAGCATTCTGATATTGACGTTGCTGTCTGACAAAGCTTTAGCTGCTCTCGCTGTGACACCAATGTGCTCACGCATCCCTTCTCCAACTAGCATGACAATTGAAAGATTATGCTCAAAATTCAAAACATCTGGATGGAGCGTTTCTGCAAGCTTATCCAAAATTAACTTTTCAGTTTCTTTGCCTAGAAAAGCATCGCGCATAATGACCGAAATGTCATCAATACCTGTCGGCATATGCTCAAATCTAACACCGAACTCTTCCAAAACCAAGAGAATTTTTCGTCCAAAGCCAATCTCTCGGTTAAGCAGATATTTGCTAAGATTTAATGTTGAAAATCCATTATCTGATGCAATTCCCACGACTGGTGCAAAATTTTCCGAATGCTCTAGTACAATTCGCGTGCCAGGGTGATCTGGGTTATTTGTATTCTTAATGACAATCGAAATTCCTGCACGAAAGGCCGGAACTAAAGCTTCATCATGTAAAACTGAAAAACCACTGTAAGCCAACTCACGCATTTCACGAAAAGTTACTTCATGAATCGCTTCTGGGTTTTCGATAATTTTGGGATTAACAGCAAAAATCCCATCAACATCTGTGAAATTTTCATATAAATCCGCTTTGACCCCAGCCGCCACTATTGAGCCTGTAATATCTGAACCACCTCGACTAAAAGTACAGACTTCACCTTTTTTGGTTACACCAAAGAAGCCTGGAATGACAACTATTTCTGAGAGTTCATTTAAGTAATTTAGCTGATCATAGGATTCTATTAAGAGGCGTGCATTACTTGGCTCTTCGCTGACAAAAATTCCTGCATCTTCTGGTGAAACATAGCGCGCTGGAAGTCCTGCCTTCGTAAAAAAGGCCGCAACTAATTTGGCAGAATTATCTTCTCCTGCTGCGAGAAATGTGTCGTAAGTGAAGCGATTTTCCTTGTCAAGCGTTGCAAGCTCATGAAGCGAATAGGCAATCTCACGAATAATCTCATCATCAAGCTCTAATTCGCGCGCAATCTCAGCATAGCGCTCAACGATTTGATCTTGCACTTCTCCTACAGATTTTCCAGCCTTATAAGTTTGATAATAGGCAATCAGTAAATCTGTCACTTTTGTATCACTTGCATCACGCTTACCAGGCGCACTCACAATGACAAACTTACGATCTGAATCACTTTTGATAATCTCAACTACTTTTTTTAGCTGTGCAGCTGACGCAACAGACGAGCCACCAAATTTCACTACTTTACTCATGTTCTTCATTCTATAAAATTTTCAGACAATTTGCAAGAAAAATCTATTTAAAGTCTCGTATAAAGAGCAAATGGTCTGCGCCTTTCCTAGCACTCCCATTGCAACTCGGCATGGCACTTCAGTGCCATGCGAAAGTAGACAATGAAACAAAGCGAAATAACAATTTCCAAGCGAATAATCGTCGTTTGGAGATTGTGTTATAATACAAGCATGAAAACGATTAAAATTGCTTTATTAGGTTGTGGAACCGTGGGATCTGGGGTGATTGAACTTTTGGCTCAAAATCGTGATATTATTTCTAGCAAAACAGGTGTTCTTCTTGAGATTGCAGCTGTATATGTACGTGACTTATCAAAAAATTATAATGTTGATTCTACACTTTTAACAACAGATGTGAAGACTATATTTGAAAATCCTGAAATCCAAATTGTACTTGAACTGACAAATGGAGTTGAACCCGCAACTAGCTTTCTTCTCCGTGCAATGAGAGCTGGAAAACATGTTATCACAGCAAATAAAGCAGCCGTTGCCGCAAATTATTCAGAATTAATGGCAACCTCAGCTGAAAACCATGTCATGTTGCGCTATGAAGCGGCTGTTGCAGGCGGTATTCCCATTTTGGACGCTCTGCAGGCTCCTTTGAATTCAAACGATATTGAGGAAGTTAATGGCATTATCAACGGGACAACCAATTTCATATTAACAGGGATGACAGAAAAAAACTGGAACTATAAAGAAGCTCTTGCGTTAGCACAGAAAAAAGGATTTGCCGAAGCTGATCCAACTGCTGATGTTGAAGGAATTGATGCAGCAAATAAACTCGCCATTCTGACAGCCATTGCCTTTGGTAAAGTAGTTGAAGTCGCAGACATTCCAACTCACGGGATTTCAAATCTCTCTGTTGAAGACATTAAGATGGCCAATAATCTTGGCTATACAATAAAATTATTAGCTGCAACAAAGAAAATCAATAATAGATTACAATTATCCGTTGGTCCAACCTTAGTAGACAAAAACCATTTACTTGCCAGCGTGCGTAACGAGATGAATGCAGTTTTTGTTCGTGGTAATGCCGTAGGCGAATTAATTTTTCATGGCGCAGGTGCAGGTGGTCTGCCTACTGCTTCCGCAGTCGTCGGCGATGTAATTGAAATCTCCAATGCAATTCAAAAGGGAAGCGCCTTTGACAGCTACATCAACCAAATAATGGTGACGAATACACAGCTCAACTTAGTTGGAGAAGGCGAAAATAGATACTACGTACGTCTTCTAGGCGAAAATAAACCTGGCGTTTTGGGACAGATTACGACAAGCCTTGGAAAGTTTGGCCTCCTTATTACAGGTGTTTTGCAGCCCGAGACAGCAGCTGACCGAGCTATGATGATTTTTACATTTGACAAAATCGACAGAAATCAGCTTGATAAAGCCTTATCAGAGCTGACAAATATTGATATAAAGGCGGTTATGAAGATACTATGAAATTTACAAGTACACGAGATACAAATTTGCGACTAACTGCAGCTGAGGTTATTGTCCGTGGTCTATCTGATGATGGTGGCTTATTTGTCCCTATTGACTTCCCAATGATTAGTAATAACAGCTTTTTGGGAAAGTCATATTTGGAAATTGCCACTTTAATTCTTGGTAAATTTTTAGACGAAGATTTTTCTGCTGATGAGATTTCTGAAATGCTGCACGCTGCCTATGATGAGGCATTACCAGTTCAGTTATCAGTCCTAACAGAAAATGAAAGTATACTTGAGCTTTTTCACGGCAAGACAGCCGCCTTCAAAGATGTTGCTCTACAGCTTTTACCACATTTGATGACAGCAGCCCTCAAAAAAACTGGCGAAAAGCGTGAAGCTGTAATCTTGACCGCAACCTCTGGAGATACTGGGAGTGCGGTCATGTCAGGCTTTTCAAATGTTTCAAATACGCGTGTGATTGTTTTTTACCCTAAAACTGGAATTTCTGAAATTCAACGGCTTCAGATGACAACACAACCTGCAAAAAATGTACATGCAGTAGCGATTCATGGAAATTTTGATGATGCACAAACTGCTGTTAAAAAGCTTTTCCAAGATAAAGAATTTTCAGCTGAATTTGAAGAAACAAGTTTTTTTACAAGTGCAAACTCCATTAATTTCGGGCGCTTATTACCGCAGATTGTCTATTATTTCTGGGCTTATAGTGAGCTTGTGAGTTCCAAACAAATTTCAGTTGGTGATCCAGTTGATTTTAGCGTTCCAACTGGCAATTTTGGCAATATTCTGGCTGGATTCTATGCCAAGAAAATGGGACTTCCTGTGGGAAAACTGATTTGTGCAACAAATCAAAATTCTGTTCTATTTGATTTTTTCAAAACAGGCCGATACGACCGAAATCGAGATTTTCATGTAACAAACTCACCCTCAATGGATATTTTAGTGTCATCAAATTTTGAGCGCTTGATTTATCACATGGGCGATGAAACTTTGGTTCGGAAAACCCAAACTGCGCTTGAAAAAGATGGATATTATACTGTGCCTGCTGAGATATTCATAGAAATCTCTAAAGTATTTTCAAGCTATACAGTGAATAATCACGCAACTTCTGCTTTGATTGCAGAAGCTAAGAAAGATCACCATTATATTCTCGATCCACACACTGCAGTCGCTTATGGTGCAGCCTCTACCGATCGTATCGTCACAGAAAGTAAAAATTATCAGCTTATCCTTGCAACTGCATCGCCTTATAAGTTTGAGGAAACTGTGTCTGCCGCATTAGGGTACGAATTATCAGCCACTGAGATACCTGAAAGCTTATCTGGACTGACGGACCGAACTGTTAGCCAAAAACGAGAAATTGATAAAGCTAACCTAAAAATGTGTATACAGGAGATTTTAACTCATGATAAACTTTAATGTCGAACGACGAAACGGCGAACTTGGCTTTGACGATGTCCTTGGCGAAGTCGAGAAAAAGCCTGCATTTTTTGGTAAAAATAATTCACACAAAATCATTGTACCGGCCAGCTCAGCAAATCTTGGCTGTGGCTTTGATAGTCTGGGGCTTGCCGTCAACTTGTATTTGACAGTTGAAATCGGTGAAGTCACGGATACATGGCAAATCACACACGAACTTGGCGAGACGATTGCAAAAGATGAAAACAACCTAATTGTCGCAACAGCTCTGAAACTTGTGCCTAAATTACTCCCCCACAAACTTGCGATGACATCTGATATTCCACTTGAACACGGACTTGGTAGCTCATCTTCTGCAATTGTAGCTGGAATAGAACTGGCAAATTTTCTTGGTAATTTGCAACTGACAACTGATGACAAACTTCAGTTAGCCTGTGAGATTGAAGGCCATCCTGATAATGTCTCCCCAGCAATTTTAGGTGGGCTTGTCGTAGCAAGTTTTGATAATAAAACTTTGACCTATCAAACTCTTCCTACACCTGATTGTTCACTCATTGCCGTGATTCCAGACTATAATGTTTCAACCCAAAAAGCACGAGCCGCTTTGCCTGATTCTTACAGGCGTGCTGAGGCTGTTCTTGCATCTTCACGGGCTAATATTCTTGTAGCTGCACTCGCGAATCACAATTTGCAACTTGCTGGTCAGCTGATGGAGCGAGACTTATTCCATGAAAATTTCAGAAAATCACTTATTCCTGACTTGGAAAAGATTCGTGTGATTGCCCAACAGCACAAGGCTTACGGGACTTATCTATCTGGTGCAGGGTCAACAGTCATGATATTGACTCGCTCAGAAAAAGCCTACGAGCTTCTCTCTGTTCTGGCTGAGAATTATTCTGATGTCCGCCTCCTTACTGTTGATACACACGGGGTAAGACTTGAATAAATTAGGCGAGTCCAAACTTTTAAATCAGAGCCTATTTCGTTCTCTAAACGAATAGTAGCGATCTCGTCCGACAATCAAATGATCAACTAGGGTACTACCGAGCATTCTACACGATTGATTCAAATCATGTGTAAAAGCAACATCTGCATCACTCGGATCTGGATTTCCTGATGGATGATTATGCACGACAACTATACCAGTTGCCATTATACGAACGGATTGAGCAAGAATATCTCGTGGAACTGCTGGCGCACTATTTACTGTGCCAATAAATATCACTTTACGTTTCAAAATACGGTTTCGATTGTCTAAGTAAAAAGCTAACAAATGCTCTTGTTCATAACCTGAAAGCTCTGTTATCATTTGTCTGCCAAAGTCCTCTGAGCGCATCACTTTCCCGTGATATTCTGGATTAGCCGCTTGGACTCTTTTCCCAAGTTCAATCATTGCCTGAATTTCTGCAGCCTTTGCGATACCAATTCCTTTTATCATCTTAAATTCGCTAATACTCGCTCTTCTCAAATTTGACAAAGAGCCAAATCTTTTGAGAATTTTCCCAGCAAGTTCAGTAACTGCTTCTCCACGACTTCCAGTTCTAAGTAAAATAGCTAGCAATTCTTGCTCACTCAAATTCTCTACTCCAACTTCAAGTAGACGTTCACGCGGTTGAATTGAAAAATTTTTCTTCTTAATTTCATACATATATTTCACCTCACTTATATATACGTAAAAAAATCGATTTTGTTTCATACAAATTCGATTTTCTTTAAAATTTCTACAATTTCATTTATATTTTTATCTGTTGTGTCAACTACATAATTTGAGAGAGCTTGATAATATTTTTCTCTATTTTTAAAACAGGCTAATAGCTCATCAGGATTTGAATTTTCAAAGACGGGTCGTTTATTTATCTTATCAGCCGAAATTCTTTTACGCGCTATTGAAAAGTCTGTTTTCAGATAAACCACTTTTTTTTCCTGTGCTAAGAGTTTTCGATTCTCCTCTAGCTCGACAATTCCACCACCTGTTGCCAGCACATCATACTGCCCAATGGCTTCTTTCAGAATACTTGTTTCAATTTTTCGGAAATCGGCAATAGAAAATTTTTCAATAAAATCAGAAATTGACATCCCGACTTTTTGACTAATCGCTTCGTCCGTATCAATAAAGCTTTTTGATAAAATCTTAGCAAGTAGCTGGCCAACACTTGATTTTCCTGAGGCCATAAAGCCAATTAAAATTAGTGACATAGTAATTCCAAATCCTTAAAGAAATCAGGATAGCTCGTTGACACAATGGCTTTTATGTTCTCCGGAAAGTTACTTCCATTTTTAGCAACCAAGCTTGCAATAATAGCCGTCATGACTAATCTGTGGTCATTCGCCAATTCAATTTCTTCTATGCCAGTCAAGTTAGCTTTTCCTAGAATAATCATTCCATCTTCTCTCGTGCTGATTTGAGCTCCCATTTTGCTCAATAGATTCGCAATAGATGAAATTCTATCGGACTCCTTAAAACGCAATTCTTTGGCATCTTTAATCACAGTTTCGCCCTTTACTTGAGTAGCCAGCAAACTAAGAATAGGCAATTCATCAATGCAGCGCGGAATTAGCTCGCCTGAAATTTCTGTCGCGTGAAGATCTTCAGTATATTTCACATGAATATCTGCAGTTTCCTGTTTTTCATCAAGATTTAAAAGCTCAACTTCAGCTCCCATCGCTGTAACAACATCAAGTAGCCCTGTCCGTCCATAATTTATTCCAATGTTTTTTAGCAATATATCTGAATCTGGAATAATCAAGGCTGCTACAATCCAAAATGCTGCTGAGGAAAAATCTCCTGCAACTGTAAGACTGGTTCCAACTAAGTTCTGCGGTCCAGACACTTGAATTTCTAAGTTATTCACTTCAACTTTTCCACCAAATAATGGCAACATCTTCTCCGTATGGTCTCGCGTCTTCATTTTTTCAACAAACCTAGATTTTCCCTGAGCACGTAGCCCTGCAAAAATCAAAGCTGTTTTTACTTGTGCTGATGCTACTGGAATATCAAAATTTAGCGGATGTAAAGCTCCACCATGTATTGTGACTGGTAAGGTCGCAGTTATACCTTGTGCGCGAATATCGGCTCCCATCAATGTCAACGGAATAGCTACTCGATTCATAGGACGCTTTGAGAGTGATTCATCTCCGATCAGACGCACCTCAAAGTTTTGACTTGCTAGGATTCCCATTATAAGACGAGTTGTTGTTCCTGAATTTCCCAAATCAAGGGCTGAATCCGGCGCTGACAAAGAAAAATCTGAGCCCTCAATCTCTAAAGTATTTCCTATCAGAGACATTTTTACCCCCAAAGCCTTAAAAGCCGACATTGTAGCTTTAACATCTTCACTTAATAACAGATTATGTATAACAGTTTTTCCTCTTGCTAAGGAACCCAGCATCACCGCACGATGTGAGATTGATTTATCCGCTGAAACTGAAATTTCACCGGATAAGGCTTTTTTTATCTCTAAAACTTTCATCTTGTCTATTTTCCTTCTCTATTTTATGAAAATTATCTGCAAATTTCTATTTATATAAAGTCTTTTTAAATTTCAAAAAAATCAGCAAGCTGCTGATTTAAAGTTAAAATATCAAATAAGCAACTACCGTAAGGGTTGATACAGCTGCAGTTACCAGCCAGAATACTCGATCAATCTTCCATTCAGACCAGCCTTCGTCATGTCCTGATAAACCGCCAAGTTCTAGGTGATGGTGTATTGGTGCCATACGAAAGACACGCTTACCGCCAGAAATCTTGAAATAGCTCACTTGAATCATAATTGATAAGGTTTCGATAACATAGACTAGACCGATAAAAAGCAAGGTCCATTCCGCTCTGAGTACGACAGATACAGCTGCAAGGAATGCGCCAAGTGCTAATGAACCTACGTCTCCCATAAAGATCATGGCGGGTTTCTTATTGAACACTAAGAAGCCTAAAAGTGCTCCGATGACTGACATAATCATGATCAGAACATCCCACATACTACTACTAATCGCAATGACTGCAAAGGCAAGCAAAGAGATAATAACTGAACCCGTAGCTAATCCATCAATTCCATCTGTAAGATTGACTGCGTTTGACCAACCAACTAGCCAAACAATAAAAAATGGAATAAAAAGAATACCTAGATGAAGACTGAAACCAAAGAGATTTAAAGAATTATCCTGTCCCATAGGAAAGCCAATAAAAAGATAGGCTAACACTCCGATTACAATTTGTGCTAAAAATTTCTGCCAAGCCTTAAAACCTTCATTTTGATGACGAAAAACTTTAAGGAAGTCATCAAAGGCTCCAACAGCCGCATATAGAAATAATACAATCCATGTTACGCTGAAATTACCTTTTGCAACTCCAACAGTCAACACAAAGACGAGAGCCACTAAGACTGAAACAATAACAAAAACGACACCGCCCATTGTTGGAGTTCCAGACTTTTTAGCATGTTGCAACACTTCCTCTTGCATTTCCTGTCCGCTAACTTGTGCTTTTTTTAGAAATTTTATAAATAAGGGAACTCCCACTAAAGTTAGAACAAAACTAACAAGTGTGGCGAGTAAACTCCATCCAATCATTAACTATCTCCAAGAGTAACCGTCCATTTATCACCATTCTTGACTTCTGTAAGCTGTGATACGGACTGTTTTGTTACCTGTCCAATGGTATTACTCTTTCCTTTCTCTCCAGTTTGCCCTGTAAACGTCACTGTCACATTATACCACTTTGCAACTTGCTCAACCATTGCCTTAGACCAGCCATACATATCAGGCATCGTATGTTTTCCATTCGTTAAGAGCAAGAATTTAGTATTCGCACCCACTTGGGTCTTGCTTGCAATGGACTGAGCAACTATTGTTTCCCCATCACCGATTGGGACAGGTTGAATCAACTGACGGCGCAAAATATCTTGAGTATCTCCAGTAGCCTTTCCTGTATAGTCAGCTAGCGTGACCTTTGCGTTTTCGATACTTAAGCCTGTATTATCAAGCTGAGATTTCATTGTCTCCGCCTGAGTAATCAAGGTGTCTGCTACAGTCGCAACATCTGGCAGGCTATAATGCTGAGGAATCTTTGTAGTGATATAAAAGATAAATTCTGGATTGTCCGCCGGATAAAGTATAACAGCTGAGTTCAGTGTATCTTTTGTTCCCTGCATATAGCCTCCATTTTGGAGATCCGCGATTTGGGCAGTACCCGTTTTGATAGCCGGAATTTGACCATTGATTTTGAAAATCGAGTCCGTTCCTTTTCCTTTATAGGCCCAATAGTTTGCTGTACCATAAGTACTGTCTGAACCAACTGTTACCATCAGTGAAGCAATCGACTTCGCTGTGGTGGCTGAGATAGGTTTACCAATAACTTCTTTTGACGACTGTAATACTTGATTTGTATTTGGGTTGACGATTTTATTGACAAAATGTGGCTCAAGCATTACACCACCATTTGCAAATGAAGTCCAGCCCTTCATCATCTGAAGCATCGTGACGCCAATACCCTGGCCAAAGGCTGACATAGTTTGACTGACCGTATCATTTGGTAAAGTCCCTACTGCCTCGCTACCAATCCCCATACGTGTTCGCGTAGAAAATCCAAAGCGTTGTAAGTAATTTCCCCAAACACCATATCCTTCAGCTAATTCGACTTTTCCCATCCCCGTATTACTAGACCAAGCAAAACCTTGAGCATAGGTCATTGTTGGGTGACCAAAATAATAAGAACCGTATTCATTGACATCCCAGTCATTGATTGTTGCATCTGCAACTTGAAGGCTACGGTCATATGTCACATCTGGGTGCCAATTTCCCGTATCCATCGCTGAAGCTGCGAGGAAAGTTTTCATTGTTGAGCCTGGTTCATAGGCTAGCTGATAGAGTAAATTATTTGACGTAAAGTACTGTTGGTTCATTCCTGACATGTCGTTTGGATTATAGGTTGGCCTTTGACTTGTTGCAAGAATATCACCAGTTTTTGCTTCCATAAGCACAGCTGAAATTTGTTGAGCATCAGCGCTCGTGGCATAGGTATTTAGCAGATTCTCCAAGCTTGTTTGCAAGTCAGAGTCCAATGTAAGATAGACATCTGACCCATCTTCTGACTTTGTCTGTGAAACTATGGCACCTGGGATTGGGCGTCCATAGGGATCTTTCTCAAGTGTCCGAGTGCTCGGCTGCCCCTGCAAGACACTATTCATCGCCTGTTCCACTCCGCCGTTATTGCCGACCAGACCACTTGATGAATTACCAAAATCCTTTAAGGCTGCCGTTCCAATAAATTGAGAGGCAAAAATACCATTTTGATACTGGCGACTCAAATTTGTATCAAAACCAACTCCTTTAATTCCTGCTGCTTTTGCAGCTTTTTCTATTTCTGTCTTTTTATCAAAACTAATATTATTTCCAGCTGTTCCAAAATAAACTTGAACAGCTCCTTTACGATTTAGCTGGGCATCTGATATATCTTTAGGAACATTTAACTCTTTCAACAAGAGATCCTCCAGAGCAGGAAATTCTGATGAGCTAGCATAAAGTTTATTTCCACTGCTATCAACATAATTTTTATCCATCGTAACGTAAATCGTAAAGACAGAAGAATCCACAGCAATTTCATTTCCCATACGATCATAAATCGTTCCACGTTTCGGATAAACTGTATAGGTATAGGTATAATTATTCCTTGCCGCCTGTGATAGGCTCACGCCATTGACTTTATTCGCCGTTACGAGCCATGTCAGTCTCAAAATAATCAGGATAAAAATAGCAAGAGTAACATAAAACAAGCGCTGAGCCACAACTCGCCGATTTTCATAAGGACGAACATTGCTAGCAGCAACTTGTTTTTTAATTCTTTTTATTGAAAAAATTCTTTGAAGAAACTTGAACATTATTTAGTAGCCTTTAGGATATTATCTGGAGTTTGAGTAAGCCCTACAGCTATAGCTGTAGCAGTTACTTTTCCTTGAGAAGTTAAATTATTTACGTTTTGGTTATATTGTTCAATTTGTGTCTGATTGTTACTCATATCAAATTGCATCGCTTGAGTATTTTGGTCTATCTGATAAGATTTCATGCGCACAAATACAATTGAACTCATTAAAACAAGCATTGTTATGCCCACTACAAAATAAAAAATTCGCTCAATATGAGTTAGCCGACTAAATCTTTTACGTAAAAGTGGTGAAAGAGTATTTGTACGAATACGAAAACTCTCTCTTTGTAAAGCCGTTGAAATATCTAAGCTTTTTTTATCTGCCATCTAAAAATCCTTCCTTAGACTACTTACCTAGGCACGTTCGGCCACACGTAATTTTGCACTATGTGCACGATTATTCACTTCTAGCTCCGCTTTGCTTGCTAAAATTGGCTTACGTACAATCATTTTAAGCTTTGCTTTCATGTTTTCTGGAATCACTGGAAGTCCCCGGGGTACGTCTACTTCTGAGCTCTCTTTAAAAATCCGCTTGACAATCCTATCTTCAAGAGATTGGAAACTGATTACGGCAATTCTTCCGCTTGGTTTTAGCATATCTATAGCTGAGTACAGAGATTTCTCAAGGCTTCCTAATTCGTCATTAACCTCAATACGTAAGGCCTGAAAGACACGCTTAGCTGGATGTCCCTTCTTCTTTAACTCTTTCTGAGGAAGAGAAGCCTTGATCAACTCAGCTAACTCAAGTGTTGTTTCAATCGCTTGTACATTACGCTGTTGCTCGATCTTTCGTGCAATCTGTTTGGCATAGGGTTCTTCACCGTAACGACTAAAGATGCGCATTAAATCATTAAAAGGATAATGATTAATAATCTCATAAGCGGTCAAGCTCTGGCTCTGATCCATACGCATATCAAGTTTGGCATCTAGCTTATAGGAAAAGCCACGTTCTGCGACATCAAACTGTGGACTTGACACGCCTAAATCATAGAGAATCCCATCAATAGGAGGAAGATCATGCTCGGCTATGTTGACAAAATTATCATGAATTAAGATCCAACGCGAATCTAGCCCTTCCGAAGCGGCATTGTCAATCGCAACTTGGTCCTGATCAAAAGAATAGAGCCGTCCATTTGCACCAAGTTTGCTTAAAAGCAATCGTGAATGTCCTGCTCCACCAAGTGTTGCATCAACATAGACCCCATCTTCTTTTAATTCTAGTGCATTTACCGTTTCTTCGAGCAAAACTGTTACATGCTCAAAGTCAATTTTTTCTTTTACATCATCAATAATAGAAATATTTTATCACAAAACAGCTCTTTTTTCTAATCACATACAAATAGCCTAGCAAGCAAAGAAAGGTCAAATGAGACATAAATATGGCTTTCTCCAGCATACTTGGCAATTTATGATAAAATATTTTCATGACAGATTTTAAATTTTTAGAAATCAAACAAGGCGAATTTGATAACTTTAGAGACAGTATTTCTAAAGCTAGTTTTCAGCAAACTGGAAATATGGGCAAACTTCTTAAAAGCCGAGGTTATCAAGTCCACTATTTCGCAGGGCTTGTGAAAGATGAAATTCAAATCGCAGCGCTCGTTTCTCAAATAAAAATATTTGGTGGTTTCAGATACGAATTAAACTTTGGGCCTATTTCTAAGTCCGGCATTGAAGATAACATTTGGCTGAAATTTGTTAATGAAATACAAAAATTTGTAAAAAAATCTAATGGTCTCTATCTGCTTGTCAAACCAGATTTGGATTATGAAATATATAATGATAACTTTGAAATACAAGCGACAGAGAATCAGAATATTCTTAACAGTCTCCCAAGTTTAAAATTTATTAAACTTAATCCTTCAAGAATTAATCTTGAAGGAGATGGCGATTTTGGTTGGCATTATCGAAAGTCTATCGAACATCTTGCTGATAATAAGGCTTTATTTAAATCTTATTCAAAAGATGGCCAGTATTCAATCAAGAAAACTCAACAATTTGGAATAACTGTTCGTCCTCTAGCCTATAATGAACTCAGTGAATTTAAGAAAATAACTGAAGCCACGAGTGAGCGCCGAGATTTTTCAGATCATGACTTAGCTTACTACGAACTTTTTTATAAAAGCTTTGCCGAAAAAGCTAAATTTCTTGTTGCAGAAATCAATTTTCAAACCTATGTCACAGCTTTAAAGGATCAAATAACTAAGCTACAGGCTCAGATTGATAAGAGCGAATCTGCTAAAAAGCAGAAACAACGTGAAGAATGGCAAAGTCAGATTCACTCTCAAGAAAAGCGATTAACCGAAATTTCTCCATTTCTTGAAAAATATCAAGATCAAGCTGTTATTCTTGCAGCAGCTCTTTTTGTAGAAAGCGGCGATGAGTTGGTTTATTTTTCAAGTGGCTCATTTGAAGAATTTAAGGCTCTCCAAGCCCCTTTTGCGCTCCAATATGAGGCGATGTCAGAGGCTCTTGCAAAGAATAAAGTCACTTATAATTTTTATGGTGTAACCGGCCAATTTGATGGCTCTGACGGAGTTCTTCGATTTAAGCAAAAATTTTCGGGCTATTTAGCCAAAAAGCTTGGCGTTTTCCTCTATGCTCCCAATCCAATAAAATACAATGCCATTCGCTTACTGAAAAAGGCATTGAAACGTTAAAAAAATCTCTAGCCTCGGGCTAGAGATTTTTAGATATGCAGACGGCGCCGGATAGAGGTTCCTTGAGCACCCAAGATTTTTTCCAAAAGTCCAATCTTCGCCAAAAGGAAAAGATAGATATAAATACCCAATCCACCAGAAATAAGCAGATGAATGAAAGAACTTACTCTTCCAGTCGGGTTAAGGAATAGCGACAGAATCAGATTTATAATCATCACGCCAATACTCATAATAGCTGTTAGGAATAGAATGGCATATATTTTTCGCCAAATATTTTGGGGACGATAGCCACTCATTTCTCGTAACTTTTTCAAAGAAATAATACTGCCAACTAAAAGTGCAATTGTCGTTGAAACAAAAGGTCCATAAACGTGGAAAAGGAAAAGCGATGGAACCTGAAGAACTAACTTAACTACGAGAGTTATCCCAAAATATTTCATCGCAATACGACTGTTTTGCATGGCCTGCATGTAAATCCAAATCAAGACTGGCAGGCTTAACAGAATACTTTGAAGTGTATATAAGACAAATAGATTTAATTGTAGCGCGTCTGGTTTACTATAAAACACCGTATATAGAGGACGCGCTAGAAGAATCATGCCCATCACAGCTGGAATCATGAAAACAGCAAACAATTGGAAATTGTAAGCCACAAGACTTGCTGTTTCTTTGCGTCGCTTCTTTGTATAGGCGGCCGTAATCAATGGAAGCCCAACATCTCCTAAAGTTAGCGCCATCGCAATGACAATCATAACGATTTTATCAACATTTGCTGCGAAATAAGCAAAATAGATATTTAACTGAGTACGACTAAAATCAGTAAATTTGAGCATTAGATTAACAAAGGTCATCTGATCAACAATTTTAAATACTTGAATGGCAGAGCCTGTCACCAAAAGAGGAATAGAAGTGATGATTGTTCCTTTTAATAGATTAACAGTACTGATCTTAGAATTTCCTGGTTCAAAACTAAAAATTTGTCTAAGTCTATCTTCTTTAACAAGATAAAAAACAAGAACAACAAAACTGGCAATGACACCAATAAAGGCTGCTGTAGTTGACTGAGTAACTGCTCCCACCCAGTTTTTAGAGCCTACTTGCATAATCCAGAAAGTCGCTACCAACATCCAAATGATACGAATAATCTGCTCATAGATTTGACTCATCGCAAAAGCTTTCATTTCGCTCATCCCTTGGAAATAGCCCCGTATAGCAGAAATAACTGGGAAAAACAAAATCGAAAGGGACAGGCTACGCATAACAGGAATTAGCTTGGCATCTCCACCTGAGGCATAAGACAATGCAGGTGAGAAGATATACATTATTGTAGCTGCAACGATACCGATTCCTAACATGAAGAGTAAAATCTGTCTCAAAAGTCGATTTGCTGTATTTTCATCGTTTAAGGCATGATATTTCGAGATTTCTTTCGCGATAGCTGCCGGTATCCCCACAGTTGACAGAAGAATAAAAAAAGCATATACATTGTAGCCCATTGAAAAAAGAGCATTCGCTTCTGCACTGTGAGGGGCCATCCAAGCATACCAAGGAATGATATAGATAGCTCCCAAAAGTCGTGAAATAATATTTGCAGCACTTAACCAAGCTGTACCACTTACCATCTTCTCTTGACTGTTATTTTCCATTCTCCTATTTTGCACTAAGTTCTCCAATATTGCAAGAGAAAAATCAGCTTTAAGGCTGATTTTTTCTTTTATTATAAAACCATAGTCCAAGACTTGCCAGTGGACTTGTCTTAATTGTGAACTCTCCGATAAGTCTTTGAACGTCTGGATTGAAATTTGATTTAAATTTAGATAAGCCATCATCTAAGCTGCCTTGGATTCCGCCCATGTTTGCCCAGTCACTGCCTGCTGCCAGAGCGTCGTTAAAAGTCAAAGTGTAGAGAATATATTGAGGATAGAATTTCTTGAACTTCTCGTCCATCCCCGCATAGAGCATTTCCATCGTATGTCCAAACTTTATTGACAAGATACCCGCTATGTAAACATCACCCTCAGTCTCAAACTCTGCAAGTTCTTTTTGCATCTTCTCGATTGATTTCTTCTGATCGTTTAAACGCGTAAATCGCTTCTTCTGATCTTCTGGTGTTTCCTGGATATCTTTTTCAATCTGTGCTAGATTCAATGCCAACTCAGCTTTTTTTTCTGATACATTGACTGACGCCATGTGCAGATAAGCATCTTCCCCATAGAGAGACATCAGTTTCTGGAAGTAGTCTAGGTTTCGGAGAGCGACTCCTTTACGGTTGACTGTCAACTCTACTAAACGGGCAAATTCTTCTAAAGCTTCTGTGCCATAGCGTGCAACTTTGACACCACGATTTGTGGCGTCTTTCATCAAGCGACGTGTGTGCTTAGGATAGATTTTTTCGATATCTGCTTCAAGCTTTTCATTTGCTTGGATTCGAGGCTGAATTGTCTCTCCCATCACAAGGTTAAATCCAAAATGTTTTGCGCCGATTGATTCAATGTCGCGAAGATATTTTTCGACTTCTTTATTCACGATTGCTTCATCAGCAAATTTTGATGAGGCATGAATAAGATTTGGATCAAACTTGATAAAGAGAGATTTTTTTGTCTTGGCCCACTTCTTTAGCTCCTTGAAAAAGAATGACAAAACTTGCGTATTCGCATAATCCATGATTGGCCCACGAGGAATGTAGAGCATTGTAAAACCTGCAGGGAGTCGTTTGATGAGGACGAGGGCTGAAGCCAATATCGTCTCATTGTTGCCATCATCAATGACACTAACAACTTCAGAGCCCCAGTTATCTTTGACCTTTGCCCAGTTTGAGGACTGTAAGAGATCAGCTTGGGAGCTTGATTTTACAAATTCGTCATGTTTTTCAGGGGCTGTTCCGATTTGAAATTTCATTTTAATATACCTTAATGTCTACCTAAGACTTTTTTTGCCATTTGAATCAATTTATATTTTGTAGGGCTTGGATAGTAGCAAAATGCACCAAGTTTTTGTACTGCATAACCTTGAAAGTTTTGTTTAAACATCAAAACGCTGTCATTTCCTGAGAAATTCCCCGTAATGCCGTAAAAATTATAAAGAGGAATCTTTTTCTTCAGCGTCTCTGTCATCACATGATGCTGAATTGCAAATGGTGCGTAGAAGTTTTTGAACTCTTCGTAAGAGCCAGAAAAAAGATAAATAACCTCATCTTCGCTCTCGACAAATAGGCCTCCTGCTAAAATCACAGACTGTTTTTGATATTTCTCAAGGAAGGGCTGGATTTCTCCAAGACGTTTAGTCTGAGCATCAATCTGACTTTGCCATTCTTTACGTTGCTTTTCTTTTTTGGCTGAATCACTTTTATCAATCTGACTTTGCAATTTATTGATTTGAGTTTCTAAGGCTGTTACGTAGGTTTGAAAATTAATCTCTGCCACTAAAAACTGCGCCTTATTTCCAAACACTTCATAAAAAGTCTGATAATAAGCAAGGTCATGATCATTATAACCACGTCGTTCACTAGTAGCCCCAGTAATCTTTTTAAAATCCCCTAATTCGTCAAAAGATAGTTTTCTAATTTTGACGCCAAATTGGGCTGTCTTTTTAACGGAATACTGACCGTCTTTAGAATAAGACTTTAATAGTTCTTTTTCAGATGTAAAAACTGATAAGTCCTTGACATAGTGCCATGTTGGCTCTCCCTCATCATAGCCGATTTCAGGATTGGTCTTTTTAAATGCAGTTTGTTGTAACCTTTTGCTAATGGCTTCATTTTCAGATAGAGCAAGTGTTTCGCCATTATCAAATCGTTTCTTTAAATCTAAGTCAGGAATAATTTTTAGAATAAGTCCTTGATTATTCTTAGCATAAATTTTCAAATATTCCATAAAAGATAAGAAAATTTCTGTATCAAATTTTCCTTCAACAAAACTAGGGCCAAAGCGAAGTTCAAACTTTTTCCCGCCAAATATTGGCGCTGCTGTCAATATGGCAACCGTAACATCTTGATTTTCTTGACTTCCTACAAAATAATGCACTTCATAATTCCGGCTTGAAAAAACTTTTGCCATTGCCGCCGATTGAATGAAATTTATATGTTCAAATTTAGTCTCAATTTGAGCAAATTTTTCAAAATCAATTTCTTGAAACTTGACTTTTTCCATAGGCAAAATTATAGCAGAATAATAGAAGAAATGGAAGCTGGGCATATTTTTTAAAGCTTCCTTATGCTATAATATCCCTATGACACATACACTTTCACTTAATAAAATCGTTGAAATTTTGGAAGAAAATCATCTTCTCGTGGAGAATCATTTAGGAAAACTAGAAACTGAAATTCAAAGCATTTCTTATGATTCATCAAAAATTACAGAAAATACTCTCTTTTTCTGTAAGGGAATCCACTTCAAAGCGGATTATTTGGTTCAAGCTTTAGAAAAAGGTGCCATAGCTTATGTTTCAGAAGAAAAATATGAGGTTGAAACTGATAGTCCATATCTCCTTGTTAATAATATACGTCGCGCAATTTCGATTCTGGCCCCTATTTTTTATGAAAATCCTGCCAATGACTTAAATTTGATTGGAATTACGGGTACAAAAGGTAAGACCACTGTTGCCTATTTTTTAAAAAATATCTTAGATGCTGCTTCTGCTACTGAAACTGGGCTTATGGGAACCGAGGAAACAATCACAGGCCTACGCAAGGAGACTTCACATAATACCACTCCTGAACCTTTTGATCTTCAAATGTTTCTTGATGAAGCTCGAGAAGCAAAACTGCCTTACTTTACGATGGAAGTGACTTCTCAAGCTTACAAGATGGACCGTGTCTTAGGTATGACTTTTGAGCATGCTATTTGGTTAAACATTGCTGAAGATCATATTAGTCCTGCTGAACATCCAGATTTTGAGGATTATATTAGTTGTAAACTTCAATTAATGACGCATGGCAAAGAAATCCTTATCAATCATGAAACTGACTTTTTCGAGCGCGTTTATGAAACAGCAAAAAGCTCAGAATTAGCGCCTAAAATCTATACTTATGCTTCAGATAAACATCGTGATAGGGCTGATTTTTACTATACAGATGTTAAACGTAAAGGGTCTATCTTGAGCTTTAAGGTTGTGTCGCAAGATGGAGCAGAAGATTTTGCTATTTCTACCTTAGGACTTTTCAATGTTGAAAATGCTACGGCTGCTGTTGCCCAAGCCAAACTTCTAGGTATCTCATCCGAAGCTATCCGTACTGGGCTTTTAAAAACTCAGATTCCTGGTCGCATGAATATCTTTGAGAATAAAGGGGTGACTGTTGTTGTAGACTACGCCCATAATCTTATGAGTTTCACTGCGTTATTTAAGTCTTTGCGTCATGACTTTCCAACTGAAAAAATTATTTCTGTTGGTGGAGGACCTGGTGAAAAAGCTTATCAAAGACGAAAAGACTTTGCTGATGTTGTTGGAAAATATTCAGACTATATTTATCTAACAGCCGAAGATCCACAATTTGAAGATCCGCAAAAAATTTGTGAAGAGATTGCAAGTTACATGCCAGATGCTCACTACGAAATCATTGTAGATCGTACTGAAGCCGTTACTAGAGCTATTCAGTCTGCTAAGTCTGGAGAGATTGTAGTTTTGCTAGCAAAAGGAACTGAAGCCTTCCAAAAAGTCCGTGGCGTATGGGAACCTTATCTTTCTGACGTTACTCTTGCTCAAAATCTCCTTGAGGCCTTATAATATATGGCTTTCGCCGTGTTCTCTTCTAAATTTCGTAATATATTTGTAATGTTTTGACCTTTAATTGTTGTTTTGGCTTATACTTTACTTTTTCCTTATCCTTACTTACACCTAAGGTTGTTATAAAATTGTAATATTAAAGTTTGTTTAATAATTTTTAAACATTTTCAGATAGCTTGTCTTGAGCTATAGTCTCTTTTCTGTTAGTATGTTTGTCATGATTAAAAAACAGATAATTACTGGATTATTATTCACAAGTATCTTTGCTTCAACAACTTCCATCGCTAAAGCAGATACATTATCATTTTCAAACAGCTCTTCATCTTCGTCTTCTTTTTCAATGATTACTACAAAACTTAATACAAAGTTTATTCTTCCGACAAGTAATCTTTCTAGGACATTAAATGCTTTATCTGGCCCTAGTCAAAAAGAAATTCTTGAGGCTAAAAAAGATGCTGAAAAACAAGCTAAGACCGATGCTGCAAATGCAGCCAAAGCTACTCAAGAAGCAGCTTTGAATACTCAAAAGACTACAATCCAAAATGCTCTTAACGGAGTTATCACTCCAGACTACAATCTTATCCAAACTCGTGACTATGCCGATGATAGCTATGCCTATGGCACTTGTACTTGGGGAGCGAAAGCCGTCGCGCCTTGGGCAGGAAATAACTGGGGAAATGCCTATGATTGGGCTGCCAGTGCTGCGGCTGACGGATTCAAAACAGGCTCTACTCCAATGGTTGGTGCTATCGCTTCTTGGTCTGGTGGCCATGTCGCAGTAGTTATCGGTGTACAAGCAGATGGGAAAATCCAAGTTCTTGAATCAAATTTTAACGGCAATCCAACAATTGCAGTTTATCGTGACTATTTTGATGCGACAACTGCTCAAGGAACTGTCACATATATCTATCCACCTGCAGGTTACGGAATTTAAAAATACTTCAACTAATGATATGATTTCCGTAAGAAAAGACTTCCAAAAAATTTGGAAGTCTTTTCTTACGGGTTTCACCACTTATTTCAATTTTTATCCCATTATGATTGTTAAGCTTTTCTTAAATGCTTCCTCGGTGATTTATTTTGTAATATTTTTCAAAGCATAAATCAGGGCTAAATAACCAAATTTCATTACTAGATTTGTCATAAACTTCCCGATATCCCCAATAATAATCTGACTCTTTCGTTTTTATTTCGTAATTCCCCAGATTTTCTAATATTTTTTGCGCCTCTTTCGCTTTCTCATTTCTCCATTTAACACTGTCCAAGATTTCTAAAGCTCGACTATTTTCAGGTTCTGCCTCAAGAACTTCCTTTGCGTAGAATCGGGCTCTATCTCGAGAAAGCGGACTTTCTGGGACTATATAGTAATACAATATTGCTTTTTTATATTCAATATTATTCGGAGATAAGGCGATTGCTTTTTCCAAATGATGCATGGCGAGATAATTCGCACCTGAAATCAAAACAAGGCCAACTCCCAACAAAGTAGCCGTTATGTTATGCAATTCTGCGCTCTCTTCATCGGATAACCAATCTTGTAAGAAAAAATATATCGCAACATCTTGAGTATCAAATGACATCTCCAATAGTTGCGTCCCAAGTGTAGCTAGCACAAATGTTTTGGCAACTTTTCGGGCTTCTTTAAAATTTCCACTTATGATATATTTTTTTAACACTTCTATTTGTTCCAATTTCATAAACTCTTATCTATTTCTAGCCCTATTTATATCTTTGATAGTTTCAATAGCTGTAACATCTTCTGGATTTATAGCTATTATTTGTTTTGCGTACTTAAGAGCCTCATTATCTGATAAAAGTCTCTCTGGAATGATATTAAAAAGAAGTATTCCTTGCTTATATGATGGATTTTCTGTATCTAATTCAATTGCCTTTTTCATATGTTCCATCCCTAACCTGTATGCTCCTTTCATCCAACAGAACGGTCCACTCATCAAGGCAGAAGCAATCGCGTGAAGTTCTGCGCTTTCATCTTCTAAAATGAGATTATTAATAAAGAAATAGGGCGTAATATTTCCTGTATCTTCATAAGCTAGCGCCATAAGCATTCCCTCTAGCCTATCTGTATCTGACATATTCAATAATCCTTTTATCTCATCAAATTCGCCATTTAATATCAAATCTTTTATACGTTCATTATTTTCCACAATTCTCCTCCTGGTTATTTATCATACTTTATCCATGCATCAGAAATTTTGATTTCACCATTTTCCATTTTATTATAGGTTACTTCAACAATTTTTCCATTTACTTCTAAAGCTTTCTTAAAAACTCCTCTATACGGCCCTTCTGTTCCTTCTTCCATGACTTTAGACACAATTTTAGAGACCTGATTCCAATCATTTGGATCTTCCACTACTTTTCCCCAATTATGAGAACTTTGTAAGATATGATGAATACCATTTTCATCTATGCTTTCAACTTCCGGTGCGAGTGCTTCGCCCACTCCCGCTGCTTTCGGCGCAATAGTGCCTGGGTCAGTTTTGATTGTCCCTATCGTCTCATCTAGTGTATCTCCTACACTCTCCCCAAAGACACCTCGTCCAGCTGACGCAATCGTATCCCCTAAGATGACCTCACTTCCTAGCGCCAGAACGGTGGCACCATCTTCTGGGGCGGACATTAACACGCTCGCCGCGCTCAATGCACCTATTATAGTATTTTCTACTACCTGACCTACTGTGCTGTTGAGAAAATTATCAACAGGATTCACAACATTCTGATTGAGCCAGTTCGTCGCACTGCCTATCGCATGTCCCACACCATTAAAGAAATTCTGCGTCCCCTGAATAGCTTTGTCCCACCAGCTCTTCGGCTTACTTGGGTTTCTGTCAACGATGAAGTTTCCAGCGCCACCTGTAT
>JAIRUS010000073.1 GCA_031254295.1 Streptococcaceae bacterium | reverse complement strand
TTCATCGGCTGATGATGTGCGTTCAGCACGATTGAATGCTCGTTGTAATAGGCATAGGGCGAATATTGAAAGCCCCAGTTCTCATCGCCTAAGCTCATACGGATAATGCGATGATTGCTCCTTGCCGCTTTATTTTCGCTGCCGTAAAAGCCTTCATTTTCCATGCACAATGCACATTCAGGATAACTTGACGCCTTGATTAGCTTTGCCGCCGCAATGGCTTTGGGATCTTTTTCGGGCTTGGATAGATTGATTGTGATTTCTAAATTGCCGTATTTTGACGGCTGACGAAAGGCCAGATTTTTCGCAATGTCACGTGTCTTGACTTGGTTAACTTTACGTGCCAGCTCATAGAAATAATCCGTGGCTTTTTCTGGACTTTCCTGATATTTTTGCCAAAACTGAGAATTGATAACACTTGGCTTTGGGGTGATAAAGTCCATCAGGGCGGATTCGTAAAAATCATTAAGGCCATTATTTTCTGGGCTAAACTTCTTGTTTTCACGCGCGACATTCATCAACTCATCCATTAAAACCAGCGAACTTAGCCCTGTTGTAGCTTTCTCTGGTTCTTCCCAGCTTTGCAATCCTAAAAACTCTAATAATTGATTGCGCAAGTAGGTTTTATCTAGTTCTTCAATTGCACCATTTTTCACTGCTAACTCTATAAACTCTTGAATAGCTTGATATTTTTCCATTTTCTTTATTTAACTTTCTTATCTATCGCTTAATCAAAGAAGAACTACTCATTACTTATCTTATCTTATTTTATTTTTATCTTACGTCCAATTTAGTTGCGCCAGCGCCTATCTGGGCAACGTAAAAACTAGCTGGATAACCGACGACTTTTTCGTACTCACTGCCGACAGCTTTTTCAAACGCTGCAATATTATCATGGGCGACCAATGCGATGGCACAGCCACCAAAGCCTGCACCTGTCATGCGCGCCCCTAGAACGCCTAGCTGTTTTTGTGCTGTTTCAGCTAATGTATCAAGCTCGAGACCTGTTACTTCATAGTCATTTTTTAACGAAGCATGTGAAGCATTTAAAAGTTCACCAAACTTGATTAAATCCCCCAATACAAAAGCTTTTTGAGCCACTTTAGTACGATTATTTTCATAAACGGCATGTCGCGCCCGCTTTATCAAAGTCTCATCTGCAATTAAATCTGTATGGGCATCAAAGTCTTCATTTGACAGCTCGCCAAGTGACTTGATATCAAGCTTAGCCTGCAAACGCCTAAGTGCTTCGCGGGTTTCGGCAAAACGTTCGTTGTATTTAGACTCAGTTAAAGCCCTTGGTTTATTCGTATTCATGATGACAATGTCATAATCGCCTAATTCGACTGGCACTATTTCATACTTTAACGTGTTGCAATCTAGCAAAATAGCACGCTTTACTTGGCCAAAACCAATCGCAAATTGATCCAAGATGCCTGAATTTACACCGATAAATTCATTTTCGGTTTTTTGACCAAGCTGTACCATTTCCAAGCGAGGTATTTTTAAATCAAATAAATCATCTAAAACAACACCTACTAAAAGCTCTAGCGAAGCCGATGAAGACAAGCCTGAAGCTGTTGGAATTTCGCCACTAACCAAAAGATCAAATCCCTTATCAATCACATAACCTGCCTTTTGGAACATGACAATCATACCTTTGACATAATTTTCCCAACTCTCACCATTTTTAGTAGAGCTCTCAGACAGGTCAAATTCAATGACACCCATATCAGCAAAATTTTCCGAGAAAAGCCTAATCTTCGTATCTTTTCGTAGGCATGCAAGTCCTGTTGTACCGATTGTAATACTCGCAGGAAAGACATAACCGCCATTGTAATCTGTGTGTTCACCAATCAAATTAATCCGACCTGGTGAAAAGTAATATTCTATTTCGCCTGTATCATCTGCATCAGCAAATGTATGTTTAAATGTTCCTGTCAAATTTGACAGGACTTTGCTGTTTTCCACAATTATTGACATCTTATTCTCCTTTTCAATTTATTTGATTTAACTGATAAATCGTTCTTGAATGAAATTTTTCTCCAGCTTTCAGTGAAATATCACCAAGTTCCGATATCTGCCGTGAACCTGGGGCTATCTGTGTTTCAAATGTTATCCCCCCATGATGAACTTGTGGCTTTCCATGATATATCGTTCCTAAATCACCAAAATTTGCTGTAAAAAGCACAATACTTGGACGATCTGTATAAACTGAAACCCTCAAATCATCTAGGCTCAAACAGGCCTGCTCTTTTTCCAAGCTCACTTCATCTAGTAGGAAAGGATGATCAATCCCGCCAACCAGTTGAACTTGTTCCATATCACTAGCAAACGTCTCAGCTAGATATCTGCCTGCCCGAAAGTCTAAAACTGTATCTCGCAGCTCTACAATATCGCCTCGTACAATTTCCGTCTTATCCAGCAAGGGAACAAAATGAGTCGCTGCCAGTTTCAAGTAATGATTGTCAACTGGCAGACTTGCCTCTCCATTCAAATTAAAATAGACATGTCCTGTCGGATTAAAGACAGTATCCTTATCAGATATTGCGTCGTAATCAATCGTCCAACGCCCTTGTTCGTCAAATGAATGTGTCACAGCGACATCAAGTTTTCCTGGATAACCATTTTCTCCATCATTTGAAGTCAAATCAAAGCGTACGCTTGCCCTATCCTCCTGATCAAAAATCTCAAAACGCCAGAGTTTCAAATCAAAGCCATCTTCACCACCATGTAATGTCTGTGGAAACTCGTTTTGATTGAGTTGGATATTTTTTCCGTTAAGCTCAATCAAACCATTTTTAATACGTCCCGCTGTTCGCCCAATGCTTGCACCTGGATAACTGTCTTTTTCTATATATTCTTGGGCGCTATCAAAGCCAAGAACGATTGATTTCCCGTTGACAGACCAATCCACGATTCGCGCGCCTAGATTAGTAAAGGAAATTGAAATATCATTTTTACTCGTAAATGTAATTAAGGTCGCACCGAGTCCAAATTCTTTTGTTGTAATTTTCATGATTTTTTCCTACGATATGTTGAGCTTGTATTCCAAGCTACCATATTCAAATTTTTACTTCAGCTTCTCTTCAAGCTCTGCAACGATTTCTTCATGACGTTTTTCTGTCAGCTTCACCTTGCTCAGATAAATCATAAGAGAAATAAGCATCAGAATTGCTGGAACAACAAAGGCATACAGCTTAAAGGTCGCGATGCCATAATGCGCGCTCGAATGATAAGTTGATCCCGTCATACCTGCCGCAATTGCCACGAATCCAAAGATACCGTTTGAGAAAGCTCCTGCAATTTTGTCAAGTAGAGGACGCATTGCAAGCGTGACCGCTTCATTACGTACTCCATTTTTCCACTGACCATACTCTACAGAGTCCGTAATCGTCATGAGAACTGACAGAAAAACCAATTGATAAGGAGCTGTCAAGAGAATCAAGCCAATCACAGTCGTCACGGCACTTGAACCAACCGCAAAGAACCCATAGCCAAGCAACATTGAAATGATTGTAGTTGTGAATATCTTACGGCGTCCAAATTTCTTAGCTAAGATTGGAAATAAAGGAACCAAAGCGATAGAGCCAATAAAGCCCACAATACCTGTAATAGAATATAACGTCGCATGCCCCAAAACAAAGGTAAAATTCAGGATAAGCGTGGCCGTTGTGGCAACGTAGGCAATCGCAAACAAGATATAAGACAAGCTTAGCCACATCAACTGGTCATTTTTGACAAGCGCTTTGAAAATATCAGCTGGCATTGTTTTCTTTCCCTCTTCACGAATCGCAGACTCTTGTTCCTTTGTTCCCCAAGCTGTGATTAAGGCTGTGATGCCCTGAACTAATGCGACAATTACACCAAAGACAAAGAAACCTCTTGCACCTTGTGCTTTTCCGCCTTGGGTAAACATAATCGTGATGGGAATAGCAAGAATCGTAGCCCCTTGTGCGCCAATAGCAGAACCAAAACGAGCAAAGGTTCCCAAGGTTTCACGCTCTGAATTTTTCTCAGACAGAGCAGGAATCATTGACCAAAATGAAATATCCTTAAACGAATAAAAAGCGTCCAAAATGATAAATGATATGATGAAGACAACTATGAATAGTCCTTTATGCGCACTGGAGGCTAGACCAAAGAAACGCGAGAACATGAGCATAATCATCAAAGACGACACGATACCACCTGCAACAAGCCAAGGTTTAAACTTTCCCCAACGCGTATGTGTATTGTCAATAAATCCGCCAATAATAGGGTCAAAGACAATCTCAACCAAGCGAATTACCACAACCAGCCCTGTGACAAGCGCAATCATCGCATCTTCATGTGGATCACCCGCAAACATCTGACTGGTAACAAATGCGATAAAGAACGTACTAATCGCATAGTAGTATGTATCATGTCCCAACGCACCCAGCATATAAGAGATACGTTGCTTCATCTTTCCTTCTTTCATAGGAAACCTCCTTTAGCAATTTCAGAAATCGCTTACAAAAATATATTAACATTTTCAGATAAGGAAAGGTTTCCAAATTCGACTATTCCACGGGAAATACTTTCAAGTACGCCCAAAAAATAGCTCGGAATTACCCTAGCTATTTTCATATTATCTTCTAAAATCAAGCTTGTTTTTTGTAAATAGAGTAAGCGTCAAATAAGACACGAACCAATATATAAAGAGGCAAGCGACTATGCACATCTAAATCAAAGTAATTCACCTCAAGCGGGCTTTTATAACCAACCAATGAGCTATCTGCCAGCTTGTCTAATGGACTATCTTTTGTCACTGTAAGTGTCAAAACCTTTGCACCACGTAGCTTGGCTATCTCTGTTGCTTTAACAATCCCCAGCGTCTCTCCACTCAAAGAAAGGACAATAATTAATGTTCCTGACTTTACAAAATCCGCATAGTAAGCCATATACTCATAGTCATCATGGAGCGTTACAGCTTTATGAAAGAGTTGAAGTTTTTTCATCATCTCTGTTGCTGCATTCGCAGACAAACCATGAGCAAAGATGATAATTTCTGTTGCCTTATCAATTTCTTTAACCGCTTCTTCTATCGCTTCGGCAGAAATATTATTAATCGTTCGCAGTAGTTCTTCCTCATTTTTTCCAATCGCAGCTAAAACCCCTTTTGAAAATCCACTAATCTTAGGAAGAGGTTTTTCCTTGATAGAAAAGCGAAACTCAGCATAGCCAGCAAAGCCTTTTTTTCGCACTGTTCGATTAATCGTCGAAAGTGAGCAATGCGCGAGCTCTGCCAGATCTGAAATAGAAAGGTCTGGAATTTCATCATAATGCTTCTTAATAACTTGCCATGTATAACTTTCTGCACTTGATAGACTTTGACTTACCATTTTTCCTCCAAATAAACGTTTTAAAAATTTTAACTAATATACTTCGAAATATATTTTAGTTTCGTCAAAAATTCCTTCATCATCTAATTTGTTGATATCTTTTCTCAATTCGATATCATTTTCGATAAAAGTAGCCCATGTTGACTTAAAATTTCTGATTTTGACATCTGAAAGTCTGTTTCCAGTCTTTTCCAGAGTATAATTTTTCTATATTCAGTTTTGGAACCGATAAATTACCTAATTCTAGCCAAATATAATTGATTTCATTACCTCAAAATTCTATGTTGCAACATTATTTCCAATTATATCTGAATTAATTTAGTCTTAAAAAAGACCAATATACGTTGGTCTAATTATATCATTTTAGATTTATTGCTCTGTACTTAATAATTTAGAATCATTACAAACCTATTTAGCAAAATTTTTATACTTCGCCACCGTCTACGATTTTGTCTCGTTTCTTTCACTAGACAACATCACCTCTTTTGCAATTATCCAGCCATTTAACCCCAAAAAGGAATGGATGTATACTATAAAAATAGACACAAAGCTCTCTACTTCTGGTGCGAGCGCTTCACCCACTCCCTCAGCTTTCAGCGCAATAGTACTGGGGTATGATTTTTGAATTACCTTTCAAAGGTTACCTGTTTTCTAGAATCCGCACTATATCAAGAACATTCAGAGCAGGTTTATATGCGGGCTCAACTTCAAGTATTTGATTCGCATAAAAGCGTGCTTTTTCAATTGGAAGTGGACGCTCTGGAACTTCAAAATAAAGCATTAACATTTTCTTGCTATCTAAATTCTCGGGCTCTAACTCAATTGATTTGAGTTGATGATGCATACCCAGATAGTAGGAGCCTGGCATCCAATTCAAACAAAACCCCATAATTACAG
>JAIRUS010000083.1 GCA_031254295.1 Streptococcaceae bacterium | reverse complement strand
TCTCCAAATGATTCAGACGCTTTATGAGCAAGGGTTATCATCTCCTCAACATGGCTCCCTTGCCGCTCTCCGTCAATATTACTCCATGACATTATCTCATGCAAACCGTCCTGAACTTCGCACGCTAGCGGTATGCAGTACGTTTTCCCGTTCTTTTCAGCTAAGACTCCGGCGCAACCATACATCAAACCCGATATGTAGCTTGGTTTTGAAGAATTCTCAGACTCTTGGAATAACCGCTTTACAGCCGGTATACGTTTTCCCTCCTTGCTAACTTTGGAAATACAATAGAACTGCTACTTTAAAGGACAATATTCAAAAGGTTACAGTAACTCATCCATTTTCCCCACATAATGGAAAGGAGTACGAAGTGATCGACAAGATTGCCAATTGGGACAAACTTCTATGTCGCGATCAAGACGGAAACATTCATTCTTTATTGACATCGTGGACAGATTATCCGGTAGACGAACCGACAAATCCCTTTATTGGCACAGTAGATTTTTGGTTTAACGACCTCCAAATGTTGGCAAGGTTGATTGACAATATCAAGAAGAATGTGTAACCTCAATTATGTCAATAGTGTTACCTTAATAATGTCCAAATAGTTTCTCGTAAAACAATAATAACATTTGACAAAGTTGTTGCAACAGTATAATATTTAAGAAACAAAATGTTGGAGGTAATTTTGGAATGAAGACAAAAGATGAACTCTTGAAAAAAGATGGATGTTTTAACAGCAATCATGAAAATGTCAAGGCAGGCATATTTGACAAAAATCCTTTCTTTGATAAAAAAGATGTTGTACAAGTTAAGTATGAAATGATACGCGCAACATCCAACGATGAAGGGAACGTAACTGAAATTGCTGACACTTATGGTTTTTCTCGGAAGAGTTATTATCAGATGAAAAAGGCGTTTGAAAACGGCGGGCTGCCTGCTTTGATTCCAAAAAAAACCGGTCCAAAGGGTGCATTCAAAATGGATGCGGATGTATTATTATTCATCAATGCATTCATAAAGACTCATAAAAATGCTAAGCCAAAAGAAATATCAGATGCACTGGAAACCGAAAAAGAGATAAAAGTACACCCCAGGACAATTAGCCGGCATTTTAAAAAAAACTGATTTTCACCAGGATTCAAGCGAAAGTCTTGATGCGCGCACATCCGCAGATTATGAAATACTTCGACAACTCATAATTGATGGTGGTGTGGCGCCTGCCAATATTGAACATGAACTTACTGCATTCATCACTCAAGGTGCATCAGCATGGATTCGCCAATACAAGTCAGGTCAATGCGGGCAACGCACGATATGGACAAAACCTGTGCGTGGATCTGTTGAGGTAGATATTATTATTTTACTTGCAAATATAATAGAAAGTTGAGGTGTGAAATGTATCAGGAGAGTAGCAAGATCACAAATATTCATCTTTCAAAAATAGCTATACTATATATTCGCCAGTCAACAATCAAGCAAGTGTATGAAAACAACGAAAGTACGTTGAGACAATATGCGCTCAAGGACAGGTTAGTTGCGTTAGGCTGGCCTTTTGAAAATATCGTTACGATAGATCAGGATCTTGGTAAATCTGGTTCCGATGCAAAAGACCGTGAGGGTTTCCAAGAACTTGTTGGGAAAGTGTCCAATAATCTCGTCGGTGCGGTTGCCAGTATAGAATGTTCACGTTTATCCAGAAGTTCGGCCGATTGGAGCAGGCTTACCCAGTTTTGCGCTTTCACGAACACTCTTTTAGTTGATGCCGACGGGATATATGACCCCAACGATTTTAACGACAGACTGTTACTTGGTCTCAAAGCGACAATGAGCGAAGCGGAATTGCATTTTCTACAAGCGCGGATGCGCGGTGGTCTCATGAATAAAGCTAAACGCGGCGAATTAAAATATCCCTTGCCGATAGGATACGTATATGATGGCGATAGTCCCATAAAAGATCCTGACGCTGAGATACAGAATGCCATTGATATGCTCTTTAGCACATTTCGAAGAGTTGGTTCTGCCCACGGTGTTGTCGCACACTTCAGGAAGAAAGAATATAAATTCCCATATAAAGCGTCAAAGCGTTTTGGTCAGGGCGAGGTTTCATGGATAAATCTAAAAATTGTAAACGTACTTAATATCTTGCATAATCCTTATTACGCTGGTGTGTATAGTTATGGTAGAAATCAGATGGTGTGGACTCCAGATGGCAAAAAGTCAGCAGCAAAGCCTCGTGAAGATTGGTACGTTTTCATCAAAGATCATCATGCTCAATATATAATTTATGACGAATTTGAAACAAATGAAAACAAACTCAGTGCAAACTATACGAAAAGAAAGAGCCAAGACGCTAAAACACCCCCGCGTGAAGGAGTTGCACTGATCCAAGGATTAGTTTGGTGCGGTAAATGTGGTCGCCGCATGACTAATAAATACAAACAAAAAGGCGGCAAGCAAATCCCCTACTACCTATGCCAAAAGAGTTCAGTTGATGACGCTGAAAAAGTCTGCCAGTCTATTCATGGAGAAGCCATTGACGCAAAAATAACAGAGCTGTTGTTAGCCAGACTGACCCCAGAGGTTGTCAGCCAATCTGTGTCTGTACAAAGAGAACTGGATAGGAGACAAGATGAAACCATGAATTATTACCAGATGCGAGTAGATAAATGCGCATATGAAGCTGAGTTGGCAAGAAAAAGGTTTTTAAATGTGGATCCAGACAATCGGCTTGTCGCACTTGAGCTTGAATCAAATTGGAATATTCGACTCAAGAATCTCTCCGATGCCAGAGAAGAATATAATCGCCAATCCGAAATAATTGAGCGGACAAGAAATATCTGCGATTATTCGTCTCTCGATAATTTAGCCGTCAACTTTTCTGAAGTGTTTAAATCTAGTGATGTAAGTCCAAAAGATAAAAAGCGGATGGTGAGATATCTAATTGAGGATGTAACGTTGAACAAAATTAATAAGGATATTTTAGTTAATATTAGGTATAAGGGATACACCTCGCAGTCTGTTATGATAGAAGCGCCATTACTTAGCTATGAAGCGTGGACCACTTCTTCAGAAGTGATTAATATAATAAATGATGCTGCCGAAACCATGACTTACGAAGACATTTCCGCTTTACTTAATCAGAAAGGGTTAAAAACAGGTAAAGGGATGTTTTTCACCCCACTCCTCGTCAGAAAATTAATGTACACTCATGGTGTCCCTTCTCTGAAAAAACGTCTTCTGGATAGGGGTTACCAAACCATCGCGGAAATGGCTACTTCAATGGACATTACACCAAATGGTCTGAGATATCAGATTCAATCAGGCAAATACAGAGGTGATTATGTCTGCGTAAGTATCTATAATGAATACTTGTTCCCACCAGTGAGAGATTGCAATATAAAAAGCTCAGCAACAATACCGGCACGATTATGATCGGTCAAGATTTGATGCGGATTCCGGCGACATTTTTGCATGCCAGGCGCCTCATGAAAAGTGGTACGACCTTATCCAGGTTCCAACGATTGCTGACGCATTCATGGATCGAATTGTTCACAACGCATACATTGTGCCGTTGGATTCGACAGTTTCCATGAGGGAAATCATGGCTCAGAAGCGGATGAACGCCATTGAAATGCTAAATCAGGAAGGTTAAAGAAGGGTTGAATCTATGCAGTCGCGTGTGTCCGGGATTACACAAGAACCCGATATATCACATCATGAAGATGATGTCTAAAGAAACCTCTCAATTGATTTGGCTACGTTATAAGGCAATCATTCCAAAGCAGAGGAGGTGATAATAGTGGGGAAAGTTACAATAGTATCGATGCAAAATGAACTGGCAGAAAGAGAAGGGTTAATTGAGCGGTAAAAAGAGGTTATTCATAAATTAATTAATGAACAGTATGAAAAACAAAAGGAAAATGAACAGCAAGCAAAGGAGATTCAAAGATTAAAAAAAGAAATGAATGATTTTCTAGCAGAATTATACTGGCAGGGATCCAAAAATGAGCGTAATGCCGGACGCCGTTCAATTATTACAGCGAAGTTGAAGGGGGATGTCCGAGAATTAAGGAAAAGCGGTAAGTCCTTCAAAGATATCGCAAGTGACTTGAAGATATCTGTTGGCACAGCGCACAATGCATTCAACAGAAGTTAGATTTTATGACGAGATCGTATAGCCTAAAAAAGTCTCCGAAATACTGAACCTTGAAAATATAAACGATTTAAATTCAAGACACCGACTCGGTATTTAGTATAACCTTTCTTTGTTGGTTACCGGGCATCACCCGGATTACGTGGTTGCATCCTAATTCGCTTAGGGTTTCAGCTATGACTGATGTAACAACTAGCGGTAGGTGTCCGGATACCTTCGGTACGCTGTCCGGATCATTTCTGGAATACCTGTCCGGATGTACCGGAATACGCAATTTTGAAAGTAATGGATGTATGTCACAGTATAAAAAAGTCAAAAGACTTAGTATAGGGAAAATGCAATCTTAGTCGACATAATTGAAAGCAAAAATATGAATGTAATTAAAATGTAATAAATTTATC
>JAIRUS010000067.1 GCA_031254295.1 Streptococcaceae bacterium | reverse complement strand
CCTACCTTTTCTGTGTGATGCCTAAAGTGATGTGAATGTTATAATCTCTGTTTCAATTATGAACACTACGTTTAAATCTTACCATTTCTGAAAATGCTTGTCAAAGATTTTTCTTTTCTGACAAAATCTGCTCAAACCCTTGTTATTACTGACTTACATCAATTTACAACTTTAAATTATGCGTATATGCATGAAATTTTAGCTTTTAATCGTGTTTCTTAACACATAATCTCTTTTTTTCCATAATAAAAATCGACTTAAAGGCCGATTTTTATTATTTTAATGCAAGTAATCTGAAAGTTTATCATAGATACCTTCATTTACAACACGAAGATAAGTCCCTTTCATACCAAGCGAACGCGATTCAATGATTCCAGCCGACTCAAGCTTTCTTAAAGCATTGACGATAACTGAACGTGTAATCCCAATCTTATCTGCGACAACAGAAGCTGTCAATTGGCCTTCAACTCCGTTCAACTCCTTCAAAATTGCTTGTACAGCTTTTAACTCAGAATACGACAAAGTATTCACTGCCATGTTTAAAGCAGCCTCCGAGCGAAGACGTCCTTCGATTTGCTCAACTTGCTTGTGTGAGAGTTGTACCCCCATCACTGATGTTGCTAACTCTACCAAGACAAGCTCATCATCTGTAAATTCCTCTTCATCGCGCCAGAGAATCAATGTTCCAAGACGAAGCCCCGAACCATAAATAGGTGATAAAGTTGTCACTCCTTTTGGAAAAGCGTCTTTAATTTCAATCGGATAAAGTGACAATGGATCATCTACGCCAAGATTTGCAACAGTATCGTAGATTCTCACTGCTAATTTGATATATTTTGAAGGTAATTGGCCTTCATCAAAGTATGCCTGTACACGCTCATTCTTTGCATTATAAGGCAAGTCATAACCAAGTAGCTTTCCCTTAGTATCAATCACACAAACATTCGCAGCCACTACCTCAGAAAGGCGCTCACAAACACCAGTGTAAGGATAAGCCTTGGAAAGATCTGTCACATCATCTTGCAAAATCGCAGTAATTTGACGCGTCTTTTCCAGTAAATTTGCCATTTTTATCTCGTTTCTTTAATATTATTGTCTAGATTTTAACATAGACTGGACTAAAAATCAATAAAATGTTCTGAAAATTGTCGTGAATTCTATCTTATCAAAATAACTTTAAAATTTTTATTAAAATTGCACTAGAATTTTTCACCCTACTTTAAACACCATGGCTGTGCGGCTTGCTAACTCTATATTAAGCTTTCCATCTTTATAGACATAATGATTCCGTGGGCCAAAGCCGCCAAACTTTGTATCATCTGTATCAAATACCAATTCGACATCTAGACTATCAAACTCCATATGTTTTGAGCCACTCGGATCAAAGTTAAAGGCCAGAAGGATGTCACCTTTTTGGAAAGCTAAGAGATGATCTTCATTTTTTATCCAGCGTTGCTGCAAGCTCTCTGTTTTCTCAATAAATTTATAACTGTGTTCTAAGCCAGTCATTGCCTTATCAAAGTCGCCTAGCCATTTATATTTTAGCTCTTCATTCTCAGATAAGCTCCAGATTCGGCGGGCCTGTTGATAGCTATCTCCATTACCAAGACGCGGAAAATCTAGCCACTCTGGATGCCCAAATTCATTGCCAATAAAGTTCAGATAACCCTCACCAGCCAGTGAAAATGTCACCAAGCGAATCAGTTTGTGCAAGGCGATTGCCCGATCGACAACTAGCGACTCCTGATCTCGGCGCATACCATAATAAACCATTTCATTCGCTAGCCACATAAAAATCGACTTGTCACCAACCAAAGCCTGATCGTGGCTTTCAGCATAGCCAATATTTTTCTCACCTGGACGGCGAGTTGTCAGCTCCCACCAAAGCCCCATCAAATCAAGTTGATCATCAGATTTTTCTTTCAGTTGCTTTATCCAGTAGTCTGGAACGCCCATTGACAGACGATAGTCAAAACCAATACCACCTTCGGATATCGGGAGCGCCATACCTGGCATGGCAGACATATCTTCTGCAATACAGGTTGCGTCAGCTTTAATGTCATGAATAAGTTCAGTTGCAAGCATGAGATATGAAACAGCCTCTATGTCTGTATTCATTGAGAAGTATTTTCCATAACTGTCAAAGCTTGATCCTAGCCCATGATCGTGATAAAGCATTGAGGTGACACCATCAAAACGAAAGCCGTCAAACTTATAAATATCCATCCAAAACTTTAAATTACTAAGTAGAAAATGTATGACTTCATCTTTTCCATAGTTAAATAACTTAGTATTCCAAGCTTCATGCTCGCCTCGCTCTCCCTCGTGGAAGTATTGATAAGCTGTACCATCGAACATATTTAGACCATCACCGATATTTTTCACTGCATGAGAATGCACCACGTCAAGCAAGACACGAATGCCCATTCCATGAGCAGTGTCAATCAACGCCATCAAATCATCTGGCTTACCAAATCTACTAGAGGCTGCATACAAATTGCTGACTTGATAGCCAAAACTGCTGTAGAGTGGATGCTCCTGAATCGCCATCAGTTGAATCGTATTATAACCATCTGCCTTAATACGGGGAAGAACGTCCCGAGTGAATTCATAATAGCTATTAATCTTATAATCTTCAGTTGATATCCCAACATGAGCTTCATAAATCATTGGTGCTTCAGTCAGCTTGGGCTGTGGGTTTTTAAACTGATAGGTTGGTTGATAAAGCACTCCTGCATAAGAAATATCGGGCTGTTGCTCCACGTAGTTTGCATAGCTTGGCACACGCCAATGTGATTGCTCATTAATTATCAACTGAATTTTGACACGTGAACCTAACGGCAGCTGGCCAGCTACCCGTAACTCCCATACTCCTCTCTCGATTAGGTGCAGCTCATGATGACTACCATCCCAATCATTAAAATCCCCAACAAGATACACGGCACTAATACTTGAATTTGGCGCCCACTCACGATAAACCCAACTCTCTGCTTCCTGATGAAAGCCAAAATACTTATAGCCTTCCGCAAAGTCCACTAAAGAAAGTTCAAAATTCTCGCCTAATAAACGCTTCTTAGTACGCGTATACTCAAGCATACGAAACTTCAAATCCCCTTCGAAAGGTACAAGCCATGGGTCACGTTGTAAAATTTTTAGCTTATCAACCATAATAGTTCTCCTTTATTTATATCTATTATATCACTTTGATGAACCGCTTCCAAAATCAAGATTGCATTTCTTAAACTTATCAAAAATAGCTCCGAAAATTCGGAACTACCTTTAACTTATTAAATTTTCTTTTTTTAATGATGAATCTCTTGATTTCCAATACCTTCTGTAACATCTGAGGCATAAGAGAATGGCTTCGCTTTAGCATCGTCAAGCAATGCTTGCCAGGCTTTCCAAACATTTGCCTCTGAGTAACGCTCTGACAGCTCATAAGCCTTATCTGACATTTGCTGTAACAACTCATCATCGCTGAAGAGCTTCACGAGACGATCCGCAAAACCATCAATATCATCATAACCTACCACATAGCCATTTTCACCATCAACCGTCAGCTCGTTTGGTCCATAATTGACATCCGTTGAAACAGACACCATGCCACGCGCTTGAGCTTCCATCAATGACAAATTGAAACCTTCCATGATTGAGAAGAGGCCATAAACTTGATGTTGCTTATGCAAACTTGGCACATCTTCGGAGTAGTCAAATTGGTGAACAGCATCCGCCATGTCATACTCTTTGATTGCTGCATTAATGGCATTCATCGCCGCATCATTATCACGATGATCGACATAACCGTAAAAGTCAAGCGTGATATCTGGAACTGTCTTACGTGCTTCACCAATAGCTCGGATAATCATGTCAATACGTTTTTCAGGCGCCACACGCGCAGTGACAAGTACAGAATGATGCTTACGCTCTGACATCGGAATATGCGCTTCTTCAAAGACAGCGTCTGGCGTTACCCCTACTGCAATAGTAAACATCTTGCATTTAGGATTGAAACGGGCAATGACATCATTCGTCTGCTTTTGAGTTGCTGAGATAACCGCATCGTATCGGTTCATGTTCGTCAAGCCATACTCATAGAAGTTATTCATGACAGAATGCATCGTATCTTGGGCATCTCCAGCATGACTGTTATGCAAATGCATCACCGTATAGGCTGGGCGTTCAAGCTCAAGAACTGACCAGTCCCCAAGATGTGTACGATCAAGAATGAAAATATTTAGTTCATCGTCTGACCAATACTTCGCATTGATTAAGTTAAAGAAATGCTGAGTCAACTTATCAATATTGTCAAACATATAAACCTGCTCGCCAAAAGTCAAACGCCAGCCTGTCTTAACAAACTTACCTGTGCCGTCAAACTTATTGAACGTTTCAAGCACTGTGCGCCCCTCAATGTCATACCAGACTTCCGTACCGATTTTGTTATCTGGCGTATACCATTGTACCAGCGACAAGAAACCACGGAAATCATAGTTATCCACACGATAAAGATTTCCAAAGGCATCAAATAACTCGACCATAGACACACGTTTTTTGTCATCATCAAGGAAGTAGCGCACGCGCGCAATCAACTGATTGCCGACTTGCACCATGTAGAGCTTTTGATCCACTTGCTCAATGCGTGAAATGCCTTGCACACCAAAGTCTAGGTCTTCAACCGTCAAAACACGTTCTTCAACATTTTCAGCATTTTGGAAGAAGTCAAACATGCAGAGCGTTTCCTCAGGAGATACACCTACCTCGCTCAGATACATATGGAGACGTGGATTCCATTCACGAAAAACTAACTTAAAAGCCTCGCCATGATCACGAAAGAGCTTTGCACGCTTCAATTGAGCATGCTCAATTCCTGAATTTTGCTTATTAAAACTTGAATTAATAAAGAATTTCATTATTTATTGCACCTCAATCTTGCACAAAGATATTTTCAACAGTCTGCGACATCTCAAGCCACTTGCTCCAAGCAGCATCAAGATTCAAGCTCTGAGCTTTATCAAAAGCCGCACGACTAGCTGCTGACCATTTCACCGAATCATTCAGCAAATTTACAACAGCATCAGCCGCAAGTTGCGCTGAACCACGCTGAACAAGCTCACCATCAACACCCGACTCTACCAACTCCTCAATACCGTACTTCACACGATAAGCAACAACTGGCACCCCAAAACTCATAGCATGCAGAAGATTCATACCATATCCCTCTGCAGGGGAAGTATTAAGTACAAGACTGGCTTCTTTAAGTGCAGTAGCCAAAACTTCGTCAGATTGGTAGCCCTTAAAGATTATAGAGTCTTTAAGACCAGCTTTTTCAGCCTTGTCTTCAATTTGTTTTTGATAGTCAGCTGGTGAAGCATAACCATAAACTTCGATTTTAGCATTTGGTAATTTACGATGAACTCTTGACAAGATATCCACAATCTCAAGCGTACTTTTATCTTCAGCCATACGCCCAAGATAAACAATCTTATTCTTGTCTCGGGCTTCAAGGTCAAATTTCAAGTTCTCAGCTGCCACTTCTTCAGCAAAGCTATCTGGCAATACAAGCACATTATTAAAGTTGAAGTATTGTTGAATATCTTTCTTTTGCTGCTCTGTTGCCACAATCACACCATTAAACTGGCTGATAAACGTCGTAAATAAAGGCTGCATATAAGGCGCTACTTGACGTGGCGCACCTGATTGATTGATGTTGTTTCCATGTACATTATGGAGATAATGCCATTTCGCAACCGCTCCTTGAACAGCTGCAACTGCAGGAACAAGCGATGGACGATCATTAATAAATACACTTGGCCCCTCCTGAGCAATAGAGGTCATAAAGAAAGCAAAAAGTTCGTCTTCAGAATTAAAACGCCAAGTTTTTCCTTTATAGTTCAAAAGCTTCCACATGGTTGGAGACAAAGTCCCGTTAATATTCATGTGTATCACTTCAATTTTTGGTATACCATTGCGATCAAAGAATATCTGGGGTCCTAGGTTTCCATCTTGATGGAAATATTGTGTACTTGACTTAAAACCACGTCGATCCCAAACATCACGCACAACAATCACATTCATATTATTGTAATACTCGATAGAGCCAAGTAAGCCTACAGTCGCTGGCGCAATATTGACCTTGGCAACTGTGTCACCATGATACTTAATCAAAGATTCATTTGCGTCAACACCTTCGATATGATACATTCTCTTATCAATCACTTCAGCATAACGCACATTTAAGTCTTCAGACGGTATATCCGTTACTTCTTGGAAGTAATCGTACATGTTAAGAACATCTTCATGCATTAACCCAACACGAGTTAAATCCCCAGACAGATTCGCATTATAGTTACGTGTCAAAATCTTTGCTGGAATTCCTTTTTGGCGGAACATCTTCAAACGCTTTACTGCTGAAAACTCTGTTCCAGAGTTTAGAGTAAAGATATTTTCATTTACAAAATAATTCATGGCATCCCCATTTTGTTTTTTAGACGGTTTTAGTCTATTCCGCATAATTATAACATAATTCGATTGAGATCAGTTCCTGTAGCCATTTTAATCTGTGAAATCGCATAAAAAAATTTTGCAAAGATGTTATAATACTATTTGTGTAAAATACGAATAAAGGAACTACCACAATTATGATGAATATGCAAAACATGATGAAGCAAGCACAAAAACTCCAAAAGCAAATGCAAACTTCACAAGAAGAAATTCAAAACACTACTTTCATAGGAAAGTCTGCCCAAGACCTCGTATCGGCTACCTTTTCAGGTGATAAAATGATGAAATCTCTTGAAATCAATAACGATTTGATTGATCCTGAGGATCCTGAAACTTTGAACGACATGATTATCGCAGCCGTAAATGATGCGCTTGGTCAAATTGATAAGGCAACTGAGCAAAAGATGGGTAAATTTGCCAACCTACCTTTCTAAATTTTAATATTTATTAAAAAAATGAGCTTAATTCAGCTTATTTTTAGTTTCAATTGTTAAAGTTAAATTATAAAATATTGGAGGAGAATTTTATATGTCATATGAAAAATCAAAATTGGTTTTGAACCAAGCCGTTGCTGACTTGTCAGCCATGTCAGCTTTAATTCATCAAATCCACTGGTATATGCGCGGTGAAGATTTCTTGCATTTACACCCTCAAATGGACGAATACCGCGATGCGATTGAAGGGCAACTTGATGAAATCTCTGAACGCTTGATTACTCTAGGTGGTGCACCATGGTCAACTTTGACTGAGTTCTCAGAGAACAGCAAAATAAAACTAGAGTCTGGTCTCTATGGTGTTGCAACAACAAAACGCTTTGAGGAACTTGTACTTGCGCTTCGTTATCTTAGTGATCTATACAAAGAAGGTATCTCAACGGCCGATGGCGAAGACGACTATGTTACCAGTGATATTTTCCACGCAGGTCTTGCTTGGCTTGAAAAGACAATTTGGATGCTTCAAGCTGAACTTGGAAAAGAGCCTGAAATTGCTTAAGCTTCAATGAAATGAATGGATGAATGACGGACTTAAAGTCCGTTTTTTAGTTATTGAAACAAAATAAAGCCACAAATGTGGCTTTATTTTGTTTTTACACCGTACTTAATAGTTGGCTTGATATGACTTCACTACCTGAGCTTCCGAACCGCTGATTCCTTTTTCGACAAAGCTGTAGTCAATTGAAACTTTTTTTATTTCCTTAATTTTATTTATACTTTTATAGTTCATTTTATTATCCTCATCTATCCTTTTAATTACTTATTGGCTGCGTAACTCTTGAAGTCTTCTGTCGGAATTTGTCCACCCACCACTGAAAAATTTACTTTAATTTTAACTGAATTTGATTTTGTCATTTTTAGATCTCCTTTAAAAGTAAGATTCGAAGAGTTTTTATTTTCTCTTTCGATATTGTTATTATAAGACGAAAAACTTAATAAAAACTTTCTCAGAGCTAAAATAAACCTAAAATTATAAGATCTACCAATCATTCAAATTTTGACAAATAAAAAAGGACCGAAGTCCTTTTTAAAAAGCTTATTTTACGTATTCATCAACAAGTGCAAGCACTTCATCAACTGTAGAAGTTTCAGTCAAAGCTTTATTGGCAAGCTCTTCCATCTTCTTGCTGTCAAGACGTTTCATCAATGAACGTGTTTGAAGGACTGAGGTTGCTGACATTGAGAATTCGTCAAGTCCCATCCCCATAAGAAGTGGTACAGCTGTTTGATCGCCAGCCATGGCGCCACACATACCTGCCCACTTGCCTTCAGCATGTGCTGCTTTGACAACTCCATTGATTAGACGGAGAATTGATGGGTTGTAAGGTTGGTAGAGATATGAAACCTGTTGGTTCATACGGTCTGCTGCCATTGTGTATTGGATCAAGTCGTTTGTACCGATTGAGAAGAAGTCAACTTCCTTAGCAAATTGGTCTGCCAGTACAGCTGCGGCAGGAATCTCAATCATGATACCCACTTCGATATTATCCGCAACTGCTACACCTTCAGATTTCAAGTTTGCCACTTCTTCATTGTAAATAGCTTTAGCCTTGCGGAATTCGCTCACCAAAGCCACCATTGGGAACATGATGCGAAGATGACCATGTACTGAAGCACGAAGCAAGGCACGTAGCTGTGTACGGAACATTGCTTCTCCACCTTCTGACAAGCTGATACGAAGCGCACGCCAACCAAGGAATGGGTTCATTTCATCTGGCAAAGCAAAGTAAGGAAGCTTCTTATCACCACCGATGTCCATTGTACGGACAACAACTGGTTTTCCATTCATGCCTTCAAGCACTGCCTTGTATGCATCATATTGCTCATCTTCTGTTGGGAAATGATCTGAGTCCATATACAAGAACTCTGTACGGTAGAGACCAACAGCCTCTGCACCATTATCATTTACACCTTCAACATCTTTAGGCGTTCCGATATTTGCAGCCAGTTCAAAGTGCTTACCATCAGCCGTAACTGTTTCTGCGTCTTTGAGAAGCGCCCATTCAGCCTTTTGAGCTGCATATGCTTCACCTGCTGCGCGGTATTCTGCTGCTTCAGCATCGCTCGGTTCAATCACAACATCACCGGTCAAACCATTCGCCGCAATCAATTGGCCTTCTTTAACAAGTTCTGTAATATTTCCAAGACCAAGCACTGCGGGAATTTCCAACGTATTTGCCATAATAGCTGAGTGAGAAGTCTTACCACCAATGTTTGTCACAAAGGCTTTTACAAACTTCTTATCAAGCTGAGCTGTTTCAGACGGCGTCAAATCTTCTGCAACAATGATGACTTCTTCGTCAATCAATGCAGGCGATGGAAGTTTCACACCAAGCAAATTTGCCATTACACGTTTTGTAACGTCCTTGATATCTGCTGCACGCTCTTGCATATATGGATTATCTTCCATACCTTCAAAGATTCCAATAAACATATCTGTTACTTCTTTGAGAGCTGCTTCAGCGTTCTCTTTTTTATCAGAGATTGTTGACTTAATTTGCCCGATAAGTTCTGGATCTGACAATACCATCATGTGGGCATCAAATACAGCTGCGGCTTCTTCACCAAGACTTGCGACTGCTTTGTCCTTAATAATAGAAAGCTCGTCTGTAGATGCAGCAAGTGCTACATCGAGGCGAGCTTCTTCATTTTCAGGAGATTCAACTGATTTTGTCTCAAATGACAAATCAGGCTGAACAAGCAGATAAGCCTTGGCAACTGCAACACCAGAAGATGCTGCAATTCCTTTTAGCTTTTCTGTCATATTATTCAGCAAGTCCTTCCTTAACCATTGTTTCTGCAATTGCAGTCATTGCTTCATCAGCATCAGCGCCTTCAGCAGAGATTGTTACGTCAGCACCTTGGCCAACACCAAGTGACATAACACCCATGATCGATTTAAGATTTACAGATTTACCTTTGTATTCCAATGTAATTTCTGAAGTGAACTTAGAAGCTGTTTGAACAAGTAATGTTGCAGGACGAGCGTGGATACCTGTTTCTGCTACTACGTGAAATTCTTTAGATGCCATTGTATGGACTCCTTAATTTGTATAATTTTGCTATTTAAGCTTTACGCCTTATTTTACTATTAATTGAAAAGGGTTGCAAGTAAATTGTGCTATTTTCTCCATTTTTTATCAATTCGGCGACTTTTTTCCTTGAAAAATCGCTTTTTTACACTTGAACAAATAAATCTTCATGACATATCCTAAGATTTACTCTCCATTTCGTTACAATGTGAATCATTGTGACTCATTTTAGATAATTCAGCTCGTAAGAAAATTGATAATATAAGCTTTAACTTTTCAGTGCTTCAAAGCAGTCGGCTTCGCTTTTTGCTATAATATAAAGATGGAAAATGAAAAAGAGACTGTAGTTGAGATTACAGAAATAGAAAGCCATGACTTTGATTTGTCAGCTTTGACGGCTAAAAATTCTGACTATGTACACAGCGTGACGCGTGGGCTTTTGCTAGCTGGAAAATCTGATGAGGAAGTTAAAACTATTTTAGCTGATATCATCCCTCAGATTGTAGCAGCTCAAAAGACCGGCGTGACGGCTCGTAATCTACTTGGCACGCCTACTGAATTTATTGAAGGCTACAAACCAAAGGAAGCTGACAAAAACCAAAAATACACCAATACCGATCCAAAACTAATGATTTTAGATAGTATCCTGCTCCTCTTTTCTTTGCTTGCAGGTCTCTATGGCATCATGATGGAGTTCAATAAAACTGGTGTTTATTATGGTTTGACTACCCTAATTCTTTCTTCTATCGTTGGCGGCCTTGCTTTATACCAAGTCTATCGTAATCAATTAGAAGCAGCTCAAAAAAAGGAAAAGCAAAGTTTCTGGAAAAGATCTCGCCCTACGCTATTTTTGATTCTCTATATGCTTGCATGGGTCGTCGTCACTTCAGTAACAGCCTTTCTCCCTGCAGTGATTAATCCTCTCTTAAATGGAGTTACGATGATTATTCTAGCTGTTCTTGTCTTTGGTGGCCGTTATCTATTGAAGCGTCGTTTCAAAATCGTATCTGCGATGACAGCACGCCCAAGAACTCGATAATCCTAAATCAAAATAAAAAAACACATCACTCGAGAGATGTGTTTTTTATTGGTTTTCATTCCGCCCTTTCATCTTTAATTTCATCAATTACACTTGAAACACGTTTTTGAAAAATGATTTTATCTTCCAGATTTTGAAAGCCAGTAAATTTAAAATTTACTCCGTCATCAATAAATAGATGATCGTAATCGTTTTGCAAAGCACTAATTCATTACCTATTGTGATGTTATCTCGAATTTTCTCAGTTCGCAACTGTCAATCCTACAACTGATGAAGAAAGACCTGCTACCTCCAATGTTGGCTCTGCATAATTAGTAACAGCAAAGCATTAAAAAATAGTCTGTACTGTAGAATTGAAAACGCATTCGACGTTTCTATCTGTATATATTTTATCTCCTAATAGATTCCACTTTTTATCGCTGAAGTTATTAAAAAATACAATTGGAAATTTTTCCAAAAAAGTTTTATTTAATTCATTTAGGGATTTTAGCGACTCATAGTAATCAAACGACAACTCATAAATTCCTGTTGCAAATGACAATTGAGGATTTTTAGAAAAAATTGAACCTATAAATTTTGATAATTCAGCAACTTCAGCTATAAAATCTTTTTGTGAAAAGTGATAATCAGGAATACTAATACAAATTTCATCAAAATCTTTACATTCTTCGGAAAAAAACTCAATTAAGGTTGTCTCTTTATAAAGCTTTGTTTTTCTTATTTCATCTTCAATTTCTTGCCTTAAGTTTTTATTTCTTTCAGCCTTAACTGGGTAAATCGTAATTTCAAAATATTCCATTCTTCATCCTTTTCTTATTGAACATTTCCATTTCTCAATAAATTTTCGATTTGTTGTTGACTAAGTTTCCACGATCCAGCAAGTGTCCCATCTGGTCTTACCATAACATCTGTTTTTGTTATAGAATCAAAATAATGAGTTACTTGTTCCCCTCTGTAGCTTCCTGCAATTGGTTTTGTCACATTTTCAATCTGTTTTTGAAGTGCTTCTTTGAACGCTTGACCATTCACTTTATTCCAATTTCCATCAATTCCAAAGTCGTCTGCATGCTTAAATTCATGTTGCAATTTTGATTGGGAAATATCATCTAATATATTTCCACTTTCACTTTCCTTACTTACAGTCTCCGCAGCTTTCTCACTAGCTGCAGAATCTTCCTCAGTCAACTGACCTATCTTTTCACCAAGTAAGCCGAGATCGCCAACCTCTAACGCATCTGTCGCGGGGTCGGCTCCAACTTGTACAACATTCGCTATCGTCAAGCCGATTGTTGTTAAGGTCAGACCTGCGACTGCCAAAGCGGTCGCATTCTTTTTTACAAAGTCCACAACTGGACTAACTACTGTTTGGTTTAGCCAGTCAAGTCCTGCGCTGATCGCTTGACCTACAGCTTTTGTCGCCCCGCCTATCGCATGTCCCACACCATTAAAGAAATTCTGCGTCCCCTGAATAGCTTTGTCCCACCAGCTCTTCGGCTTACTTGGGTTTCTGTCAACGATGAAGTTTCCAGCGCCACCTGTAT